>NZ_JBITMP010000080.1:0-35839 GCF_044466425.1 Nonomuraea sp. NPDC049400
AAGTCGCGCCCGGACAGCGGATGAAACGGGTGGGTCACCCGAACGCGTCGGTACTGATCGTCGCCATCGGGTGTAATCGACGGCGTAATCCAAGGCCAACATCGAACGCGCCTTCGGCACCATCCGTGAAGATTTCGCCAAGCACGTCGCCGGTTACAAGGGCTCCGACACCTCCACCCGGGGCCGGCTGGTGGAGCACGCCGCCCGGTGGAGCCTTGAGGACCTGCAGGAGTTCTTCGCCGAGTACGCGGTGGCCATCTATCAGCGGCGGGTGCATTCGGGGCTGGTCGTCGCCGGGTTCCCGGAGCTGGAGATGTCGCCGAATCAGGCTTATGGCCTGATGGTGGCCCGCTACGGCTACATCGTCTGCCCGCCGCAATCGCATCACTACTGCAAGCGGCTGCCGATCGAGTACCGGACGATCCGCCCGGAGGGGATCCAGCTCGACTACCTCCTCTATGACGATCCGATCCTGGGCGGCTATCGGCGGGCGCTCTCGCCGGTCCCGGGCAAGGGCCGGAAGTGGCCGATCCGCTACAACCCGGGCGATCCCAGCCGGGTGTTCATCTTCCTCGAAGGCGCCTGGCGGGTGCTGTTCTGGACGCATCTGCCGGATCCGGCCGTCCCGTTCACCACGCGGATGCTTCAAGAGGCCCGCAAGCTGCTGCGCGACGGCGGGTTGCGGGAGCCGAGCCAGCAGCAAATCGCCGAGGAGCTGGTGGATCTGCAGCGCCGGATGGATTCGTCGGAGTCGGCGACCGCGCGCAGCCGCCGCGAGCTGGTGCGGGCCCGCGAGGACATGCGCGCCATCAAGCGGGATCAAGCTCGTCTCCAGTTCGGTGAGCCCGAGGAGCCGCCTCCGGCGCTGAGTTTGGTCCCGCCCGCTGGCGAGGAGGATCCGGCGCAGGACGAGGTGGTGGACCTGTCCGAGCTGGAGGAGTTCGAGATCTGGGATCCCGGTGGGCGGGGTCCGGGCAGCGCATGAGGAAACGTGTCGCGCAGCCACGCACCAAGGAGCAGTGGCGCGAGTTCTGCGCCCGCCCGGCGCCGCCCCGGCCGGAGCCGGTCAGCAGAGGCGAGTACGACAGCTGGGCCGCCGACCGGCAGGAGCCGTTCGATGAGATGCGCCGGAGCTGCAACGCCAACCCGCCGTTCCTCAAGCATCCGCAGGTCCTGCGGGTGCTGGCCGCGCTGAAGCCGAAGCTGACCCAAGGCCGCTACAGCCAGGACGCCACCTTCCACAGCGCGATCATCAACGGGCCCGGGCACTGCGGCAAGACGTCGCTGCTCAAGCTGATCGGCAAGGAGTGCGAGCTGGACTGGTGGCGCCGCCACCCCGACCTGGCCCCCGACCCGGGGGTGTCACCGGCCGATTTCCGCGGGGACTTTCTCGGCGATCGGGTTCCGGTGATCTATGTCAGCGCCAGCACCGGCGCGACCGCCGGCATGCTGTCGCAGGCCATCGGCAAGTTCCTGCATGTCCCGAACCCCGGCCGGACCGCGACGAAGTGAACCCTCACCGATCCCGTGCTGGACGCGATCGAGGCCTGCGGCACTGAACTGCTGCTCCTGGACGACCTGCACATGCTGGACAAGATCCGCGACGGCGGTCAGGAGACCAACGACCACATCAAGAACCTGGCCAACCACGCCGCGGTCACCATCGTCGGCGCCGGGATCCTGCTGGAGCAGGGCAACCTGTTCACCGACGGCGCCCCGCCCCGCACCCGACCGGGCAAGGCAGGCAGCGCTGTGCAGGGACAGGAGCGCGGGCGGGCCGGCCAGTTTGGTTCCCGCTTCGCCGACCTGCAGCATCTGGCCCCGTTTCCGATCGCCACCCGGGAGCAGCAGCGCACCTGGATGTCGCTGGTGCGTCACTTCGAGAGCAACCTGATCCTGCTCGATCATCCACCCGGCGATCTGACTCTGCACCACTGGCGTTACCTGCACGAACGCACCTCCGGCTACATCGGCGGGCTGGGCATGCTGTTCAAAGAGGCTGCTCACACGGCGATGGACACCGGCGTCGAAGCGCTCACCCGCTACGTCCTCGACAGCGTGGTGCTCGGCCACGACGACGAGGTCGACTACGCCAAAACCACAGCCCGCCGCCAGGCCGCCACACGGCGCCGCACCAAGAAAGCCCCGCCCGCCTCCGGCCAGGACGCGAGCACCGGATGATCCAGCACTACCCCGAACTTGAGGAGCGGCAACCGGACCGGCCGCCGCCGCGCCGGCTGGCCCTGGTGCCTCCACCGGCCGACGGTGAGGCCTTCCACTCCTGGTTCTTCCGCCTGGTCGAAGCGCAGCACAGCCACCGCGACACCGTCGCGTCCCTGCTCGGCCTGCCTCCCTACACCCCGCTGCGCTACACCCTGGGTGAGGACTTCCTGACCATCTTCGACGGCGAGTACGTCTTCGAGAACCTGCGCGACGCCACCGGGCTGCGCGCCCGCGCCATGATGCGCATGGCCTTGTCCGGTCAGGGCGGCCAGTTCATCACCTACAGCTGGACCGGCACCACCAGCAGCCGGCCCTGGCCCTGGCGCGCCGACACCGCCGCCGTCTGCCCCCGCTGCCTGGCCGGGCCCGACCCGATCTGGCGCGTCGCCTGGCACCTGCTGCCCTGCGTGATCTGCCCCGAGCACCGCGTCTATCTGACCGGCTGGTGCCCGAGTTGCCACACCCGGATCAGCGTCGGCGACACCCCGCGCTACCGGCGCGAATGCAACGGACCGTTCGGCCCGCAAGGACGCATCATCGGCGCCCGCAACTGCCGGCAGCAACTCGCCCGGCTCCCCTGCCGGCCGATCGGAAGCGAGCGACTACTGCGCGTCCAGCAGGACCTCCTGGCTCGGCTACGCCGCCCCCGCGATGGCCCCATCGAACCCGTCAAGACTTTCTGGGACCTTTATGAGTTGCTGTTCCGCCTGGCGATCTATCTCGGCACCCCGGAGATGCTCCCCGCCGACACCGACACCCATCTGTGGTGGACCTTCCACGAGTTCTGCCACCTGCGCGACCAACTGGCCCTCACCGCCGGACCCACCGCCCGCGAACGCTGCGGCGACCTGCTCGCATATCAGCCCGGCCCGCTGCTCAGCGCCGCGGCGATGCTCATCATCGACGAACTCGGCTTCACCGGCAGCCCACTGGACGCGCTGCGCTACTTCATGGACCAACGCCGCTACGACCCCTGGGCCGGCACCCTCTGGCACGAATACTGCGACGACTACCACCCCACTGTGGTCACCAACCGGATCCTCAACCACCTCAAATTCAACAGCCTCTACCGCGACCAGCTCAAACCACTCCCTCTCTGGGAACCCGGTCAGCCTCACCACCTGCACCCAGCCGAAACCGCCGAAGACCTCGACCTGCCCGAAGCCGCGCTGCTCCTGGCCGGCGAAGGGCTACGCCCCTGGGAGACCGTCACGCCCTGCCATGCCATCCGCCCGTGAGATAGCTCGTCGTCTGGAGAGTCGAGGGCGGGACTCTCACGCGGTCCTTGGCCGTCACTGTGATGGATGAGCCAAGATCAGTACCGTCGCATCAAGCAATCGCTGCCAATCGGCCTCCCGCAGGTCTCGCCGGAGCGCACTGGCAACAGCCGCCAGGGTGTCGACGAGCATGGCGCGGACCATTTGCTGGTCCTGTTCGAGCACAGTGGCGAGCTGGACGACTTCGCGCCGAAAACGGCGAGTTTGTGAGAAGTCCACCAGCGACGGCGGCAGAGCCGCGATCGCCGGATCCGCGGTCGGGTCAGCAAGATCGATCACCAGACGGGTTCCCAGCGCGTCAGCCAGTCGATTGAGTACGGCGATTGTCGGGTTACCGCGGCCGTTCTCCAGATTCGCCACATAGGGCACCGAGACTCCAGCCTCCGTGGCCACCGAGGCGACCGTCCGGCCAAGAGCGGCACGGCGACTCCGCAGTCGCCGGCCAAGTTCGACATGATCCATAGAACTATCTTGACAGAATAGAACAGCCTGCGCTTCTCTCTTGAGAGAATAATTCGGAGGGGACCATGCTGCAGGCCTTACGCGTGCGAGATTTTCGACTGCTCTGGACCGCACGATCCATCGCCGCCCTTGGCACGGGCCTGCTTGACGTCGCGATTCCCGCACACATCTACGCCGTCACCGGCTCAGTGCTCGCGACCGGCCTCAGCTTGGCCTTCAGATATCTGCCCGCATTGCTCCTGGGACCCTTTGCCGGGGTCGTGGCCGATCGATGGGACCGGCCCCGGATCATGATCACCACCGACCTCATCCACGCCCTCGCAATCTCGATTGCGCTCCTGGCCCAAACACCCGAGACGATCTGGCTCATCTATGCAGCGATGCTCGGCCAGGGCACCGCTACGGTGATTTTCCGCCCCGCCGCCCAAGCGCACACCCCCGCCATCGTGGGCACCGGCCCGCTACTCAGCAGCGCGAACGCCCTCGGCGCCTTCACCACCGGAGTGGTGGGGCTCAGCGCCCCACCGATCGGTGGCCTGCTCTTCGCCACCTCCGGCATCGACGTCGTCATCGGCGCCGCAATCACCGCCAGCCTTCTGTCCGCGATAGCCATCGCCCGAACCACAACACGATCCCGCGCTCACAGCCGCGCCCAAAACGTGCTCGCTGACCTCATCCGGGGACTGCGACACCTCCGGCGAGCCTCAACAACCCGAGCACTGCTGGCCACGAACAGCGTTTACCTGCTCGCGAACGCCGCACTCACCGCCCTGCTCATACCCTTTGCCGTGACGAACCTGGGAGGAAGCCTCCAGGTCGGCTACCTGCTGTCCGCGTTGGGCCTCGGCTTCCTCCTGGGCGCCCCCATCAGCCGCAAGCTCATCGATCGCTCCTCCGCCAGAACAACGCTCGCCCTCAGCCAGGCACTCGTCGCCGGCGCGTTCTTCCTCATGTTCAACGCCTCGTCGCTCCCCATCGCGCTGACCGCAGCGGTGCTCCTGGGCCTGCCGGGAGTCACCGTTGTGGTCGTCACCCAGACCTGGCTGCAACGCGCCACCCCCAAGCCGCTCCTCGGCCGTGTCAGCTCGGCCTTCCTCACCATCGAAGCCGCAACAAGCATGGCCGGAGCTTTCGCCGGACCCGCCATGAGCCAACTGACCGCTCTCCCCTTAGCGCTCAACTCGGCGTGCACCCTGACCCTCATGTCCGCCCTGCTCACACTCTGCCTCATGCCTCGAAGCAGCAAACCCCTTCACGCAACCGGCGGCGCCTGACACGCAAGGGAAGCAACAACCTCGAACCGCAAGCGGATCGCACTGCCATCTCGAATTCCGCTCGGACGCTCCAACCAGATGCTCATCTCTATGACACCGGCCAGGTCGGTGGTTCGACGAAGGCATTCGACCCCGGCATCAGCGAGTGCGGGCATAGCAGTTGATCTTCGGCTCCATACTGTCAACTTCGATGCCATAGACGCGGGTATTTCGATATCCATCTAACTGACAATGCCCAGGTCAAACGCAGTGCCTACTGTCAACTTCGCTGCGTCCAGACACCAGAGATAGTTGTCACATCCCAGCCATACTTGTCACCAAGATCAGGTTGGCGGTGGCGTCGGGAGGCGAATCGGTGACGACGGACGTGGCGGCAATGACTGAACGCGAGTACTTCGCCTTCGTGGCCAAGCGGTTGGGCATGTTCGTGGCGGGGTCGAGACTCGCTGGGGTGGAAGGGTTTCTGGACGGCTATGATCAGCACGCGCTGCGGCATGGAGGTCCTGGCCTGCGTGGCTGGCGGGAGTGGCTGGTAGCTCGGCGAGGACAGGACTGCAACCACGGCTGGCATGGCCAAGTGCGTCATATCGCTCTCCCTGATGGGTGGGAGCGGTGGGATCTGTCCCGCGAAGAGGAAGCCAAGGTTATCGAGGTCCTCTTCACGCTGCTGGATGAGTTTCTCGCTGAACGGGAGCTGTCGACGGCGCCTGGTAACTAGACCGTCCGGCGATAGCTTCGGGTGACAAAGAGTTGCTGGCGTGCGTATTGCTGGTGGATGCCCTGGGTGGACATGCCGACGGTTGCGCCGAGCTCGGCCCAGCTCACCGGCTTGGGCAGGTTCCGCGCGATGGTGAGCGCTTCGTACTCGTCCCTGTCCAGCTCACGGAGGATGCGTTTCGTGCGTTCCATGGTCAGCTTCACGAGCGCGATCGCGACATCCGGTGTGGGGCTCGGGTCTGCGCGGGCGGCGGCCAGGGCGTCTTCCAGGGGAAGGAGTTCACCGCGTTCGTGCCAGGCCAGCGCTGCCGGTCCCCTGGCGTAGCGGTCGGTGAGCAGTTCCAGGCCGGTCAGTGGGGATGTGGCCGATCGGGCGCGTGGAGGAGGTGGTGGTGGGTTCATGGTGCCTCGCATCGGAGTGCGTCGGAAGACCTCGGCGAGCGTGCTGGAGCTCCGTGGCTGGTGCGGATGGCGTTGGCCGTCCGCGGGTCGTGCTTGGCGCGGTCGATGAGCTCTTGGAAGGTGTCCCGGGCGCTGTCGGGGGACGGTTTGCCGAGCAGTTTGTGCGTGATGCAGAGCAGCGCGGCGCAGGCCAGGGCGTCGGTCGGCGGGGCGGCCCAGGGAGAGCGGAAACCTCGCCTGGCCGCTGCGGACGAGGCGTCCGACTGCCGGAGGCGCAGCTCCACTTCGGTGTCGATCGCTGCGGCGAGCGTGCGGGAGGGGCAGAGCCGCCGCGTCGCCGGCCAGGAGAGCAGGATCAGGCCGGCGGTGAGGGCGGTGTCGGTGAGGTATTGCAGGGGGTCGACGGCCCGGCCCAGCACGGTGGGTGGTTCTGTCGTCGGCTGCCCGGGTTCGATGTGCTGTAGGAGCCGGGTCTGCAGCTTGAGCAGGCGGCGCAGGTCAGCGACTTCCAAGGGCGGCGTTGCCAGGTCGGTCAGTGTCGCCGCGCAGGCCGGCGTGCGTGGCCGGAGCGAGTAAGGGACCTTCTGCGGGACGGTTGCGACGGTGGCGCGGCATCGCAGGGGGTGCAGGCTCGGGTCGGTGGCCCGGCCGACCGGTCAGGGCGGGGACTGCGCGCTGGTGGTGTGTCCGCAGACGCCGCAGCGGGCGGCGAGGACCGTCATGTGCTCTGGGCAGATGAAGACCACCGGCAGGTGCCACTGCTTGCGCCAAGAGCCGCCGAACTCCGTCTGGATGGGACTCCCGTCGCCAGCCAGGCATTGCGGGCACCAGCGGCTGGCAGCGGTGAAGACCCACGGGGTCTCGAAGGCAGCGCGGCGGAGATCGTCAGAGGCGCCCTTGCCGCGGTCGGGGAGCTGGAGAGCAGAGAAGGACCTCATCTGCAGATTCTCGGCTTCTTGCCTGGTCATACGGGTGCTTTCGGCGAAGACGCCGAGAGCGGCAGCATCGTCGAAGAAGGCGAGCCTGCGGCTGGGGATCTGATGCGGAAGGTGAGCTGGGAGGCCGAGCCGCCTGACGGCCGGAATGAGTCCGGTCAAAACGGTGAGCTGGGCGGGGGAGATCTCCAGCCGGTAGGACAGCCGCAGGACATAGCCGCGCAGCGATTCGCCGGGCAGCGGGTCCAGACTTCGGGGGAGGGGGAGAACGTCCATGTTGTCCCCTGTCTTAGCTCGCTGAGGAACTGCTGGCCGGCCCACGATCGTCGAAGACCGTGTTGCGGCCGCGCTTGGACGCCGGTGCAGGCCGGGGCGGCTGGGGGACCTCGGGAATCTCTCCGGCTTGCGGGTCGCGTCCAGGGACGTCACGCAGGTCGATGTGAATGTCGTCCAGGAGGCTGACGGTGAGCTTCTCGGTACCGTTGTCGATCGCGGCGGCGCATCCGTCCTCGATGAGCCGTTCCAGGAGGCCGACGACTCCCTGGATGCGGCGGAACAGGTATTCCGGCATGTCGCCGGTGGTCAGCATGCCGGGCTCGGCGCGGAACAGGCGCAGGCAATCCTCGAGGCCAGCCAGATGGGTGGTCCAGGCGGCGATCCTGGCCGGGGTGTCGTAGCGGAACGGATCGAGGTCGATCAGATCGAAGCGCCGATCGGTCTGCGTTCCCGCCTCGTCGTTGAAGTAGCTCTTGCCGTCTTTCCGGGGCAGGAAGCGCCATTGGCCGGAGGCCGCGTCGTAGTGCCCGCCGGTCAGCAGCCCGGATTGCCGGATGCCGACACCCACCAGGACGAGGGTGACGTTCATGCTCATCAGTCCGCGCATCAGGTCCAGGGCGTCCTGATCGGCCTCGCGGTGCATCTTCAACCGGGTCACGTCGTCCAGGATCAGCACACGGGTGCCATGGTCGCGCAGTGACGCGCGGACCAGCCGGCAGAGCTGTGGCAGAGTCGCCGACAGCCCGGGGCGATCGGGGCGCCGAAGAAGTCGAGGATGGCCTCGCAGACGCTCTTGGGCTTGGCCGTCACGGGCGTCTGGACGTAGGCGATGGGCGCGTGCAGATCGCGCAGGAAGTCCTCGAACGCGGCCTCGCAGTCGCAGACCGTCTCTGTCTTGCCCTGGAATCCGCCGCCGGAGACCATCAGCCCGGACTGCGTACTCGCCTTGGTCTTCAACGCGTTGTTCTGCATCCGAAAGCGCATCAGCCGGTCAACGGCCGCGCTCATCGGCGTCTCCAGCAACGGCAGGTTGACGTGCGTGGCAGTGCGGTGCAGATCATGCAGCGCCTGCGGCGCGGGCTCAACCGGCGATAGTCGGCCAGCGTCAGCCGCGGCGCCGGCTGGAACGACGCCCGGGTAAGCCGATACCGCTGCCAGCCCGCAAGGGTTTCCCGATCCAGCGGCTGCGCCACCGGAAGCACGAACGGGCTGACCGGCTGACCGGCAGGCTCAGACTGGATCATGCTCATCGCCCTCCGGAACCTCCGCCTCATCGGCGGCGGGCAGCAGGAACAGATTGCCGCGCCGATAGCTCTCTCCGAGGCGAGCGGGCAGATTCGGCTTCTCAGCTGTCGTGGCCTCCCGCCGGCGCAGCCGTTCGGCATCGACCGCCTGAACTGCCTGAACGGGACGCGGCGCTGCGGGCAGGGCCGCAACGGTGTTCTCGGGCCACTCTCGACCGGTGTCTGTGGCGGCGGCCAGGGGCCGGTCCGCAGCCGCGGCCTGTCCTTGCAAGGCTTCGCGCGCGTGCTCGGCCCGCTTCTTCTTCGGCATCTGCGTCGGCCAGGACGCCACCGGGATGAGACCGCCGATGAGTTCCAGCAGCACCGGCAGCAGCTCGGCGTCGGGCGGGACCGAATAGCGGACAACGCCCCAGCTGAAGGTGCGCTTGTCGCCGACCAGGCGTTCCTTACCAACGCCAGCGCACAGGGATCGGCCGGCAGCGGGTGCAGATGCGTGCGTTCTTCTCGAGCATCTGGGCGGGCAGTTGGTAGGTCGTGCGGTGGTGATGGGCGTGCTGGTCCGTTTTAGCCAGCCATCCTGCACAGCGGGCGCGTGTCCGCCCGAGGCTCGGGAGTGGTAAACCGACCGCAATTGCTCCGCCGCTCGTCTGGAGCCTGCCACGCTGCCATCCGGACAGGCAGGCCAAGGCCGCGCTTCGCGCGGTCGCCCCTTCGGGGCGAGCCTGCCTGTCCGGATGTGGCCGCGTGGCGGATGGCCTCCAGACGGCGGAGCAATTGCGAAGGTAAGCCTTCTTGGACGAGCCTACGTAGAGGCGGTGATGGGCCTTTTGCACGGCCGTCTCCGCGACGGCTTGGCTGGCCCCTGTATGGGGAGGCCGCCAGCGGCCTCCCGCTGTTGCGTCGAGGTGTCACGGAGCGGTTCGCGTTACACTGCCGGACAGATTCAGCTGATCACTGTCCGCATCCTTATGAAGTATCGAAGGATTGCTCTGCCGACAGGTAGACGGCGACGGTGCGAGCAATCCCGGTAGCGCCAGGTTCGAGTCAGCGCAGCTCAATGCGGAGTTTGTTCGCATCGCCCCGCAACAACGCCTCACGCACCACCATCACCCTGCCGGCGGCATCGGCCAGGGCGATGAGGTACTCCAAGACGGGCGTGCCCGCCGTCAGGCCGAGAGTATTCGCCTCCAATCGCGTGGGCATCCGGGCAATCACGTCCACTGTCTCGGACGCAATAGTCACCCCTGCCCTCGCCATGAGCTCGTGATCGGTCTCAGCCAACTCGAACGGTTCGTCGAGCTCAGGCAGTGCTTCAAGGACACGGCGGGGATAGTAGGACTTCACCTGAGGGTCCCGGTTGGCCACCCGCCGGACCACTTGCTCCTCACCATGCATGAGGTCAGCGATGTGTGGTGGTGCAACCATTCTTGTGACCTCGACCAAGTGAGCTGGGTCGCCGCTGGTCCCACCACCTTGAGCCGGCGCTACTACTTCGCGCTGGTAGGCACGAACAAAGACTCCTCGGCCGTGTTCCGCGCGGGTGAGGCCAGCCTCCTGCAGCACTCGAAATGCCTCCCGGATGGTGTGCGTGCTGACGTTGCCGAACTTGCGGCGCAACTCGGCTTCCGACGGCAGTCGGTCGCCTGGAACATACTTGCCAGCTTCGATGTCCGCTTGGATGGCCGCGGCAATGTGCGCGTACAACAACTGCCGTTCTGCCATGTCCACCATTCCCGGTCGAGTGCGCGCCCTGTCTACGCATGCGTCGGTGACGCCTCAACGCACAGCGCTACTGACCTACCGGTAAAGCCCCTCAACGTCAAACGACCTTCTTGCAGGATTCATACGTATAAGTTAACTTATCCGTATGAGTTGGCCAAGGATGACAACGATGGCCTGGTGCTGGCAGGCGCACAGCGAGGAGAGCGTCACCTCTCCTACCGCTAGCGCGGTGCCCCACCAGGCGCACTTCCGCGCCGCACCAGCTCGCCCCGGCGCAACGATCACCACCGCTCGCAGCAGCGTCACTCCAGCCACGCATGGCGCCAGCGTCACCTGCAGGCGCGCAGGAGGTGGCAGCAAATGACAGCAATCCTGATGATCGTGGCGGCGGTCTTCCTGCCGCCTGCCGTGCTCGTCTACGCCCAGCGCGACGACACGCTCCATCACCTCACCCTTCAGCAGCGCTGGCAGGCCCGGCGCCGCTGGGCTACCCGGCGCACGCGAACGGCCGCCATCCTCAACGTCCCGGCCTTGATCGTGAAGGTCGGCCAGTGGCTGTTGCTTCTGCTTGTCTGGATCGCCATCGGCCTCGTCCTCGCCGCTGCCGAGCTTGGTGGCGAAACGCTCAAGGCCCTCACCTTCGCCCTCGCCGCCCTGTTCGCCGGCCTGTTCCTGGCTGTGGACTTCCTTATCCGGCATGGCAAGCACCTCCTGAAGCCTGCGACCCCGGCGTGGGCTCCCAGGTATCCCACCGCCACTTCCCGTCCTGCACTTCCCCATCCGGTCTAAGGAGGAGTTCATGCTCACGATCGACCTCGGCTTCCTGGTCGTGCCCATCCCAGCGCTGATCTCCGTGGCTGGGATTCTGGCGGCGATCGCTATCGCCGCCAGACGAGACCGCCCTCAGGTCCTCAGCCGCCGCCCGTACGCCACCCGCGGCAAACAACTGAAGGGCTGATGCCATGGGCATCTTCTACGGCGACAAGGCCAGCACCCGGTCATATCGGACGTCCGCTCGGCTCGCTGTCACCATCAGCCGCAAAGGTGGCCGGAACTCGACCGGCGCCGCCACCCTGCTCGACATGATGGCGGGCCACATCCCACCCGGCGAGCTACGCGGCGAGGAAGCCGAGCAGGCCGCCAAGTCCCTGCGCGAGGCCGCCGCCCGCATGCGCGGCGACGCCCGCGCGATCGCCCTCGCGGTCGCCGACGACGCCGAAGCAGCCTCCAACGCAGGCGGCCTCTGGACCCTGCTCGGCTAACCCACACCCATTTCACATTTCCAGGAAAGGAAGGCCGTGTCCGGCAAGCGCCCCGCTGCCCTCCCCCCAGGGCCGGCGGCCAACGCGCCGCAGCCCGTCCAGGAGGTCAAGCGCGACCCGCTCGTGCGGCTCCTTCGCTTCTTGGCCAAGCTGATCATCTACCACCTGATGTGGCGCTTCGTCCGAGCCGCCGGACTATGGGCAGCCCGCCGGATGTGGCGTCACCGTGACCTCCATGCCCCCTGGTGGACCGCCTGCGGCCTCTACCTCTACGTAGCGATCGCTGATGTGACCGGCATCCCCTGGTGGGTCAACGCGATGTGGACCACTGCCTCGACCGCGCTGGTGCATCTGGCACTACGCCGCCACCACGTGTTGCCTGTCTCCGTCACCGCCGTCACCGCCGTCACCGCCACAGCCGGCGTGTGGATTCTCCTTGCCTCCGTGATCGGCGTACTTCACGTCGCCGCCTACAGCGGCTGGGCCCTCGGCGTACTCGCCCTGGCCATCGCATGGGGATTCTCCACCGACGCCCGCAAGTGGCGCAGCGTCCGGCTCCGCGTCCGCGTCCTCGCCAAGACCTTGCCCATCGTCCTGGCCGAGCTCGGTTTCGCCGGGGTAGTCGTGGCCGGCCGCATCTCAGTTAGCGGCACCGGTCGCGTGGAGATCCCATTGCGGCTGCCCGTCAATGTGACTCGCGTCAAACTCGACAAGCCTGCTGCCCGCACGGAGATCGAGTCGGGGATGCACTGGCCGGCCGGGTCCATCCGTGAGGTGATTCAGGACCCCAAGCACACCTCCTCGGCACGCGTGCTGCTCATCTGGCACGAGGGCAAGATCGAGGCCCGCACGGTCAAGTTTGCCCCGCCCAAGGTCCCCAGCAGCATTCTCGAGGCGGCGTGGGTTGGTGTGGACGACGATGGCCGCGACGTGTACATCGCCCAGTACCTGCCTAAGCACGGCATGACCCGTGGCGTGTACGCGGGCGAGCCCGGCAGCGCCAAGTCCAACCTCCAGCGATTGATCGCGTGGATGCGCGCCCACTGCGAAGACGTCCTGCTGTGGATCATCGATCTGAAGAACGACGGCCTCACCTACGCTCCGTTGCTGCCGCGCCTCGACCGGCCGATCGCCACCACGTGGGAGGCCGCCACCCGCATTCTGGAAGACGCGGCCGCGGCCATCCCACTGCGCGGCCGTCAGCTGCGCCCTGAGGACAACCAGCTCTTCCCCGTCAGCTCCAAGCGGCCCGCGATCCTGATTATCGGCGATGAGATCGCCGAGCTGCTCGGCAAGAAAGCGGCCAACGCTCGGCCCATCGAGGCCGCCCGGAAAGTCGGCTCGCAGGGACGCGCGTTGGGCATCGGCTGGGAAACCGCCTCCCAGTACCTGTCCCAGTCATCTATGGACCCAGACCTGCTGCCGTTCTGCAACCGCCGCTACTCCGGCCGGGTCGCCAAGCAGTCGGACGCCCAGCATGTGCTCAAGAACTGGAACCGGCTGGACACGACCCTGCTGCCGACCGGGGTCTTCTACTGCCAGCAGTCCGGCAGCTCCGCCACCACTCTGCTCTACACGCCCGAGGTCACCGACGAAATGCTCGCCGAGGCGGCCGTCAAGACCGCGCACGTGGCGGCGAAGCTGGAGGAGTCCACCGCGGCCGGGCTGCCGCACTACCCGGACAGGTGGGCCGACCTGCCTGACCACTTGCTCCGCTTCTGCACAAAGGAGCAGGAAGCCCTGGTATATCAGGCCCGTGCCCGGCGCAAGGCCGCGGGGCTTCAGAAGGCGGCGGGCGGCGCGAAGGTCGCCGCAGCCGGCGACGCCCCGCTGCGGCTGGTCGTGTCGGAGCGCGTTGAGGTCCCCGACGATCTGGAATCGCTCCTTTCCCAGATCGGCGACGATCATCTCCGGGCGCTGGTGAAAGTACACCTCTCTCCCGGCGAGATCACCACCCGCGACTCCAACGCAGCGGTGGCACCGCATCGCCGCCGTGCCTGGGCGAGCTTGCGGCGCGGGGTATGGCGCAAGAGGGGATTGCTCGAACAGCCGGCGCATGGGAAGTGGCGACGAGCCGTGGGGAAGACCGACCTGATCTACGGCGCCCTAGAGGCTGAGGAGGACATCCGGGCCGGACGGACGGATGGGGGAGAAGGACCCCACACAGACCCCCTAGACACCTCCGCCTACCTGGACATACGCCCCGACTCCCTCAGCCCCCACCGGGAGGATTCCCAGATCGGCCCGCAGCGGGGGAGTGGCCCCGGGGGAGGGGGACCCGCTCCGCCAGACCTGGGGGACCACACACAGTGATCTACTCCTGCTGCCTGGCGCCCTCGCCCTCACCCCCGTCTCCTACCCGCGCACGCGCACGCGCGTAGGGGGGTGGATGTCCAATCTCCTCCTCATGGACATCACCGTAGACATCCCCGTGGACATCCCATGAACGTCCGGAAGTGACTGACAGTAATGAACGTTGAGTGGTTGACGAGCCTCATCGGTGCCGCCGCGCCGCTGCACTGGGCCGCTGGCGGCGCCGCCGCCACTTTGCTGACCATGGGCTTGATCTGGGGATTCATGCGGCTGCTCTTCGCGAAGCGCCGCGCACCGCGGACGCCCCGATCCCTGGCCAACGGTGTGACCTGGGTATGTGCCGCGGCAGCGTTGGTGATCTCCGGTCAGGGCATTTTCGAAGTCATCCACCGGGCCGCCCCCGACGTACCGTGGCTTCCCTGGCTGGGCGTGTTCCTGCTGGAAGGGCCCCTGCTGGCGTTCGCGTTGCACGCCAAAGAAGCTGTTGACCAGCAGAAAAACCCATCCTTCTCCGACCAGCAGAGAGATCCGTCGTCCGCCGTTCGGATGACTTGGCTGCTGGCCTCAATGTCAGCGGCGATCTCGGCCACCAGCACTCTCACGGCCGGCGACGCAGGCGTTTTCCTGCTGCGGGCGGTCGCCCCCATTGTGGGCGTCATCATGTGGCACCACGCTCTGGCGATCGAGTTGAAGGGGAGCGGCGCCACCACGTCCCAGTCCCGGTGGAAGCTGACGCCTGAGTACATCCTCACCAGGCTGGGCCTGGTGACGGCCAGAGCCACCGAGACGGCCGACGCCGAGATCCACATGCGTCTCACCAATGTCGCCGACTGGGTGATCCGCTACGCTCGCGCCGCTGTGCGGAACGCCCGGACACCCGGGTGGTGGAACACCCGTTGGAACACCTTCTCCCGGTGGCGGCTGGAACGCATCTATCGGGCGGCGGAACGCGATCTCGGCCTGGTGCGGAACACCGCCCGGCGGGAGTTGCTGGAACAGATCATCCGGTCCCGCAGCGCCGCTGTTCGGCTGGCCCTACTTGCCGGGTGCACCCATGCTGATCTGGGCCTTCCCGAGCCGGAACAGCCGGAACAGCCACTGGAGGAACAGGTCCTGCGGAACACCGTCCGTATGTTGTTCCGCACAGTGGTGAAACACCCCCGGAACACCCCAGGCCGAAACAGCCGGAACACCGACGAGACGGCGGAGCGAAACACCCGGAACAGCGCCCCCGGAACCGGGAACGGCGCTGGACGGAACACCCATGCCACTGGCGACCGGAACACCCACGAGTCGGAGCGGAACACCGGCGACAAACCGACCAAAGAGGAGTTCGACGCCGTCATCGCTCGGCACATCAGCCCGACCGGAGAGTTGCCTATCCGGGCGCTTGCCCGGGAGCTCGGCGTCGCTCCGTCAACCATGAGCCGGCACGCCGACCGCTACCGCGAGGCGCACGGATTCCTCTCTCCATCCGAGGGGGTGATCCCCCCTCCCCGCGACCCAGGCCGCCACGACGAGGACGAGGACGGCGCGCCTCGCCAACTCACCCCCGTGGGGGGCGGTGATCCCAGCTAGCCGGGCAACGCCAAGGGCGGCAGCCAAGAACACGGCTGCCGCCTGGACAGGCCCGATGCCTGACAACCGGACAACCACAAACACCTCATCGCGACTCGCCAGCCAGCACCAGCCCCCAACTCGCTCTGCCCCACGATCGCAGGAGACACCGTCATGAATGAGCATGCCCAGACCAGCAACGGCTTCCCCGACCTCATGGGGACGTCCGAGTATGAAGCGCCCGGCGGCTTTCTCGTCTTGCCTCTGAACTGGGTACGCGCCATGCCTGCGACGTGGCAGAACGCGCTGGACCTGCTGCTGCACGAATACCGGGCCGCCTACGCCCACACCACGCGCGTCACGCACACGGTGCAAGCGTGGGAAACACGCCCGCTTGCCGACTGCACCGCCACGCAGCTGCGAAGCATCGGCGTGACTCTCATCGACGCCGCGGGCGAGGCCTCAGACGAGACGGGACCTGCTCACCCGGATGGCCCTCGAACGGCCTACCGGGGGCCTGACGGCAGCGCTCTGGAAGGGCGCCAGCCGATGCGCGTACCTTTCGACGCGCCGCTGGAGCAAGACGCTCAGCCCTACGACGGCGAGCCGTACATCACCACAGCCGCCGTGCTGAAGCTGACCGGCCGCGACTACGCCGACGACACCAACGTCCACATCCAGGGGCAAATCGTCGACCTCCACAGGCGCAGCTGCGGTAACGAGCCCCACACGTACGAGTTCGCCGACGTGCTCCTGCGCGACGGGAGCGCCGATCTCATCGTGCAGATTCTTCCGCTCCTCTACCCACAGGTCGCCGACCTCGTCAAACTCGGCGAACGGCTGATCGTCACCGGAACCATCGACTCCCACCACAAGGTCCCGCAGCTCATCGCTATGCAGGTGCGCCGTCAGGAATCGAACCCATGACCGGACACTCCAACCCTCATCAGCGCGCGTAGCACTGGCCACGCAATCAGCGGCCCGCCACATGCCAGCGTCAGGCCTGACGGCGCCGGCTAATCGACGCAATCGCCCCAGCCAGCCCCTCTGAGACTGACCGTCACATCAGCCCACGCCGCGCATTCAACGCGTCGACACCGTCCCTGTGAAAGGAGGCGACATCATGACCGCACGCAAGCGTTCCGGCAAAGCGGCCTCCACTCTCAACCGCAGGAAGACATCCCCTCGAACGAAGAGGACGACGCGAAAAACGGGGGCCACGCCCAGCGGCGTCTTCGCCGGCATCGCTGCCACCGTGAACCGCTGGCTAGTGCGGCCCGGCCATATCGTGTTCTCCGCTCTGGCCCGCGGACTCGGGATCGCAGTCCGTTCTGCGGGGCAGGGGGAGACCCACCCCGAGGCCAACCAGACTCACGACGAGCTCGGACTGACCGCGGTGCTCACCGCTGCGCTCATCGCCGCGGTCACCTACCACCTGATTCCTCACCCCCTTGCCGCACAGGCAGATCTGATCATCACCGCAGTTACGGGGACGTTGACGAAGGTCATACCGGCGCCCACCGCGATTATGGCGTGGCGGCTCCTGCGGCACCCTGATCAAGACCGCGCCAACGCGCGCATCGCCGTCGGCCTCGTCCTCACACTGGCCGGCACCGCCGGGCTGCTGCATGCCGCACATGGGATCTCACCCATCGGCGTAACGGTGCCCGACCTCGCCGTCATGCGCCAGGCCGGCGGCCTGCTCGGGCTGGCCGCCGCCTGGGGGAGTGGCCTGGCACTCTTGCCGCCGACCCTGACCGTGACCCTGCTGACCGCGATGACAGTGTGGGGCCTTGTGGTGATCACTGGCCTACCGCTGGCCGAGATCATTCGCCGACTGCGTGCACTGCGTCACCCTGTTCAGCGCCAGGCCGCCACGCCCGGCCACAGGCCGTCACTTGAGCCGAGCACACCAGCAGCCCCAAAGATCATTATGACGTCGGCAGCTCTTCCCGCCTCACAGCCCACCACACTGACCCCTGCCGCGGCCACGTATCCACCTCAGCTGCCGGCACAGCCGACAACTTCTCGCACGTCGCCCCTCAGCTCCGGCTTACAGCCCGCCGCCGCTGCCGAGGAGAACATGTCCGCCGCAGAGCACGGCACCATCACCCACGGACAGGAGGCGCCCGCTCTCGAGCATGAAGATGTGCGCACGCAGCGGCCCTACCGCCTTCCGGCGCTGACGCTGCTGGAGGCCGACTCTGCCACCCACAACCGCGCCAATGACACACACGCGCAGGCGATCACTGAGGCCATTGGCCAGACGATCGCCAACTTCGGACTGGGTGCCAAGGTGAGCGGCTTCATTCGGGGACCGCAGGTCACCGTGTACCTCATCGCGCTCGAGCGCGGCTTCTCGGCTAAGAAGCTCCAGGCCCAGGAGAAGGACTTTCAACTCGCCGTCGGATCAGCCGACACCCGCTGGTTGTCCCCGGCGCCCGGCGGCAGCATCGCGGTCGGGCTCGAAGTCCCGAACGCCCACCGCGATGTGGTCAGGCTCGGCTCGTTGCTGCATTCCATCAGCGGGCAGCCCGACCGGCATCCCTTGACCATTCCCATCGGACGCACGGTGGACGGTTTCACCAGCCAGGTCAATCTCACGCGCATGCCGCACCTGCTCGTTGCGGGCGCAACCGGCACCGGCAAGAGCGTGTTCATCAACAGCCTCATCGTCTCGATTCTGATGGGGGCGACGCCCGATGAGGTCCGGCTGATACTCATCGACCCCAAGCGAGTCGAGCTCAGCGCATATAGAAACATCCCGCATCTGATAACGCCGATCATCACCAACCCGAAGAAGGCCGCAGAGGCCCTCGAATGGGTCGTGGGCGAGATGGACCGGCGCTACGACGACCTGGCCGCGTCGGGGTTCAGACACATCGACGTGTTCAACAAGGCCGTGCGGGCGGGCAAACTGCAGCCGCCCCCCGGCAGCGAGCGGGTCTACCAGCCCTACCCGTACCTGCTGGTGATCGTGGACGAGCTGGCCGACCTGATGATGGTGGCGCCGCGCGACGTCGAGGACTCGACCGTGCGCATCACACAGCTCGCCCGCGCGGCCGGCATCCACCTCGTGATCGCCACCCAGCGACCCTCGGTCGACGTGGTCACCGGCCTGATCAAGGCAAACGTCCCCTCGAGGCTGGCGTTCGCCACCGCCAGCCTCGCCGACTCACGAGTCATCTTGGACAAGCCCGGCGCCGACAAGCTTCTGGGTCAGGGGGATGCGCTCTTCCTGCCGATAGGAGCCACCAGCGCCCTCCGAATCCAGACGCCCTTCGTATCCGATTCGGAGATCAGCCAAGTGGTCAACCACGTCAAGAGCCAGAGCGCCGACTCCGTTGCGGTGCTGGCCGAGCTCACGTCCCACCGACCCCCCTCTGCCGATCCGACACACGACCAAGACACCGACCTGCTCGTGGAGGCCGCCGAGATCGTCGTCACCACCCAAGTGGGCTCGATCGCGATGCTGCAGCGAAAACTCAAGATCGGCCACGCCAAGGCGGGCCGTCTCATGGACGGGCTCGAAAGCCGCAACGTCGTAGGCCCTAGCGCGGGGCCCAAGCCGCGCGCCGTCCTGAAAACCCCCGACACCCTGCCAGAGCTGATCGCCGCGATTCGCGACCAGGCTCCTCCATCCACCGGCGACTAAGACGATCAGGCACCCGCATACGAGCACGAGGAGGGAAGTGACCCGCTCAGAAGGGCCTTCCCGCCGCGCCTCAACCGCACAGAACCACAGCCTGACCTTGAAAACGCCTGGCCCGCGTCCGCATTAGGAACCCACCACCCAGGCACTTTCTCTCACCTTCACCTTCCACGCCCCGCCTTGCCACATGCGGCGACATCCCCCACGTCCACAAGGAGTCCCAATGCCCACACCCAGCAACCTTGCCGAGACCGCGCAACTGCTCAAAGCGCGCCTCCATGAGACACACGGCGTAGAAGAGCTCGCCTTCACCAACGCCCTGATCCGGCATCTCGAACTCATGCATGAGCGCCCGATGCAGGTTGAGCCGTGGCTTTGGCAAAGTGCGATGGAACTGGCCGAGGCCGCCCACCACCTCGTAGAGCACCGGGCATCCTCTCAGCCGGCCTGAAACCGCGGCCCCAACGACTCGCTCGAGCACGCAGTCAACGCCTACCAATCAGGGGCTGACGGCCCAACCATCGAGGGCTCATGCCAACCGGCCGCCAGGCCTCGACCTGGATTTCACCGTGACTGAACCTTTCCGCGCCTGCGGGATGCCTCTCGTCAACGACAACTCTCTCCAGCCGATCGGCTCGCATAGCCCGCGCACGTGCCCTCCGGAGATCCGCTGCATGCCAACTGCCACCCTCAGGACCACTCAATGATCCACGACCACAATCCAGCCGCTTCCGATCTTCGGGACCGTGCGAGGCGACGTCGCCCGTGGAGCGCCACCAGGGATCGCAGCATGCGAGCCCACCGCCGCCGCCGTCTCTTCGGTGCGGTCACCGACGGCACACGGACGATGCCCATGTATCCGCATGATCAGGTACCTTCTGGTCTTGCCACTCGCCGCCAGCTTCGGGACCTTCAGATGCACCCCCGAGGTCAACCCGTGGCTCTCATCGCCTGGCCCTCGCAACGCACGACGACCGTCAAAGGTCTATCGCGCGGCATCCAGGTGGCTTACCTGTATCGCACCGCCGCAGCGGTGCCAGAGCCGCCTCCGCACGCGACACGGCTGCCCCAACTTTCGCCCCTGGCGAAGGCACGCCGGTGAAAGCGCCTCCCGCGACAGCTAGTAGTCGCGCCGGATAGGCGCCCAACCCGTCCGTCGATGTGTAACCGCCTGGGCGGGCCACCCCCTTGCCCATTCATTCGACCCGCTCTTTGGGTGGCACCGGTTGGAGCCACCTCCGGACAACATAGGAGCCCTGCATGAGCACCCCCGCCGCGCCCGCCGCCAGGCCGCCAATCACCCTGAACAACTTCGCCCTGGACGGCGAAGAGCAGGCAGTGCTGGGCGACGTGTTCGCCTCGGCCCTCTACGCCGCGGCCGACGACCACGACGACGACGCGTACGCCGACCGGTACCACCTCATGAATCGGTTCGCCCAGTTTGTCTCGGACCTCAACCCCTACCAAAGAAGACAATCGCCGTGAACATCTGCTCACCCGCGGGCGATGCAGGACGACACCTCCGTACGGCCATCGCCAATGGGGGAGTGGTGGCATCGGCGCGCGGAACCCCGGTGCGCTCGCGCCCATGCCGAGGTCATCGCCACCGCCTGTGCCACCCCGCCGCCCTCCCGGTTCTGACCGCGCACCGGTCGCACACGCCAAGACCACGACGAAAGGACCCCAGTCCTGTGAGCAGCTCACCCGACCCTTATGCCGCTGACCTGGCAGCACGCGCCCTCCGTGCAGCCCTGTCAGGACGAGACGACGAACTGGCGGCGACCGTGAACCAATTGCTAGACAACCCCGCTCACGTCCAAGACGCCGTCATGCTGTGGGTCAACACCCTTGGCGCTCAGTCAGGTGGCGAGCCCAGCCGACCAATGGTCCGCGAAACGTCCACCCTTGCCCGCTATTCCAGCGGTGCCCACCAAGCCGCAGCGTCCGCCACTCAGTGGGCGATAGAGATCATCAACGCCCAGACCAGCGTCGATCGGCAGCGTCTGGAGGAACTGCTCGCCTTCCTGCATCGCCACGAACCGGATGCGGCGCACGACCTGCTAGCCGCTTTGGTGAAGCTGCTGGCATGCAGCATGCGACAAGTCTGGTCAGCGTTCGCCGCGATTGACCGCGCTGGAGGCATTGCCGCGCGCTCGGTGGTCGTAGCAGCAGAACTGGCCGTAGCAGGCCTGCACCCAGTGAGCATCGTCCACGGCGACCCCGAGACCGAACAGGACGCCCAGGCCATCTATCGGACCTTGCCAGACCTCGCCCGCTCGTGCGGCAGCTTGTACTCCAGCGGTGGCGGCAACGATTACTCCGTCTTCGTCTTCACTGGGGACGACGCCGCCGCGGCGGCCGAGCGGTTCATCGCTGCTGCCCGCGAACACGCTCGTTCGTGGTGGCGGATCACCCCCACAGCCGGTCCGGTAGGGAGATGACCTGTTCGACCACCTCCCCAGACTTTCGATCGCCAGGAGTTTCCGTCACCGGATGCGCATCATCACACTCTTCCCGTTGCTCATGGTGCGCAGGCGCGCCGCTGGCGCCCAGCCGCCACCCTTCGAGCCCAGGCCCGAGCATGACCGGCCATAACGATCAACCGCCTGATGCGGGAATGATCGCACACCCCAGGGCGGGCAAACGCGCTGGTGAAGTCGACTGGGAACACGTCTCCAAGACGCCGCTGTTGCGACTGCATGGTGCGCTCATCCTGGGCATCGTTGACCCGATCCTCATGACCTCACGCATGAGCGAGGAGGAGGGGGCGTGGGTGAGAGCGCACGCCTGGACGCGAGGGATCCGCGCGGTGGACGACGTGTATCCGTACGGGTTCTGGCGCTGGTGCTCGTGCCAAAGTGGCACCTGCTGGAACTGCCTGTCGAAGCGATGCGACCTGTGCGTTCACCGTCAGGCCCCGTCGAAGGTCGATAGCGACGCGGGAGCGATCACCGACCGTAAGGGTTACGTCGTCGCCCTCATCATCCATCGACCTGAGCAGCGGCCTTGTCGGTGGGTCTGCAAGTGTCCTCACCATGGCGACGCTGCCCCGGTCGTGCAGCGCCGCCGTCGTGCGCTCGTGCCGATCATGCCCCGTCAGGATGCGCTTTTCGATGTGACGAACCAACGCCCTTCAAAGATGCCGCACTGATCACAAGCTGCCGAAACACGGGGCGGTGCGACGCTTCGTCGTTGTTGGACTAGGAAGTGACCGCAACTCTCGGCGCGGCATGCCAAGTCGTTGGTGCAGGCCATGCGACCCCTCCACGCGCCAGATTGAGGCCCCCTTTGTCCGGGTCGCGGCCAACGGAGCGAGAGGATAGGTGAAACCGGCTCAGTTACTGGTGCGTGTAACGAACAAACTGGCCGACGCCGGGGTCCAGTACACAGCGACTCAAGCGACCGGCCTCGCCAGTTGGTCGAGCTCTCCGACAAGAGCTCGGTCGCTGTGATGACAGGGCGGGGCGTCGGTCGCTTCGGTCGCTCAGAGGTTGACATGCCTGGTCGGCGCACGATCCGATGAGTGGCTGCCCAATTGCTGCGACCCCCCTGCCGAGGCAGGTGAGGACGAGCGACCGAAGTTCGTTTGGGTCGTTCCCCTCGAGTCGCTCCGTGGAGCCGCAGGTCAACCGCATAACAGGGCGTCCAGCAGCGACCCAAGCAACCCGATATGGCGCGTTGGCAATGCGAGTCCTCCGGCTGTTGGAGAACGTGCGCGCCCGCTCCTGGGCGCTCAAAGCCCGCGCCCTGGTCGGACCGGTCTTGCTCGCGGCCAACCTGTCCGGCGGCATCGCCAAGTTCTACCGCTGGTG
Organism: Nonomuraea sp. NPDC049400; assembly: GCF_044466425.1. Classification (NCBI taxonomy): domain Bacteria; kingdom Bacillati; phylum Actinomycetota; class Actinomycetes; order Streptosporangiales; family Streptosporangiaceae; genus Nonomuraea; species Nonomuraea sp. NPDC049400. Next base: position 23,129 of record NZ_JBITMP010000080.1, read on the forward strand.
CCTCGATGGCCAAGACGTACGCCGCGACGTGCGCGCCATCTTGCTCGAGCACGGCTTTGAGCAGATGGCCGACAACTACGACTCGGTGTGGCGGTTGCACCCCGACGGCATCGGATCGATGCTCTTCACGGCCTCGTTGATCGTCGACGCCTACGACAAACCCCGCGTCCGACACAGCGCCTCCGGTAGCGACTTCACCGCCGAGGACGTGCTGGACCAATCAACCCGCGCCTGCTCCTCAATCTGGACGAGGCCGGCAACCTCTGGTCGGGCTCACCTCACACATCTGGCGCGAGGACCCGCGATGAGCACCTTCTTTCCCCACCCCGCCGGCCACCCGCACCAGCGCACCACCACCGGCCGCCGCTGCGCTCGCACCGGCCGAGGCGCCGCCGGACGCGGGGGAGGAGCAGCCGCTGCGCTGGATCTGGGAGGCCCTGCCGCCAGCCGAGCGGCGTGCCGGGCTCATCAGGGGTCCCAGCCTGGGTCGAGTGAATCTGTGCCCGCCACGCCGAACCACCGCTGGACCTGTCGGAAAAGATTCCCAAATGCTGGTACATGCACCCCGGACCCTTGGACCGGCTCACCTCCCTGTACGCCGAATGGGCGCGCATCTACGCCGCCGACAGCGAACTGCCCCGCATCTCCTTCTACGACGCCCTCGACCGGCACGCCAACAACCTGGGGCTACCCCGGCGCCTGCCTCCACCGCAGCCACGACGAGTAACGCGGCGCCGAACCCACGTCGAGTTCGACACCTAGATCGTCACCAGCACCTGGGCCCAGGCCCCCGCCGACGCCGCACAAAGGAATCCCGCCATGACAGCACCACCCACCATCTTGCCTCCAGCCCAAAAACCCGGCCTTGTCATGGAACACGCCCACTTGCAGCAACTCCTCGACGACCGCGCCGCCACCCCCGTGGCCGCGGCCGGCTTTGACGACTTCTATGGTTCCCGCCACCCCATGGCACCGCCATCTCCGCTTCGTGATCGCGGCCGCCGTCATCCAGGACCGCCAGTCGCTCCCGCACACGATGCCGTCGGATTCTCGACCCCTTGAGTCGCTAGCTCGATCATGCCGCCGCTCAGTCGCTGTTGGGTCGCTGAGCTGAGTCGCTCAGCGTTTCTCCTGGTCAGATAAGGCTCCGCGAGGAGGTCAGCGACTGAAGCGACCCGGGTCTGCCATCTATGAGTCGTTGTACAAGCCGCCAAGTGTGCGTCATAGATGTCGAGTCTCAGTCGCTTCAGTCGCTGACCCGCCGCAATCGTGGCTCTGAGCAGCGACTAAGGCCCCCAGCGACCCAAGCGACGCAGGCGGCCCGATAAGGGGTCTGGGTGCACGTTCTCGGTCTCCTGTTGGTATCCCAGCCGCTGCTGCTTCGGGGGAGTATCCGTAGCTCCGGTCGCTTTGGTCGCTGGTGCGGGCTTTCTCGTCAAAGAGTCACAGCTGCCCCTCGCAGCCTGGCCAATCTCCTGCGCTGGCGCCAGCGGACGCCGTGTACAGCACGAGACGGCCTGTGCGGTGTGCCGCGTCTCCGCCACCGCCGTTTGTCCAGCTGGTGATCGTTGCGAGCAGGACACAAGGAATCCGGCCCGGACACTCCGAAGAGTCTTCACGCCGAGACGGAACTTGGCCACGTTTCGGTATCGACCCCGGCCGAAAAACGACAGTGCCGCCTGCAGCCAGCGGCGGCTGGGGCGTACCCAGAGCCGCTACCCAGTCGCTGTTGGGTCGCTGAGCTGAGTCGCTCAGCGTTTCTCCTGGTCAGATAAGGCTCCGCGAGGAGGTCAGCGACTGAAGCGACCCGGGTCTGCCATCTATGAGTCGTTGTACAAGCCGCCAAGTGTGCGTCATAGATGTCGAGTCTCAGTCGCTTCAGTCGCTGACCCGCCGCAATCGTGGCTCTGAGCAGCGACTAAGGCCCCCAGCGACCCAAGCGACCGGACAACCTCCAGCGACCGACACCGCGACTTTCGTGCACGCCTGTCGCGCTCAGTCGCCGGGACACGGCAGGCCGGGCAATTCCGGAACTCCGCCACGCACAGCAATCCATCGTCACCGCCCTCATCTCCGCTAGTCTGTGTGACCACGTTGGCGATGTCAGTCGCTTGGGTCGCTTTCCGCCGCAGGAGACGCCCTCAAGCAGGCATTCCGCGGCAGCGACCGAACGCACGGCACCAGCTGATGCACCTGGATGAGAAGGGATCCCGTGGAGTCTCCCCCTCCTGCGTCACTGGCCATCGCTCGGTGGTGCGCGGAGCAGGGCTGGCCGGTCCATCCACTGGCGCCAGGACGCAAGACCCCGGCCGGTAACTGCTCGGCCTGCCAAGCAGACAGCCACACTCCCGACAACTGCGCATGCCTGCCCGCCCGCTGGTGCCATGGCTTCCATGCCGCCACCCGCGATGAGCACCTCATCGAGGCTTGGTGGCGCAGTAACCCCGGCTTCGGCGTAGGGGTAGCGTGTGGGCCCGCCAACCTGCTGGTGATCGATATCGATACCCACCCTAAAGTCGTCCCCACTCGTGATCGCGTACTTCCCGGCATCCTCATCGATGAACGCATCGACCTGACCGGGCTGGCGCACGGCCACCACACCCTCGGGCTGCTCGCCGCACTGCGAAGCCAACCCAACCCCGCCGACGACACCGATACCCTTCGCGTACGCACTCCCTCCGGAGGCCTGCACGTCTGGTATCGCACGGACCCTGTGACCACCTGGCTGTGCTCTTCGGGATCCAGCCCCGCCCGTGCCCTCGCCTGGCAGATTGATATTCGCGCCACCGGCGGCTACATCGTCGCCCCCGGAACACGTACCAGCGCCGGCACTTACACCATCCTGGGGGAGTGCCGCCAGCCGGCGCCCCTCCCTGACTGGCTGGTGCAAGAACTCGCCCGTACTGGTCATCTTCGCTCGGACGCACCCCCAGCCTCCTCACCAAGCCACCCTCCAGCGCGAGCACTACAAGCGGTCATTGCCGCTGGCGGCGAACACAATGCACTGTCACGAACATTGGAAAAGCTGCTCGCCGAAGTGCTGGCGTGCGCTGCGGTGCCTGAAGGAGCAGGGTTCGCTGACAAGCTCAATCGAGCCGCCTACACCATCGGAGGCCTGGTGGCCGCCCAGTATCTCAGTGAGAGCGATGCACGGAACTTGCTCTATGAGGCTGCCGGGCGTGCCCGCCCCAACCAGGATCGCCGCTGTGCTGCCATCATCGGTAGCGCTCTAGCCGCAGGTAGCCGTCGGCCGCTGCACCTTCGGGGGCGCGCATGACTACTTCCGTGGGACCGAGCGACTTCGATCCCGTCGCAGTCGCGCAGCAGATGCTGGAGCTCGGCATTAGCTCTCAGCAGCCTCCGCCGCCTCGCCCGTCAGCCGAAGCGATCACCGCGCAAGGTCTCTTGCCGGACTCACTGACCGATCGAGGCAACGCCAAGCTCTTCGTCTCTATCTACGGCAAGGACTACCGCTACGTCCCCGGCCTCGGCTGGTATCGCTGGCAAGAACACCGCTGGGCCCTAGACGAAAGCGAATCCGTCATGTGGTCCGCGGGGGAGATGGCTGAAAAGCTCGCCACACGCGACCTGAGTGGACACCACAGCCAGTCGGACCTGTTGCGAAATCGCAAACGCGCCCTGTCGACCGCCGGGATGAACGCCATGCTGACCCAAGCCAAAGCCGCCCCCGGCATGGTCCTGAGCTTGGACCAGCTCGACGCCGATCCCTATGCCCTGTGTACTCCTGCCGGCATTGTCGACTTGAGAACCGGACTGCTGACGAAACCAGATCCCACCAAGCAGTTCCATTCACGTTCGACGACTGTGGCTCCTGAACGGATGCCCATCCCGCGTTGGGAACGCTTCCTCAGCGACACCTTCGGCGATGACCCCGAAGGACGGGAGACTGCAAGCTTCCTGCACCTGCTGCTCGGCTATTCCGTCACTGGAGACGTCGGCGCCCAAGTCATGCCCTTCCTGCTGGGCAGCGGCAAGAACGGCAAGTCCGTCCTGCTGGAGGTCATGCTGCAAATCCTCGGCGACTACGGCGACGCCGCGCCACCGGGATTCCTCATGGCCAAAGCTTTCGATGGGCACCCCGCTGACCTGGCCGAACTCCATGGTCGGCGACTCATCGTGTGTTCAGAGCTTAAACCCGGCGATCGATTCGATGAAGGACGCGTCAAACTGCTCACCGGCGGCGACACCATCAAGGCCCGCCGCATGCGCGAGAACTTCTTCAGCTTCAAACCGACCCATCACCTGTGGCTGCTAGGTAACCACAGGCCCGAAGTCACCAGCGGCGGCCCGGCCTTCTGGCGACGCCTGCGCTTGGTGCCGTTCGAACGCGTCGTAGCCGACGAAAACAAGATCGACAACCTCGCGCGTATCCTGGTCGACGAGGAAGGGCCCGGTATCTTGGCCTGGCTCGTCGACGGCGCGCGCCGCTACCTCGGCGGTGAGAACGACCTCACCGGCCCCCATCGCGTCCGCAACGCCACCGACGCCTACGAAGCGACCGAAGACGTGGTCGGACGATTCCTAGAGGAAGCCTGCAAGATCGACAGACTCGACAGCAGCCTTCGCGCCGAACAAGCTCAGCTGTACCAGGCCTATATTCGGTGGTGCAGCGCGGAAGGCGCCACACCAGTGTCAGCTAGGGCCTTCGCCGCTCGCGTGCGCGAAACCCTCGGCATGACGTCCCCCAAGGAGATGCTTCTGTCCAACTCTCGCAAGTACTATCCAGGTATTGGACTGCTCGCCGAGCACGAAGAGGAGTCGCAACGGTGAGCAAACCGATCGAATCTGCAGACCTCGTACATGAGGAAAATCTGGTGTGGCTGGAAGACATCGAGACCTTGGACTATGTGCGCCAGAGCCTCGAGCGTGTGCATCGACGCCGCGGGAAGCCCCCGTACCGCCGTCCTGGTCGGCTCGTGGGCTATGCCGAACTCCTCCCCGATGCAAAGGCATCACGGGCCTCAGGATCGTTTATCCGGCGCGTCTTCTGGTTGGCGCCTCACGACCGGGACCAGCAGCCTGACGGCTTTTACGCCGCCGCGGCTCCGTCAGAGGCGGTCGATCCGCGCACTGTGGCTCCCGGAGAGGTCGGCGACAAGACCGAGCGATCCCAAGGCGGTCCGCTCTCGCCGACCGGCAGTCACAGCTGAGGCATGTTTTCCACGGTCGGTCGCCGTATCCGCTGGGCCAAGCACCAGGCTCCGTGAAACGGGACAGGATGATCGAGACTGACCGATCATTCAACTTGACATAAGACTTCTTATCGAGCACTTAAGGAGAGGGGCAAGCACGCACACGCAGGTCGGATAACGCCCTTCCGTGGAGGTGTCGAAGCGATGTCAGTACTACAGCGACTCTGAGCTGTCATGCAGGATGAGTTGGCCATCCTGGTACAGCGATGCGCGTTCCGCCAGCTGTACCAGCAAGCGCTGCGGCGTTGTCCGTTTCGTACCGGCGATACGCCTTAGGTTGTCGGCCACGTGGGCCGGCAGCCGGATCGAAAATGCCTCTGGACCGCTCACGTCAATTCCTTTGCACCTCGAGATCAGTGAACATCACACATCTCAGCGTAGGGGTGCAGTCATCTTTATGGGTGCGACCTCGCGAAGAACAAGCCATGTCGGTACATATCACGCTATACCGGACAGAATTCGCATTCAGTCTGGTATGGGATGAGAAGTTCGCACTCGTCCTCAGCCGTATGCGTGCAGACCATCCACACTGGCGAGGCAGGACGACCCCCACATGCGCCACGCCCGGGCCGGACGCCGGCGCAACCGCAATACCCCGCGTGCTATCCCCTTGCCGAACGCACCCTCACACGATCACGCTGGCTTCGTTGGTGAACTGGGACATGCCTGCCTGACCGTGCCACATGACACCGTCACACCCCACGCCACGATTTGGCCGTGCCCTGTCCGCTGATCTTCAGCCCGCGACCAACCAGCCGAGGCAGCCTGTGGACCAATGTGAGACCCGGTCAACAAACTCCCCGGGAAGCGACGCCCGTCCCCGCACGCAGAGCACCGATGCTCCCGCGGCGACAGCCCTTCCCGACGATCTTCCGCCCCCGGGCGAATCCTGGCCACTCACGTCCGTGGTGAACACGCGCCAGGAAGGCCTCCAAGCTGCAGAAACGCTGCGCCAGCACAGCCTGGACCTGCGCAAACTGTCCGCCCACTATGTCCGGTACCTGGTGCGTGACTTCTTCGACGCCGGATGGAGCGCCGCCGACGTGTTGCATGCCATCGACCACCTGCCCGACGGCCGACCCTGGCCCTTCGCGGGCATGCCCCGGCATGTACCCGGCTGGACCCGTCACCGGCTGAAAGCCTGGCGCGCCGCTGACGGATCGGTGCTTCCTTCCAAGAGCCACCGAATCGAAGCCGACCGCCAACGGGTACGCGCCGAGCAGGAGGCAATGCGCGAGCAGTGGAGGGACATGCGCCGCCACAGCCTGGGCTGGAGCCCGGATCTGGAGCCGACTCTTCCCTCACAGCCTGTCAACGAAGTAGAGAAAACGACAGATCCCCCAGCCAGCTGATCCGCATCAAACGCCAGCCAGTCCCCGGACACGACCACAACTACGACCTCAATCCACGCCAGCTACCACACCCCTATCTGAACGAGCTGCTGGCGCAGGCCAAGCGCCCCGCAGCCCCTGTTTTCGGGAGCCCGACAGGGAGGAACTGACACGCGCCCGTTCGATGACCTTTCTGCGCTGGTACAGCCCTTCTACGCCGCTGGCTGGACCGCCCAGGACCTGCAGTTCGCGATCACCCACACGCCTGACGGTCAGCCCTGGAGCAGACACTTCAGCGCTTCGGACCCAGCCGAGCTGACGGCTTTTCTCCTGCGAGGCCGTTTGCGCGCCTGGTGCCTGGCCTCGGGCCAGCCGGGCGCACCACCCAACCAGCGCCGCTTCCCTGCTCCGCCCTCCGGCCCGCAGCACGACCCTGCAACTGAACATCGCCGCCAGCAGGCTGCGCAACTGCGCTCGAAACAGTGGCACGAAGCGGCCGAGAACGCCCGCGGCATGCTGGCGGCGGTATCTCCCCGGGCAGCCCGACGCATCCAAGAACTCGCCGGCGCGGCGGACGCCGCGCCGGCCGGTGTCGATCCCCAACGCTGGCAGCGCGCCGACGAGGCGGCTGCGCGGGTTCTCGCTGACGAGGAACGGCAACGCCGCGACCAGCGGCAGGTCGCGCCTCCTCCCATGCGCGGCGTCGCCGACGAGCAGCCCGACCCGCGCGAGGTCAATCTGGCCCGGGCACGCACTCGAGCTCGGCGCGAACGGCTTGAGCGTCAGGGGCGTGCTGGGCAACCCGGGCCAGACCCCTCCGCCCTGACCACGGTACGACAGGCACGCCGCGACGTGAACCCGCCAGAAGCCACCCGCCGTGTCCGCTGAGCAACGCCGGTGCCACCACCGGTCCTACGGCGAGATGGCGGTACCAGTGTGGAAAGACCTCCGCCGATGGCCGGCAGACAGGCGGCGACGCCAGTCAGCGTGAAGAGCCATCACCCAGGTCAGGGGACGAGCGTCCAGGAATTGCGCGCTGGCCTGGGGCAACGGCGCTGGTAACTGGGGCGCTCAGTCACACCAGTCCCAGATCGCGCATCGCCGCCCTCTTGACATGAACAAGTCAAGTCTGTCGGGACATACGCAAAGGCGCTATAACGGAAAGCATGACCTTTGCCCACGATGATGACTCCGGCTCGGCAGTATCAGTCTCTGGAGATCTGGCGGAGCACGTCGCGGCGCTCGACGCGGACGGGCCCGCAGCCGAGCCAGTGCCAGTCGTCACCGCTGGCGGCGCGCGAGCATACCTGATCTCCGAGGAGCTCCTGGAGATCCTGCGTCTCACCCTGCCCCAGTACCAGCTCCAGGTCGCCGCTGGCGAGGCCTTCGCGGTGCCCCTGGAGGATCTCGTCGCGCTGACCGAAGGCCAGACGCTCGAGCCAGACGACATCACTCCGCCGGAAGACTGGTTAGTTGCCGACGAGCGAGGCCAGGATGGCTGATCGGGAAGTCAATCCCTGGATTCATCGCGAAGATCGCACCTGGGGCGACGGACATGCCGACCAGGTCGTCGGTCCTGACCGATCCCAGCTCGACGTCGATGCCCAACAGTTCCGCTCCGGGCCCGTCATCAAGTCCGACCGCTCCCAGCGGCCCCCGCCGAAAGGGCAGCTGGGTGTTCGTCCACGCCGGGATCTCATCTGGGAACCCGGCAGCAAGGAGGACCTGGCCAAGCTGCAGCGCGACGGCGAGCTCCACTCAGGTGACTGGGCTCAGGCCGTGCTGCGCGTGCAAAGCCTGGTCTACGACCTGCCCGACTCCGAGGGCCAGCTCGCAGGCGATCCGGTCAAGCTGGGCAGCACGTGGCGTGAGGCCGACTTCGCACTGGTCAGCCTTGATGCGGCCGGGCAACAACGACGGCTGTTCGAAAACCAGCTGCGCTCGGTCATCAACCCACTGTCCAGAAACCTCCTCACGGTCACACCCCAGCTCGAAAAGGAGCTGGAGGCCCTGCCCGACACGGCCGCCACCAAGGCTCTGGACACCTTCAAAGAACTCGCGGTCCTGAAAGTCAAAGACTTCGAAGCCTGGCACACGCAAGGCAAGCACAACCGGCTCGTGACCACCGAGCCCTTGCTGGAACAGCTCTATCGCGCCGAACTGGACGACAAGCACCATCTGCTCTACACCTACACCAGCTCGCCTTGGTCAACCGCCACGAACAGCAACGACCGGGCGGTCAAAGCGAAGAAGGTGCCGGTGGGACGGCCCACTGTGCAGGTGCTGGCCGTCCTGCCCGCCAAGGCGTCGCGCAGTGACGCCACGCTCCTGGCCACCGAACGGGTGATGCCCCGCCCGGCCGGCCGCATCCTGTACCGCATCGTGCCGGCCAAGAATTCGCCGACCGGTCGTGACGCCGTGCAGATCCTCGCGGTGCAGCCTCAACCGCTCAGCGAGGATCTCATCCTCGAGCGGGTGACCGCGTTGCAAGAGCGCACGCTGGTTCATCAGCTGGCCACCGAAGCCGACAAGCCCCTGGCCTACTCCAAGCCGCTCAGGAGTAGTCCTGGCGCCGAGATCGTCGATGTCCACGGCCGCAACGACGCCGTCAGGCGAAACAACGGTCTGACCACCCGCGACCCGCAGCGTCCACGTGTCCGCAGCGCCGAGCGCACATCCCTGGAGGACTTCGAGCGCACCGTGGCCGCTGGGCTGCCGCAGGCTCGCAGGTATGAGCTGCGCTTCAACGCGGCGGCTCGAAGCGAGTTGGACGCGCTTGCGCCGGGACCGCTGAAGAGGACGATGGTCGGAGAGCTGACCAGCCTGGCCATGAGCGGTCCGCAAAGCGGCGACGTGCGCCGCGAACCGCCAGCCGGCACCCCTCCACCGAGCGAGGCCAGCCAGCGGGTGGCCGAGGAGTACGACTTGATGGGGCTGCGGCCCCGCTACGTTCGCACCGCGCCCGATCAACCTCCCACCCATCAGATCATCTATGCGGTCGTGCGCTCTCCCCTGGCACCCCGAGCCGCCGCGAGCGCCGTCACCGTGATCGCGCAGGACGGCGCGAAGATGCCGATCAACGGCGTCAACCGGGCTCCGGTGCCGGACGAACTGGTGCTGTACACCGAGAAGTACGGCACACACACGCCCGCCGACGGCGGGACCGACGTCGTGCTCGACGCCACAGGCAAGGTCGTCGGCGTACACGCCGGCGGCACGGCGATAGCCAAGGGCAACCGCGTGCTGCACGGCTCGGGCGTGTCCGCCCAGTGGCTGGCCACCCACGCCGTCCACGGCTCGACGCTGCAGATGAATCGTGTGAGCGCAGGGGTACACGCCCCGGTCCAGGACGAAGACCTGGTAGCCGTCTATGACGGCCAGGCCGCGGCACGCCTGAGATACCGGCCCAATCTCGTCGAAGAGCAGCGTCGGCAGGCACTGCAGCTGGCCCGGCAGGGCCTGAGTCAGATCCTGACCGCGCCGGTGCTCGCTCACTCGGCCTGGCCAGCCCGCCTGCGCATGGAAACGCTGGCGAGCGCCATCGCCTCGCTCAAGGGCGGCACCAGCGCGCTTGCGCGCGGGCTGGCGACGCAGGAACGCTACGAGCAGATGCGTCGCGCCAACGAGACCCCGGTTGCGTCGGCAACCTCCCGGCTGGCCGCCGACGAGTTGATTGAGGACTACCGCGACATTCTTCTCGTAGTCGGCATCCGGCCGTGGCCTGACCCCGAAACCCCGGCCGTGATCGCCGAGCGCATCCCGGGCCGAGCCAAGGCCGTGCGGGAGACGCTGACCGGCAACCGCGGCCTCACCGCAGTGGCCGGCCCACGCCGTCCTCCGCCGGACCCCCGCATCACGGCCAAGATCGCCGTCCTCGTGCCGGGTCCCGACGGGCCTGTCCGGCAGCAGGCGTGGCTGAGCGCGGAGCGCAACGACCCCGACATCATCGAGGTCACGGTGGAAGGTCGGCCGCGGCCGCTGAGCATCCCCCGCGACGCCTTGGAAGCCGGCACCCAGCGTGATGTCACCGTGCAAGGCGTGCGCATGGCACCCAAGGGCAACCAGCTGTGGCTCGGGCTCGATCTACGACCGGATGGACGCCCAACAGCCCGTTTCGCCATCGACACACGGGCGGTGCAGAAGTTTCTACAGCGCCTGCCCGACCCCGACCGGCACCGCGAGGGCGAAGCACAACGCGCCGAACGCATCCTTGAACGCGCGGAAACCAAGCTGCACCAACGCCAGCTCGCCAACCGCCAACTAAAGCTCGGCGAGGTCAGACAAGAGCTGTCCATTTACGTCTACTCCCCCAGCGGCGAGCCAGTGCAGCGCACAGCATGGCTGTTTCATGAGCGCCGAGCGCCGGACGTCGCCCGTTTGATCGTGCCGGAACAGCCCGGGTGGGACACTCCTTTGCAGGTTCCGCTCACGGCGCTGCGGGCGGGCCTGGCCGGTCAGGTGCGCGTGAACGGGTTCACTCAGGGTGGGCTGCGCATGCAGCCTGCCACGAGCGATTCGGCCCTGGCGTGGTCGGTGCACCTGCCCAGCGGTGAGAGCCTCTGGCTGAACGTGAACCGCAGCGATGTCACCCGCTTTCTCAGCCAGGCAGACTCGTCCCGCCAGGCGCGCGCTGACCTGGCGGCTGAGAGAGCCTCACGGCAGCAAGCCGCCGCCGGCCGTACCACGGCACCGCAGCCACTGATCCGTCAGCAACTCCAGGCGCAGGCAGTCACCGGCGATCTCCGCGAAACGGCGCGCGGGCAACTGCTGTGGCGCGGCGACCAACCGCACGTCACGTACTGGTACATGGAAGGCTGGAAGTTCGCACTGCCCGTCCCGCATGAGTACCTGATGAAGGGCACACGCCACGAGACGAGCGCGCCCGGCCAGGACCCGGTGGCCGAGATCGTCATGGCGCCCAGCCCCACCAATCCCGCCACCGCGCTGTGGACCGTGCGCCTGCGCGACGGACGACAGGCCGCCTACGAAATCCCCCAGGCTCTCGTGGCCGACCACATCAACGCGGTGCCGAGCCTGCCAACCCTTGCTGCTGACGCACCGCAACGCGCCGAAACGCCAGCCGCTTCCGCCACACAGTTGCAGGCTCGCAGCGCCGTTCCAGCCTCACCGCCTCCCATCAGCGCCAGCATCCATGCTGATTCCGGTTTTGCCTCCCCAGCATGGCCAACCGTCCATCTGCACCACTCTGCCCGCAACCCGGACGTGGTCGAGGTGACCGTGGACTGGCGAGAGGGCGGCAGCGACATCAACGTTCCCCGAGAAGCTCTGCGCGCGGCGCTGACAGAACCGGTCACTGTCGCCGGCCTCCACATGCTGCCCCCCATCGCAGGCAGCACCAAGCTGCGATGGAAAGTCCACGTCGACTGGGAGGACAACCTGTGGCTGTATCACGCATGGAAACAGGACGGAACCGAGCATGTGTGGGTGGAGCTCGAGAGCGGCCCCGTCGCTGAATTCCTCGAAAGGCTGCCATCGAAGTCCCCGGCCCCGCAGCAGGCGCCTACCCAGGTGCGGGAAGCAGTACAGATGCAGGCCTATGAACCTGGCGGCCGCAAGCCCCGGCGGGCAGAGCTGTCCTGGCGGGCCGATCAGCCACAGGTGACCTACTGGCGCACGGAGGGCTGGCCCGCCGCCGTCCCCGTCCGCCATGACGTCCTCCTGGGCGGGCTGGACCGGCCGACCAGGATGCCCGGACCTCCGGGAGGGCCGATCGCCGAAGTCGTCATGTCGCCCAGCGACAACCCAAAGATCATGCTGTGGGGCCTGCGGCTCACGAACGGCCGCCAACAGTGGTTCGAGGTTGATCACGCCGATCTGATCAACTACATCAACACCGTGCCCGCACTGCCGACCCGGCCCGTCCTGGCAGCGGCGCAGGCTGCCGACCGTGAATCTGCCCGGCAGCAGGCGGCTTCCACGCGCTCCAGCACCGCAGGCCAGATGAATCCCAGTCCCGCGCAGCCCGTCCGGCGCGCGCCCGCCGCCGCGCCGCGGCTCCAGCAACTGGCTCCAGCACCCGGCAGATCTCCTGGTTGACCTCGGGTGGCGGGGGGGCCCACGGGGGCCCCCCCCCCCCCGAAAAAAAAATTTGTGGGGAGGGGGGGTGTGGGGTGGGCGGGGGTCCGGGCTCCCCGCCCCCCCCCCCG
>NZ_JBITMP010000081.1:0-33598 GCF_044466425.1 Nonomuraea sp. NPDC049400
CGAAGTCGCGCCCGGACAGCGGATGAAACGGGTGGGTCACCCGAACGCGTCGGTACTGATCGTCGCCATCGGGTGTAATCGACGGCGTAATCCAAAGGCCGGGTGGAGCGGCAGGTCGCCATCGTTCGTGACCATGTCCTGGCCGGACGGGCGTTCTCCTCGATCGAGGAGATCGACGCCGCCTTCGCTGCCTGGGTTCCCCTGCGGCGGGCCAAAGTCCACAGCACCCACGGCGAGGTCATCGGAGTGCGGGCAGTCCGTGACCACACCGCGCTGCGGCCACTGCCGGCCGCACCCTATGTGGTGGCGCAACGGCACCTGCGCTACGTCGGCAAAGACTGCCTGGTCGCCTTCGACGCCAACCTCTACTCGGTGCCGGCCAGCCGCGTCCAGCCACGTCAGCTGATCGAGGTCCGCGCGACCAAAGCCCAGATCAGTCTGCACGCCACCACACCCGATCACCGAGGCGAGACCCTGCTGGCCACCCACCCTCGGGCGGTGGGCCGCGGCTGCCGCGTCGTGAACGAACGGCACTGGGACGGCCTGCCCACCGGAGCCGGCCGCCGCGTCACCACCAGCCACGACGACCCGCCCGCCGCGAGGCGCCAAAGCCGCGGCAACGATGGTCACGAGCCCGCGGTGGGATCCCTGCAAGCCTTGCTCAACCGGGCCGCGGCCCAGGTCGAGGTCAGCCGCCGACCGCTGTCGGTCTATGACGAACTGACCGGCACCCGCCCCTTCACCACCGACAACCCGACGAAGGAAGCCCGTTGAGCGAGCTGGTCTCCACCCGCATCCGCACCACCGCCGCCAAGCTCGGCCTGCCCCACCTGGCCGACGCCTTGACCCACTACACGCAGCGGGCCGACGAGGCCAAGTTGGGCTACCTGGACTTCCTCGACCTGGTCCTGTCCGAGGAACTCGCCGTCCGCGACGACCGCCGCTTCCGCACCGGTCTGCGTATCTCCAAGCTGCCCCACCACAAGACCCTGGACGACTACGACTTCTCCTTCCAGTCCGACCTGGACCCCCGCAAGGTCAAAGACCTGGCCACCCTCGCCTTCGTCGAGGCCAAGGCCAACGCTGCGCTGCTCGGGCCGCCCGGAGTCGGCAAGACCCACATCGCCGTCGCCCTGGCCGTCGCGGCCTGCCGGGCCGGCTACTCGGTCTACTTCACCAGCCTCGATGACATGGTCGCCAACCTTAAGACCGCCGAGGCCGCCGGGAGCCTGAACCGCAAACTCGGCACCTACCTGCGGCCAAGCGTCCTGGTGATCGACGAAGTGGGCTACGAGATCCTCGAACGCGGCGAGGCCAACCTGGTCTTCCAGGTGATCTCCAAGCGCTACGAGAAAGGCTCGATCATCCTGACCTCGAACAAGAGCTTCGGCAAAGCGCACATGTTCGCCCGAACGTGTGTCAGGTGACACCGAAACTGCACACGTTCAGCCATGAACGGAAAGCGCGTGTGTCTGCGGCTAAGGCGGTCACCTGTTCTCCCGCCTCCAGCAGGTCACGACGGAGGTTTCCCAGGGCGGCCAGCCAATGGTGCACTCCTGCCCGGGGCGCGAGCCGTCAGGAGCTGGGTCTGATGCGTGAGTGCTGTTCCAGGAACCAGTCGGCGGCGATGTCGGTTTCCGTGATGCGCCCGATCAGCGCCAAGGCCGAGCTAATGCTCTCCGGATCCTCCACGGGATTGTCGAGGACGTCGTCATCGCTGATCTGGAAGCGCAGTCCGTCCATCAGATGATCGAGCGCGTGCGGATCGTCGCCGGACCGCTTCCAGTTCTCGGGCGAGAGCGGGTCGAAGGAGACGATGATGCGCCCGTCGCGGGCGTAATCGAAGTAGGCGTTGCCGTTGATGTCCATGCGGAGGCCGAGGGCCTGACGGCCGCCTTCGGTGACGGAGCGCACGCGCTCGCCGTCAGCATGCGCCGGCACGATGCCGATCCAGCCGTTGACCTCGGCAACCCAGGTGGATTCGTCGTCGATGTTGTGATCGAGGATCTCGCTCAGGTAACACGGGGTCCGGGTGGCGAGGTCCAGGCGGAAGCTTCGGGTGAGCGTTTCGAGGTCCACGTCCTTGATCCACATGGCGCTGAATCCCAGCGCCCACAGGTCCATCTCGGCATCGAGCCCCTCGGTGAAGATGGTCGCGACCAGAAGGTCGTGCAGGTAGGTCGGTGACTGCATGGCCGCCTCTCGAAGGAGGGGACATCCCACAGGACGCCCCATACTGCGTCCGGACCGCGCCCATCGTGATCATCTGGGCTCGCCGCAGCAAGGATAAGCCTCACCCCGCCGGTCGGCCGAGTCTGGTGCGGGCAGGCGGTCGGTGTCGACATGATCGGCGAGATAGATCATGACCCCTTCGGGGTGCATCCCGAAGGCTGCGGCGACGAGTTTGGCGTCCATGGTATTGACCAGGTCGATCAGGCGGGTGGAGCGAAGCATCCGCGGTGAGATACCAGCCGGATCCAGGACATGGCTGACATAGGCGACGGAGGCCGGGCTCCGGCCCGCCTTGGTGCCCTTGGTGACTATCAGATGCGGGTTGCCGGTGTGCTGGTTCTCGCGATGGGCCATGCATCGCTGCACGGTGCTCCAGCTGGCCGGATCCAGGGGCACGAGGTGGGGGCGTTGCCCGAGACGGATGGCATGGTTGCCGGGATCGATGTCGTCCAGGCGCAGGTGGCGGACTTCGCTGCTGGAGGCGCCGTGCAGCAGGGCGAGGATGCCCAGCAGCGCCTCGTGTGGGTGGACGGCCGGGTCGGTGATCCATCTCTGGAAGAGGCGTCGCTGCTGGTCGAGGGTGAGGGTCTTGCCGATGAAGCCCTTGGCCGCCTTCGCGGACAGTCCGCTGGTGGGGTCGATCAGGATCATCTTGTGGGTTTTGGCGAAGCGGAAGAACTGCCGGGCGATCTGCAGCCGCCGGGGCCGGTTCTTGGGCTGGGCGGCCAGGAACGCCTCGATGTCGTGCACGTCGACCAGGGCCCAGTCCTGCTTTCCACGCGCGCTGACGCGCTGGGCCAGATCGCGCAGGGTGGACAGCTTGATGTCGAGGGTGACGTCGGCGCGGGGCAGTGTCCCGGCCCGGCGGGCGCGCTCGCGGGAGCGCAGCAGGAAGGCGTTGAAGGCCTCCGCCGCAGGCCGCAGCGGCTCGGGGACGGCGTCGATCCGGCGGCGACGGCGTCCGGCGGCCAGCCGTTCGGCGTGATCAGTGGCCAGTGCCAGCCCGCGTTCGACGAAGAAGACCTCCAGTCCCCGGGCCAAGGGCCCCATTGAGCGGCCGGGCAGCCCGGCCCGCTCCAACAGGGCTTGGGGGTGGTTGGGATGTTCGTCGTCCAGGAGCCGTCCCAGCTGGCCGATCAGGATGCAGGCTCGGGCCGGCGAGTGACCGGCGGCCAGGTGGCCGATGAGGTCGCCCAGCCAGGGAGGCGGGTCGGTCAGCCGGGCGATGAGGTTCTCGCCGGCGACGAAGGGCCGTTCGGGGCGGCGCTGCCAGCAGGCCGAGCACAGGCCGTGGCCGGCATGCGGGCGCAGTTGACCGCAGTCGTCGCAGACGCGCGGTGGGTCCTTCGTCTGGCGAGGACGTGAACAGGTCCCGCACCAGCCGGTGGCTTCGCGCAGATAGCCCGGGCGGCCGCATCGCGGGCACGGTTGTTGCGCCGCCCGCTGCCGAGCCTGGCGGGTGCAGTCCCGGCACAGCGTCGCCTCCGGCGAGCGGACGGGATGCCCGCACTCGGTGCAGACGCGTGAGCACGTGATGCACCGGCCGGTGTCGGCCTGCAGCACCCGTTGTTTGCCGCAGCCCGGGCAGGGGGCCTTGGCGGCCGCTTCGTTGAGCCGTCTGAGGCAGCGGCAGCAGTGCAGGCGGCCGATGATGCCGACTGGGCCGCCACAGTCCACACAGTCGCGTTGCCGTTGGCCCATTGCCGTCCTCCTGCTCAGGTCACAGTGGCGGCATGGACCGGCCGCCGCTGGAGGCGGCCTTGGGCTCGGTCGTCGGCTGCGGCGGGCGGGCGGGCTGTTCGACGGGGGTGGTGTCCACCTCGATCAGGTCGTTGGGGCTGCACTCCAGCGCCGTGCACAACGCAGCCAGGGTGGACAGCTTGACCTGCGTGGGTTCTTTGGTTAGCAGCGCCGACACCGATGCCGCCGACAGTTCCAGCCCTGCTTTGTCGGCCAGCAGCCGCCGCAGCTGGGCGCCAGTCCACACCTCGCGCTGCGCGGCGGCCATGCGCAGCTTCCACCGGATCTTCATGCGGTCGGGTCTCCCTGTCCGGTCAGCTCGCCCAGGGTGCTGGTCACCGCCCGGCGATAGGCGTCTTCGATGAAGGTGGCCGAGGGCCGGACATAGCGCATCGTCGAGCTCACCGTCCAGTGTCCGAGCAGTTGCTGGATGGCCACCAGGTCCACGCCGCGCTCGTAGTTGTGGGTGGCACACGCACGGCGCAGCGCATGCGGGCTGAACCACTCTTCCTGCGGCCGTCCCTCCAGCTGCATGAGATAGCGCAGCCGGTTACGGATGGTGCCGCGATGCAGCGCCCCGCCGGACTCATCGGCGAACAGCACCGGCGAGTCGGGGAAGCGGCCGCGCACGTCATTGAGGAACCAGCGCAGCACCAGGTCCAGCCCATCCAGCATGGGCACCCACCGCGGCCGCGGTCCGGAGGTGCGGGCGCCCTTGCCGAAGCGGACATGCAGCTTGCCGAACGGGCCCCGGGTGAAGTGCACGTCCGGCCGGTCCAGCAGCGCGGCCTCCTCCGACCGCAGCCCCGCGTGATACAGGGTGCGAAACAGCGCGTAATCCCGCGCCGCCGGGCCGTACTTGCGGGCAGTGGCGATGCGATCCTTGAGGAAGTCGAAGAATTCGCTCACCCGCTCCGGCGTCGGCGGCGGCAGCTCGGCCGGTGAGCCGTCGCCGACATGCCGGGAGGCGTTGAACTCATCCACCGGGCAGACCAGCCGCACCCCGAACGCGGCCTCGATCTCAGCGGCCTTGCGCACCTGCAGAAACCGGTGAAAGCCCTTGAAGATCTGCACATACTCGCGCCGCGTCGAGGCGGCGCGACCGGCCACCGCCAGGTCGCCGACCACTCGGTCGATGTCCTCGGGGGTGACCTCCCAGGCCGGACGACCCAGTGCGGCCAGGGTCCGCTCCAGCAGCCCGGTGTCGTTCTCGATGGTCACCGGGCTGAACCCACGAGCGGCCCACGACGCCACGAACGCCTCGACGCATCGCGCCTGATACTCCATCGGATCGCTGCCCAAAGGCTCGGGCGGGAGCGCCCCGCCCTCCAGCACCCGCAGTCGAGACCGTGCCACCGGCACACCTTCCTCACACTAGAAGAATGAAGGCAGCGCCTAACATACGCCTCTCATACCTCACGAATCAGGGAAACGAGAAAGAACCAGGAACCCCCAGCTAGCAGCCAGAATCCTCCGACACGAACATGTGCCACCCTCAGATGAATGGGGCCAAGTCTTCGCCGACGAGGTCCTGGCCACCGCCATCCTCGACCGGCTCCTGCACCACTGCGACGTGATCTCCATCAACGGCCCCAGCTACCGACTCAAGAACCGCCTCAAGAACATCGAGCGAGACACCAACGTCGCCTGATCTGGTGCACATAACTCCGTACTAGGTGGAGCACCCATAGGAGTACGCCGACACTCGTCGGGTAGCCGGTGCGCGTTGCCGCGCCCCGGCCCCCTCAGAACCGGCCGTGCCCGCTTTCCAGGCAACCGGCTCAAGCGAGCCCTGAAGGTTCGAGGCCGTGCGGAAGTGCCGGGTTGGTGCCGTCGCCGAGGCGGCGGCAGTGGGCGTGTATGAGACGTGTTGCGGCGTGTTCGTCCAGGTTCCCGAGCTCCACGGCGGTAGCGATCGCCTGTTTGCGGATCGCTGTGCGCGTGGCCGTGAGCCACTGCTGCCACTCGATCGGGCTCTGTGGCTCATGGTCAGCGTGCAGCAGCAGGCCCCGGCAGAGCGGACATCGGCCGCCCTGCTGGCGAAGAAGCCGCCACGTTGCGGCATCCACCGGGGCCCTGGCGCGGCGGCGCCGCTCGGTCCAGTAGCCGATCAGAGTCGGGTCATCGGGAGAGGCCCGACCTGCGACCATCCGGTGCCGGACGATTTTCGTCCAGGCGAACTTGCGCAGGTAGAAGCCGGTCTCCTGGCTCCCGAACACCCACTTGTCGCGCCTGGCGGTGTTGAACATGCCGAAGTACCGGGCGATGATCCAGCGCTTCGGCTTGTTCGGGTGGGAGATCTTGGCCCACTTATAGGCCAGTCTCCACAGGTGGGCGTCCAGCGCGCCGAACGCGCGTTTGGACACCCCGATCCGGTAGTAGGCGGTCCATCCTTTGATGATCGGGTTGAGCTTGGCGATCACCGCGTCGGCGTTGGCCCCTCGCAGGGCCGCCACCTCCTGGGATAGCCGCTTGCGGATCCGCCGTAACGCGTCCTTGCTCGGCTTGGTCAGCAACTTGCCCCGGAACCGGCGGATCTCAAAACCCAGAAAGTCCACCCCTTGCTCCAGGTGGGTGATCCGGGTCTTGGCCTGATTGAAGACCAAACCCCTGGGCTCCAGCCATTTCGCGAGTCGTTGCTGGATATCCTCGGCCTGCTCACGGGAGTGACACAGGGCGCGCACATCGTCGGCATACCTCACCAGGACCGGCGAGTCCGGGGTGGCCCGCAGGCCGCCGCCGGTCTCCCAATACGGGGTGCCGGTAAGAAACGTGTCATGAGCCTCAAACGGCGTTGATCTTGCTGTGACGTGCCTGGTCAATGCTGGTTGGTCATGAAACACCCCCCGATGCACATCGACGATATGGTTGAGCACTGGACGATCCTGGACGAAGAGCGCGACCTGATCGCCGGAAAGCGCGACGCCACTCGACTCGGATTCGCGATCTTGCTGAAGTTCTACACGCAGCACGGGCGGTTCCCGCGCGGCCGTTCAGAGCTGCCGGATGACGTGGTTGAGCACGTGGCCAAGCAGGTCCGGGTTCCTGCCTCGGAGTTCGGCCTCTACGAGTGGTCCGGCTCCACGATCGAGTACCACCGCCATCAGATCCGCACGCACCTGGGCTTTCGTACCTGCACGACGGAGGACGCGACGAAGCTGGCGGTGTGGCTGGCCGAGGAGGTCGCGCACGCCGAGCGACGGCCTGAACGGGTCCGGGAGGAACTGCTCAAGCATCTGCGCGAGGAGCGGATCGAACCGCCGGCGCCTGGGCGGATCTCGCGGGTCGTGGCCTCGGCCCTGCACAACGCGGAGGTCGCCTGGTCGGTGCGGATCGCCTCCCGGCTGAGTCCGGAGACCACGCAGCGGATCTATGCGCTGGTCGGCATCGACGATGCCAGCCGTGCGGTGGGCGAGGGGGCCGGTGACCGTCAGGGGCCCGCGGGTGAGGTGCCTGCCGAGGATGACGACACCGACTCCGACGTGCTGGCGTTGATCAAGTCCGCGCCGGGCAACGTGAGCCTGGAGTCGATGATGACCGAGATCCGCAAGCTGGGGGCGGTGCGCTCGATCGAACTGCCGTCCGGGTTGTTCGCCGATGTGGCGCCCAAGGTGCTGGCGTCCTGGCGGGCCCGGGCGGGGGTGGAGGCTCCCTCGCACATGCGCACGCATCCGCGCGAGCTGACGGTGCTGCTGCTGGCGGCGCTGGTTCAGGAGCGGGAGCGGGAAATCACTGACGCGCTGGTGGAGCTGCTGATCGCCACGGTGCATCGGATCAAGGCGCGGGCCGACAGCAAGGTGACCAAGGAGCTGATCAACGCGTTCAAGCGGGTGACCGGCAAGGAGAACATCCTGTTCAAGGTCGCCGACGCCGCGCTCAGTCAGCCTGACGATTCTGTCCGGCAGGTCATCTTCCCGGCGGTCAGCGGCGGTGAGCAGACGCTGCGGGATCTGGTGCACGAGTTCAAGACCAAGGGCCCGGCCTACCGCACCACGGTGCAGACCACGCTGCGCGCCTCCTACGCCAACCACTACCGGCGCGGCCTGATTGCGCTGCTGGACACCCTGGAGTTCAGGAGCAACAACACCGCCTTCCAGCCGGTGATCGAGGCGCTGAAGCTGATCCGCCGCTACGCCAAGGCGGGCAACACCACCTACTACCCGCGCGGCGAGGTGGTGCCCGAGCACCGTGGCACCGCTGGCGACTGGGAGGACTTGGTGTTCAAGAAGGACAAGCGCGGACGCCGGCGGGTGGTGCGGATGGTGTATGAGATCGTCACCTTCCAAGCGCTGCGCGAGGCCCTGCGGTGCAAGGAGATCTGGGTGGCCGGCGCCCACTCCTTCCGCGACCCGGAGGAGGACCTGCCCAAGGATTTCGCCGCCCGCCGCGTGGAGAACTACGCCGAGCTGCGCAAGCCGCTGGCCCCGGCCGACTTCATCGCCGAGTTGAAGGCCGAGATGCGCGCCGAGCTGGAGGCGCTCGACACCGCGCTGCCGAAGCTGGACTGGCTGGCGATCTCCGAGCGCAAGTCCGGCGCGATCAAGCTGACGAAGCTCGGCCCGGCGGATGAGCCGCGGAACCTGCGCCGGATCAAGAACGAGGTGGGCCGCCGCTGGGGTTCGGTCCCGCTGATCGACATGCTCAAGGAGGCGGTGCTGCGCACCGGCTGCCTGAAGGCGGTCACCTCGGTGGCGGGCACCTCCAGCCTCAAGCCCGAGGTCCTGGCCGAGCGGCTGATGCTCGCGATCTTCGGATACGGCACCAACACCGGCATCCGTGCCGTGGCCTCCGGTGGCCACGCCCACAGCGAGGACGACATCCGCTACGTCCGGCGCCGCTACCTGACCCCTCAGATCGCCACCGACATCGCGATCGCCATCGCGAACGCCACCTTCACCGCCCGGGACGTGGCGCTGTGGGGCGAGGGGACGACCACGGTCGCCTCCGACTCCACGCACGTGCGCGCCTACGATCAAAATATTTTCACCGAGTAGCACTCCAGGTATGGAGGCCGCGGCATCCTCATCTACTGGCACATCGAGCGCGGCTCCATGGTCGTGCACTCCCAGACCCTGCGCGCCTCGGCCTCGGAGGTGCACGCGATGATCGAGGGCGCGGTACGGCACGGCACCACCATGAAGGTCGAGGGCAACTATGTCGACTCCCACGGCCAGACCGAAATCGGGTTCGGCGTGACCCGGCTCCTGGGCTTTGACCTGCTGCCGCGCATCAAGAAGATCAACAAGGTCAAGCTGTACCGGGTGGAGAGCGGCGAGAGCGACCTGTACCCGCGGCTGACGCCGGCGATGACCCGGCCGATCCGCTGGGACCTGATCGAGCAGAACTACGACCAGATGATCAAATACGCGACCGCGATCAAGCAGGGCACCGCCTCCACCGAGGCCATCTTGCGCCGGTTCACCGAGTCCGCCTCCCATCCGACCTACCAGGCCATGCTGGAGGTCGGCCGGGCGCAGAAGACCATCTTCGTGGCCCGCTATCTGCGGCTGCGTGAGCTGCAGCGGGAGATCCAGGAGGGGCTCAACGTGGTGGAGTCCTCCAACGGAGCGAATTCGGTGATCTTCTACGGCAAGGGCGGTGACATCGCCACCAATCGGCGTGAGGAGCTGGAGATGAGCGTGTTGTGCCTGCGCATCTTGCAGGCCGCGCTCGTGTACATCAACACCCTGATGCTGCAGGACGTCCTGGCCGACCCCGAGTGGGCTCAGTTGCTCAAGCCCGCCGACCATCGCGGGCTGACCCCGCTGTTCTGGCAGCACGTGCAGCCCTATGGCGAGGTCCGCCTGGACGTGGCCAAGCGCCTTTCGCTCGGCGGCGCCGTGCCTGCTCCGGAGGCGGGCAGCCCGGACTAGCTTCATGATCGCGGTAGGGGCCGGTGCGCGCCCGCCTGGCGGGCGCGCATCAGTCCCGGGCCAAGGCCCCTTCGTCAGGTGGTGGGCCGTGCCTTTCGCGTCTGATCACGTTCTCCGAAGTGTGGGCAGGGGCACTGATTGGCGGTCCAGGGGCTGCTGCTGTCTTGCCGGTAACGCTAACTAATAACCCTTGGGTTCCATCGGGCTTCTTTGGCCTCACTAGCCCCAGGACCTGGGCGTATCTGCTGGCGCTCCGGCTTCTGCAGACGTTGATGAGATTTCGGGGATTCTGAAGGTCTATCGTCCTGGTCGTTCGTCTTGCTGTGAGGGTGAAGGCGAGGTGGCCGGAGTTGGCGCTGGCGGTGGTGAAGGATCTTCGGGTGGCGCGTGCCCCGGCCACCGCCGAGGACCTGGAAGCGCTGGAGACCGACGTGCTGGCCGGGTTCGTGCTGGCCCGGGCGGCGGCAGGGCTGTCGGACGGCACGATCTCCTCCGACGTGGTGCATCTGGAGCAGGTGCGGGCCTGGTTCGGCCGGCCGCTGTGGGAGATGGAACCGGCCGATGCCGATGCGTACTTCGGCAAGGTGCTGCGTGCCACCGCCAAGGGCACCCGGCTGGCCCGGGCTCAGGCGATGAAGACGTTCTTCCTGTTCCTGGAGCTGCGTCACAAGGTCGAACTCCACCAGATGACCGGCCGCGTCATCGAGTGCCCGATCGACGAGATGAACCGGCCACGCGGCGGGGCGCAGGGCAAGCTGCGCATCCCGCCCACCGCCGATCAGGTCGATCGGCTGTTCGCCGGCTGGCGGCAGGAGCTGACAACCTGCCGGAAGTTCGCCCCGACTGCCCGCAACTACACCGCCTGCCGGTTGATGGCCGAGGTCGGGCTGCGCGTGAACGAGGCCTGCAAGCTCGACCTGGCCGACATCAAGTGGGACCTGGGCCGTTTCGGCAAACTGCACGTCCGCCACGGCAAGGGCGCCCGCGGCTCCGGGCCACGCGAGCGCATGGTGCCGCTGATCAACAACGCCGCGGCGACACTGCGCTGGTTCGTCGAAGAGGTGTGGGGCCACTTCGGGGACGACCACACCCGGCCCGGCGTGGCGCTGCTGCTGTCAGAGCGCAAGAACGCCGACGGATCGGCGGCCCGGGTCGGCGATGAAACGCTGCGGGCCGCGCTCGCCAAGGCCGCCGCCGCGCACCTGCCGGAATGGGCCGATGCCCTGACCCCGCACGTGCTGCGGCATTTTTGCGCCTCCCAGCTCTATCAGCAGGGCATGGATCTCATCGCCATCCAGCAGTTGCTCGGCCATGCGTGGATCGCGACCACGATGAAGTACGTGCACGTCACCGGCACTCACATCGAGGACGCCTGGGCCGCGGGCCAGCAGCGCGCCGCCGCCCGGCTGGAAGGACTACGGTGATGAGATGGAACCTGCGGCTGGCCGCCGCCAACCGCGGCATCTGGAAGGCCAGCGAACTCCAGCGGATGCTCGCCGAGCACGGTCTGAAGATCAGCGCCGGGAAGATGTCCGGCCTGTGGTCGGGCGAGCCGGCCAGCATCAAGCTCGACGACCTCAACGTCATCTGCGCCGTGCTGGGCTGCGGGGTCGACGAGCTCCTCATCCCGGAGCCCGACAAGGTCAGACGCGTCGATGACGGCCAGGACCAGCAGGTCACGGCAGCAGTCTCGGGTGGCCCACCCGTGGTTCCCAAGCGGAAGGACGGTCGTTCTCTGCCGCCCGCGTGACATGCCGCCGCGACGGGTTCTGCATGGTCCGCAAAGCTGCATGGACTGCCTGGCCTGGGGAGTCCTCGGCGCTCGCCGATGCTCGTCCTGCACCGTGCTTCGACACTGTTACCCGGGCAGCGAGGGCGAATGCGTCGGATGCAGCCGGACGGTCGCGCTAAAGAAGGGCTACTGCAGGTTGTGCTGGCAGCAGGCCGCCCACGAGTCGAAGGCCGCAGGCGGCCTGCCCCGCGGCGCGGTCTCGGTCCTGGAGTCCGGGCAAAGACTGCCGTTCCAGCAGTTGTTCTTCGACCGGATGAAACGACGCCGCCCCGAAAGTCCAGTCCATGAACGGGGATGGCGGTCGCGGCCCAAGCCGCCCCCGCCGCCTGCGGTCCGGCCCGCCGAGCGGTGGATCCAGCTGAGGCTGTTCGAAACACGCCGAGACTTCACCCGGTTCGACGACAGCGCCGATGCCGATCTCGCCAATCCGTGGCTGATCTGGGCGCTCTATCTCGCCTATCGGCGGGGCGAGGCGCACGGGTGGCGACGTGGTGTTCGATTCGCCGTCCGGCGCGCCCTGATCATCGTGTTGTCCCGGCACAGCTGCCTCGACGTCGTCTACTACTCGGAGGTGTTCCCCGCGCTGCGCGCGCTGGGCATCACCGTCGAGCGGACCCTCGAGGTGCTCCAGGAGATGGGGGTGTTCGTCGACGACCGGCCGCCGGCCTTCGACGGGTGGCTGGAAGCCAAGCTCGAAGGACTCGCCCCAGGCATCCGAGACGACGTCGAGGCCTGGGCGCGGGCGCTGCGCGACGGCGCCCCCCGGATCAAGCCCCGCAACATCAAGTCGGTCTGGATTCAGGTGAATCGGCTGCGTCCTACGCTGCTGCACTGGTCGGATCGATACGAACACCTGCGGGAAGTCACCCGGGAGGACCTCACCTCGATCCTCGACGACATGCAGGGATTTCACCGCTCGAACTTCCTGGTTGCGGCCCGATCGCTGTTCGCGTTCTGCCGCAAACGGCGCAGCATCTTCCGCAACCCGACCCGCGGCATCCGCATCGGCCAGCATCCATACGGGCTCCTCCAGCGGCTCGACCAGGACGACATCGACCGGGCGACCGAAGCCGCCACCACCCCGGCCGCCCGGCTCGTGCTCATGCTCGCCGCCGTTCACGCCGCCCGCACCGGCGCCATCCGCTCCCTGCTCCTCGAGGACGTCGACCTCGGCAACCGACGGCTCATCATCGCCGGCCGCACCCGCCCCATCGATGAGTTCACCCATCAGATCCTGCTCGAATGGCTCGATTACCGGCGCACCCGCTGGCCGAACACAGCCAATCCTCACCTGTTGATCAATCAGCTGAGCGCTCTCGGCACCGGTCCGGTCTCCAGCATCTACTTCGCCAAGAAGCTCCGCGGTCAGGCTGCGACACTCGAACGCCTTCGCGTTGATCGGCAGCTTGAAGAAGCCCTCACGCACGGCCCGGACCCGCTCCACCTCGCCGCTGTGTTCGGCCTCGACCCCAAGACCGCCATCCGCTATGCCGAGAACGCCCGCGTCCTGCTGGCCACCGCAGCCGAAGAGCAAGACCCCGCCAGTCGCGACGAACCCAAGGGTCGAAACAGTCCATGAGGGCTGAAGACCCTTCGGTTCAGTCCGATGAACCTTCAGTTCGCATGAACTCTGGGACTTCTCGGGGGTCAGAGAGATTTGGAACGGAATCCGGCGTTAACGGGGTTCCCGCAGATCAACGGACCCCTATCATCGCGGTCTTCCAAACGTGGCTAACGCCGGATTTCGTTCCATTGCCAGTAGGGGGCGCGGGGCGAAAGTGGAGGGGAGTTCTTCACCGCTCGCGACCGACCGGCGGCAGAGCTGGCCGGTACGGCCCTCGGCGGGCTGGTCGTGGCCGCCGCCGAGGGCCGTACCGGCTACGGCATCGGCGCGGCTACATGGCCCTTGGTGGTGGGGCTGATAGCCTGCAGCCAAAGGCTTGGTGCCGCAACTCGTCCCACCAGGGCCGATGCTGAGCCACGCGAACGCGCTGCTCCAGATTTTCAGCAACGCCGTCGCGATCATCGGGCCCGGACTGGCCGGCCTCGTGATCGCCTGGACCGGCCCTGGGATGATCATCGCCTGGGACGGCCTCACCTTCCTGGTGTCCGCCGCGGTGTTCCTCACGCTGCGCCTCCCGCCAACCCCGAGGCACGAGCGGCAGGGGTTCATGACCGATCTGGCGGAAGGCTGGTCCGCCTTTACCAGCCGCCCGTGGCTGCTGGCGCTCACCCTGTTGAGCGCACTGACGTCGGCCTCATGGGCAGCCGGTATTACCTTGATCGGGCCGCTCTACGCCACCCGATACCTCGACGGACCAACCAGCTGGGGACTCGTGCTGAGCGCGGTTGGGATAGGTCTAGCCTGCGGGTCGATCAACTCACTGTTGTTCCCGCCGGCACGCATAGGCCTGTTGATGTGCGCTACGCCGATCCCGGAAGCGCTTCTCCTGACGAGCATGGCAACGAACGCTCCGCTTCCAGCCCTCATAGGGGCGGGAGCCTTGACCGGCGCCGCCGGAACGCTCCAGCTGATCGCCTGGTTCCCCGGAAGATCATCGTGTTGAGCGAGATCGTGTTGTCCTCGGGTTGAGTCCGTGTTGGAGCACTGAGGCTCCGCGGATCGGCTGATGGTCAAACCCTCGAACCTTCGTGGTCAGCGCACCCTGGTCGGCGGTGTGGTCGTACTCCATGGCGCCGACCATGTTGCCGGACGGATCGCTGAGCCAGATGAGATGGCCGGAATGGCACGCGCTGCTCATCGACCCCGGTCGGCGTTGGTCAGGGTGATGGCGATCAGGCTGTGGTTGCGGCTGCGGCCGGCATCTGGATGTCTGGGAAGGCCTGTCCTGTTGACAGCCGTGCGATGAGGGTTCGTACGGCCTCCTTCCCGCCGTTCGTCCCTGCCCAACGACTCACCTGGCAGGCGGCTTCGGCGTACAGCTGGGGATCCGCTGATGCCGCGCGCAGCCAGTCGTCGAGCGTCGCTGGCAAGGGCTGGCGGGAGTCGAGCAGGCAGCGGTCGCCGGTCGGGGCAAGGTAGCGGGGGTCGTCGCTGACCAGGACGGCGAGGCCCTCGTCGAACCACTGCGGGACTTCGGCGCCATTGAGACGGGCGTGAAGTTCCACATGGGCCAGTTCGTGCGAGGCGATCACCGGATCGACGCCGCGCGGAGACAGCATCACCGACCTGTTGAGCACGGCGACACCACGTTCGCGGCCGCCGCCGATCCTGCGGTAGCAGTCGTCCGACAGGCACACGAGGATGTCTGGAGTGCTTGCCCGTCCGCCGAAGAAGTCACGTACCCGCTTGTTCGCCTGCTCGATAACCTCAGTCACGTGCCCGCGTTGGGGCGGCACGAGTCCGGGTTCGGCGTACAGGCCGGGCTGGAGCCGCTGCAGGCCGTAACAGCCGGGGCAGGTGGTGGCCGCGACAGACGGGAAGGCGATCGTTGTCAGCGCCACGGTAGCGATAAGGAGGACCGCAGTGACCGCGCCCACGATCCACCAGCCTTTCCAGCGGCTTGCCTTCCGTCGGATCAAGGGCATGTGAACCTCGTTGAAGGTCAGGTGTCTGAGTCGCGCAGGGCCAGGCCGTGCTCGTAGGCATAGATAACAGCTCGCACCCGCGTGGGCAGCCCGAGTTTGCGAAGAAGATTCGCGACGTGGGTCTTGACCGTGCCTTCCTCGATGGTCAGGGCTTGGGCTATCTCCGCGTTGCTCAGCCCGCGAGCCAAATGCCGGAGCACCTCGAGTTCACGAGTAGTGAGCCGCTGTCGCGCGTCGGTGGCGGGCGCGGGCGACAGTCTTGCGAAGCGGTGGATTAGCCGGGTGGTGACCTGAGGGTCCACCAGCCCGTGCCCGCGGTGCAGCGCTCGCACCGCCTCCAGGAGCAGTTCAGGGTCGCAGTCTTTGAGCAGGAACCCCGAAGCCCCCGACTGGAGTGCCCCGAAGAGGTACTCATCGGTATCGAACGTCGTCAGCGCGAGCATCCTCGGCGGAGCCTCCATGTCGGCCAGTTGCCGGATCGCAGAGATCCCATCGACGTACGGCATGCGCAAGTCCAGCACCACCACGTCGGGGCGCCGCCACAACGCTTGGTGCACGGCTTCGGCTCCATCGGCCGCCTCACCGACCACCTCGATGTCGGGCTCGCCGTCCAGTGTCACGCGCAGTGCGTCGCGTACGGCAGGCTGGTCATCGGCGATCACCACGCGAATGGTCACGCCGCCCTCCTCCCATGGATCGGCCGATTCGGCCTGCGGCGCACGCCGTGACTGTCGACGTCGGACCATCCGTCATCTCGGCCCTTCACGTGGGATCTTGCGCCATGCTTGAGGGTTGTCCCCGGCTTGCGGTGATGCCTGGGCCCTGACCGATCGGCACGACGGCCTCCACCCGCCAGCCGTGATCCTCTCTCGGGCCTGCCATGAGCGTGCCGCCATGCTGGTCCACGCGTTCGCGCATGCCTCTGATGCCCCGCCCCTCCGCTCCGGCACGGCCGTGGCCGTTATCGGCGATCGAGACCGTCACCGCAGTGCGGTCGCACAGCACGTGCACCTCCACGTGGCTGGCTCCGGAATGGCGGGCGGCGTTGGTGAGCGCTTCTTGCACGACGCGGTAGACCGTATGGCCCACGGCGGGTGGCAGCGGGGTGCTGCGGCCGGCGCGATGGACCGAGATCGGCAGGCGCGGCGTGGAGAGCCGCTTGGCCAGGTTCTCGATCTCTTCCAGGTCCGGTCCTGTGGGCGTCTCACGTAGTGAGTCGAGCAGGGCACGTACCTCGTCCAACGCGGTCGCGGACAGCTCAGCGATGGTGCCCAGTGCCCGGTCGGCGACCGGCGCCCGACCACGCAGGGCCCGGCGGGTCGCCGTGGCCTGCATGCGGATCGCGGTGAGGTGGTGGCCGACGCTGTCGTGGACGTCGCGGGCCAGCGCGGCGCGTTCCTCGGCTATGGCGCGCCTGGCCTCGGCGTGGTCGAGCCGTGCCGCCTGTGCGGCCCGCTCGCCGTGCAGCCGCAGGGCGTGGCCGACCGCGACCGGGGCGACACCCATGATGACCAGGTCGGTGACCACAGACAGCCCTGCATGGGACCGCGGGATGAGCAGGCCGTAGCCAGCGGTCCAGCCGATGGACAGGCTCATGACCAGCCAGGCGCGGCGCGGCAGGCGGAAGGCCGCTGCGCCGAACATGACCATGGTCACCAGCCGGCCTTGCCAGCCCGGGATCACCAGGCCGAGCAGAGCTATCGCTGCCGACAGCAGCGCTCCTGTCAGCGGGAAGCGGGCACGCAGGGTCAGGGGCAGGGCTGCGGCGAGGCCGGCGCCCGCCAGGAGGGGGAGCCCAGGTCGCGGCGGCTCGCCGTCGAGCATGGCGAATGCGGTGAGCGCGGCCGTGGCCGCGAGCACGAGCAGTCCCTCTCTGGCGTACACAGCGGCTACGCTACTTCGCCGGTCCGCAGGAGGCGCCGCGCGGCGGCATCTGGCCCGTGGTCAGGTAGCGGTGCACGTGCTCGCGTACGCACTGGTGGCCGGAGAAGTAGAGCGCATGCCCGCCGGCAGCCGTCAGGAAGCGGGCGCCGGGAAGCTGGGCGGCCAGCCGCCGGCCATCGGCGGCCGGGGTGTTGTCGTCGTACTCGCCGCCCGCGATGAGCACGGGCGGCAGGCCCGGGGCCTTGATGGGGTGGGGCGCGTACGTCCTGGTCGGTGGCAGGCCCGCGCAGTGGTTGGCCATCGGCCACACCGCCCGCCACCCGATGTGGGGTGTATCGCGACGCAGCGCGCTCTCCAGCTTCTTGAGCTTGTGGTAGCCGGGATAGGGCAGGTCCGCGCAGAGGATGACACGGGACAGGTCGGGATCCGGAACCCCTTCCACCTTGGCGAAGAACGAGGCGTCACCGGC
This sequence comes from Nonomuraea sp. NPDC049400, assembly GCF_044466425.1. Classification (NCBI taxonomy): domain Bacteria; kingdom Bacillati; phylum Actinomycetota; class Actinomycetes; order Streptosporangiales; family Streptosporangiaceae; genus Nonomuraea; species Nonomuraea sp. NPDC049400. Next base: position 17,540 of record NZ_JBITMP010000081.1, read on the forward strand.
CTGTGCTCGCGCGAGCCCGGCGGCCAGGCGCTCCCAGGTGGCCTCGTAGGTGAAGTTGGCGCGGGAGGCGATCTGGGTGTCGCTGATACGCACCGCGGGACCGGCTTCGGGGGCGGGGATGGGCTCGCGGCGGGCCTTGTCCATCACCTCGTCCCAGACGGCCACCGGATCCTTGTCGTGGAGAGCGCAGGCGGCGGTGCTCTGGCACCAGGCGGCGAATCGCTTGAAGTTGGCCTCCAGGGTCTTGGCCCGTGGCTGGAGCCAGGTGCGCAGGTCGCGGGTGGTGTGGTCGAAGACGCTATCGAGGTACATCCGGCCGACCTTGCGGGGGAACAACTCGGCGTACGCCTGCCCCAGCACGGTGCCGTGCGAGTTGCCCAGGTAGGTCAGCTTGGCTTGGCCGAGGGCCTTTCTGATCGCCTCCATGTCGTGCGCGATCTGCCAGGAGTTGAGGTTTCCGGACAGTACGCCAGCCTCTTCGGCACGCTTTTCCGAACGTACGGTTCTTCGCGGCGTAAGCGTCGTAGGCCCCCTTGTCCGGAAACACCCACTCGGTGGCGAAGGGCGCGGGGGTGGGGCACTTGATGGCGGTGGACTGGCCAAACCCACGCGGATCGAAAATCACCACGTCGAACCACCTGGTCAGATCGGTGAAGGATTGCTTGACGCGTCGCAGAAGGGCGATCTGCTCGCCCGGCCCGCCGGTGTTGACCAGGAGCACACCCTTCTTGCGGGCCGGATCCTGGGCGGGCAGCTTGGCAAGACCGATCGCCACTTCCGGCCCGGAGCGGCGCGTCCAGTCGACCGGCACCTTGATCTGCGCGCATTGCAGACCGTCCCCGCAGTCCTGCCACGACAGCGGAGTGGTCGTGACCGGCGCGACGGCGGTGACCGCGCCGATGATGAGCGATGCAGCGATGTTCATGCCGGAAGGATGGCCGGGGCCATGCTGCGCTCGCGTCCCTCTTTCTGCATATCTTTTACCGAGCGCGGGATAGGCAGGGATCTGGTTGTCTGCGGCCCAGATCCGGGTGCGGGATGCTGCCGCGCGGCGACCTACGCCGCCCCGGACAACCAACTCGTCGGCATCCTGCTCACCCAGACCGGGATGTCCACCCCGGACTCGGCGCGGGCCCGGTTCCTCATCTACCCCGATGAAGGACACGGCTTCGAAGACCCGCACAACCAGCGCGACTTCATCGACCGTGCACTCGCCTGGATCGACGCGCGTTGCTCCTGACCCGTAGCCGCCACCTCTGATCATCGCGATCCGGGCTTTCTTCGCACCGCCGCGCACGATGGAGATGACCGGGCGCATGAACAGGTGAGCTGCCGGGTTGGCGGGAGGCTGTCACGACCCGGAGACCTTAACCCCGACGATTGGTGAGCTCATCGCGGGCCTGCTGACTTGAGCGGCCTGACGGTGGAGGAACGGCTCTTGTCGAGTTCCTTGCGGAGATTGTCGTTCTCGACCGTGAGCACGTGTATGGCTCGCGCGAATGTCTCGCTGGCAGCGCGGTAGTCGTCGCGTTCCTCCCGTAAGGCCTTGACCTCGTCTTTCAGGGCGGCGATCTCGTTGCGGAGCTTGACTTCGCTGTCGGGGACGCGGTTTGGGCCTTGACCTGGGCATAGAACAGGTCTTTGAGATCTTTGTGCTTGTGGGTGAGCTTGTTGCGTTTCAGCCCTGCCTCGATCGCCAGAGTGACGATGTCCAGGCGCCCGGACGAGCGGAGCGGTGTGCCCGCCAGCAGCCTGCTCATGGCCGCGGTAATGGCGGCACGCTCTTCCTTATCGCTCACCTGATGCCCTCTCGTGGCCTGCCGGGTCCGGCGCGGTCAACACGATCCTCATGCGCTGGTGCCGCTCCGCGATCTGGCGCAGTGCAAGTACGCGCTGTTTGAGCCGTTCACGCAGTGGGGTCGGTGTCAGCGGGACGGCGATCTCTTTTTCCAACTGGACAATCTCGTGCTGGAGTGCAGTGATGTGGGCGTCGGTGCGGGCGATATTGGCGCATGCTGGATCGCATCGGTCGATGGCGGGGGAACTGCCGCGGCTGCCGGTGGTGGCCCGTTCGGGGTGGCATAAGGCTTTGGCGGGATCGTAATTGCAGGTCAGGAACGCATCAGGATTGTCGTAGACATGGAAGCGGGGCTGTTCGAGGAGGGCGTCGACCTGCCGGGGAGTCAGGAACACCGTAGATGTGGTAGCGAAGGCTCCCGCGGTCATCGCGGGGCTCGGGACAGCAGCCGACTTGAAGCGCCAGCACCTCGGCGCCGCGCATACCGCTGAGGTAGGCGACCACGATGAGCGCCGCTGTGGACAGGTGCCTCATCCAGGCGGCCGCGTCGTTGAAGTTGATGTGGGGCAGCCACGGCCGATCAGTGACCTGCCCCCGGATGGGGATGGCCAGCGGCGTCTGGGGCTGATCGGCACCCCTTTCGCCCACCGGACAACATTGCTCACCCGATCACGGGAGCAGCACGCGGTGCCAGCGAGGTAAGACTTCGCCAGGGAAAGCGCCTCCCAGACCTTGATGTTCTCGGGCAGCTGGGTGCTCTGCAGCTGCACCCCGATGCGCTCGCGCAGCTCGCGGCCGTCCCTGATCGAATCGAGCCCGAGCACCCGGATCGACCCGCCGTCGGGTCGCCGCAGGCCCTCCACGCACTCGACGGTGGTGGTCTTGCCGGTGCCGTTGGGGCCGAGGAGGCCGAAGATCTCGCCTTCCTCGAGGAGAACGAGATGCCGTTCAGGACCGTGTGGTTCCCGTACCTCTTGGTGAGGTCGGTGACGTCGATGACTGCCATGGATCAATCATGATTTTGCAGCTCACGACAGGGATCGCCCCGCTGGCCATGATTGGCGGTGGATGTGGCTGATCCGAAAATCCACCGATCGGTGGATGGCGGTGCGGCGGCAACCTACTCCTGGACAGCCTCCTGGTAGGCGTCGGCGGCGCGGGCGAAGTAGTCGAAGAGGACGTCGCGCTGCTCGGGTGAGTAGCCGGCGATGATCTCGCCGATCTTCTGCCGGGCGGGGGCCATGACCTGGTCGAGCTCGGCGGGTTTGCCGATCGGCTCGACGATCACCTTGCGGCGGTCGCCGGGCGCGGGGACGCGGCGAACATAGCCGGCCTGCTCCAGCCGGTCGATGAGCCGGGTGGTGGGCCCGGTGGTCAGCCCGGTGCGCTCGCCCAGCTCACCGGGGGTCATCGGGCCGGCCAGCTCCAGGATGTTCAGCGCGTACAGATCCGTCGCGCCCAGGCCGCACGCCTTGGCGCTGGCGTGGCCGTGCAGCATCACCGCGCTGAGGTAGCGGTGGTAGATCCGGCCGGCGTCCGACTGCGCCCGTGGGGTTGACATGAGATCCTCCATTTCCTAATCTCTTCTCCAGAGAAGATAAATCTTCAAGGAAGTAACTTCTCCCTTGAAGCTATCACGAGAGAGGCATCGCCATGACCGACATCACCGCCATCCGCACCGTCCTCGAGCACAGCCAGGACGCCTGGAACCGCGGAGACGGCGCCGCCTACGGCGCCTGCTTCACCGACGACGCCACGGACGTCACGTTCGTCGGCACCGTCTACCACGGCGGCACCGAGATCGGCCGCGCCCACCAGGCCCTGTTCGACAGCTTCCTCAAGGGCACCCGGCTGGTCATCGAAATCCTCGACATCCGCCGCTACGGCGCCGACACCGCCGTCGTGGTCACCCGCGGCGAGGTCGTCAAGGGCACGCCCAAGAAGCTCGGCAAGCTCGCCACCTACACCCTCGTCCGCGACACCGACGGCCAGTGGCGCATCGCCGCCGTCCAGAAGACCAAGCACCAGGCGCTCATGGAGGCCGTCTCCTTCAAGTTCCAGCCCGCCACCAAGCCCGCCGCCCACTGACCATCCGCATCTGGGAGAACCACCTCCATGACCTCCATCGCCGTCCTCGGCGCGGCGGTTCGGACCGGGCGGATCATCGTCGAGCAGGCCCTGGCCGCCGGACACCGCGTCACCGCCATTGCCCGCCGGCTCCAGGCCCTCCCCCCGACCGGGCCCCGGCTCACCGTGCACACCGCCGACGTCCTGGCTCCCGGCTCACTTCAGGGACTGCTGGACGGCCACGACGCCGTGATCTCCGCGCTCGGCGCCACCGGCCGCGGTCCCACCACCGTCTACTCCGCCGGCACCGCCGAGATCATCTCCGCGCTCAAGCCCGGCGCGCGTCTCCTCGCGATCTCCTCGGCCGGGCTCGGCGTCCCCGCCGACGCCGGACCCGGCACCCGCCTGGCCGCCGGCCTCCTGCACCGCATCATGCGGCACACCTACACCGACATGGCCCGCATGGAGGACCTGCTCGCCGCCGGCGGCCTGTCCTGGACCGCCGTGCGTCCCACCAGGCTGACCGACCGTCCGGCCACCGGCCACCCCCGCGTCTCCATCGGCGCCGCCGCCAAGGTCGGCTCCCAGACCTCCCGCGCCGACCTCGCCGCCTTCGTCCTGGACGCGATCGACGACCCCCGCACCTACCGCACCGTGGTCGCCGTCAGTTCCTGAGCCCGGCGCGGCGGTATGGGTTCAGGACGCCTTCGTGCTCCACCAGCGCGTGCAGCGCCAGGAGCAGCCTCTGTCACAGCTTGGGGCCGGCGTCGCACGGGCGGCGCCGGCTCCGGTCGCTCGGATCTAGGTGCCTGACACGTCACCCAGCCAGACGTAACCCTCTCCCTCCAGCGGAAGTCAGGCCTGGTCCGCGAGCCGCTGCATCACGGCGCTGGCGGGGGCGACGTCGGTGGATCAGCAAGCTCGGCCAGCCACTTCAGGAAGAGGCCGAGCTGCCAGAAGCGATGCCGGAAGCTTGCAGGCGAACGCCACGTCCCGCCCGGACCGGCCTTGCCGTCTAGCGCCTTGGCGAACGCGCGGCGCAGTTCCACGCTCCCCGCCAGCGGCTTCGGCGTGGCCGCTCTCGCTGTAGAAGGTGACGGTAAGCCCCGTATCGTTAATCGAGGGCGGCCGGGTGAAGACAAGGTCGGGGAGCATTGCCCGGCGCTGGTGGCGGCGGGGCACTACTGGTCCCTCTCGTCGGGGGGCGACATCCATCACCAAGCGGCTTGCGGCTGCCACCCGGGCAAGCACCTGCGTCACATCCTCGTTCCCGTCCATGATCTCTGCGAGCCGGATGCCGTTGACCGGCTGGCCGGTACGGCCCTCGGCGGGCTCGCGTCCTGGCCCGCTCCACCCGCGTCAGGTGGGCGGGAGGTGGGGGCTCTGCGGTGTGGGGGAGGCGAGGTAGGTGGTCAGAGTCTGCATGCCAGGGCGCTCCACCTTACACGGCGTGGTGGGGGCGCCCTCGAATATCAGCAGCGGTCAGGCCAGATGATCGACGTGATCGAATACGTGCTGAATTGTGCCGGTTGCACGCCAGTCATGATCACCGTTGTCCAGCTCATGACGGTCGGGTTGCACGCGTGTCCGAAGTCCCCGCGCCTGTGCTCGGGCTCCGTGCAGAGCCACCTGGGCCCTGCGCAAGGCGATCGGCGAGCTACGCGGCCGGGCCGCGACGTCCCCGACGCACCGTTATCGTTCATCGGCTCGGTATCGGAGGGCGACTTGGGATCATGGTTCATCGGGTCGCCCGTCGGGTCGACCAGTTCCAGGCGATCGGGAGGATGAGACTGGCTACGGCAGCCCCGCACAAGGCGAGGGAGCCGTATCCACCCATCTCCATGACGGGTCCCGAGATGACTCCACCTCCTCCAGCGGCGGCTATGCCCATGCCGACCTCCCCATAGCTCTCGAGTCGTGGGCGCTGCCGGCTGGGGATGCCGTTGGTGAGCAGGGCGCTTCCGGCGATCAGGGCGAGGTTCCATCCCACCCCCAGCAGCAGCATCGCTACGGCCAGGACGGCTGGGGAGTGTGCGGCGGCTGTGGCTAGCCCGGCAGCGATGACGAGAACCATCGCGGCGCAAAGGGCTGCACGCTGGCCGCCGATGCGGTCCGTGAGCCGTCCGCTGAGCGGCGACGGCGCGAACATGCCGGCGATGTGCAGGCTGACGACGAGTCCGATGGGCCCCCGAGGAGTCTGAGTGCAGAAATTGGCGGTAGCGATGATCATGGGTTGCTACCACAGCTGCCGTCCTCGGCTTAGCCGTTGGCGCTCTTACCGCCAGCCCCAGCGAGCGGCCTTCTTGGAGGTCAATCTCTGCGAATGAGAGGTGGCTGGCCTGCGCGAAGCTCCTGCAGGTCGGGGATGTGGTTGTAAAGGGTGCCGACCGAGACGCTGAGCAGTTTGGCGATGGAGGTGACCGAGCGTTCGGGGTCGGGCAGCAGGTCGCGCGCGGCCTTGAGAAGTTCAGGGGTGACGACGGTGGGGCGGCCGCCGGTGCGGCCGCGGGCCCGCGCGGCGGCCAGGCCCTCATGGGTGCCGGACACGATGAGCTCGCGGATGAACTCGGCCAAGGCGGCGAAGACGTGGAAGACCAGCCGGCCGCCGGGGGTGGTGGTGTCGAGCTTCTCGTGGAGGCTGGTGAAGCCGATCTCGCGGCGGCGTAGCTCGCCGACCATGGTGATGAGGTCGTGCAGGGAACGGCCGTAGCGGGCCAGCTCGGGCACCACCAGCGTGTCACCGGCGGACAGGAAGGCGTGGCAGGCCGTCAACTCCGGGCGGAGCGCGTTCTCGCCGGACTTCTTGTCGGCGAAGATGCGTCGGCAGCCTGCGGCGGTCAGGGCGTCGATCTGGCGGTCCAGGCTCTGGCCGCGGGTGGAGACGCGGGCGTAGCCGATGAGGATCTCGCTGCGGGTGGCGGGGAAAGCGGCCAGCAGATCGGCGAAGGAGCCCTCGGGCGGCTCTGCGGTGGGGGTCGTCACTCTCGGATTCTCTCAATAAACGGTGCTGAAAGTTTTTGAAGACGCCAGGTTGTTGAAGCGAGTTTCTGAAGCGTGCCCGTCCTGGTCGGCGCTGCCTGCCCCAGCGTCTTCAAGAAACGATGGTTTTCTGAAGCCTCAGAGTGAGGGCCGATCGCTGCGGATTCGCGCGGGGGCCGGAAACGGGGTCAAAGGAGGCCGGCCTCGTGTACCAGGATCGCTGCCTGCACCCGGTTGGCGAGGTGCAGTTTGGCCAGCGCGCGGCTGACGTGTGCCTTGACGGTCGTCTCGGTCATGGACAGCTCGCGGCCGATCTGCCGGTTGGACAGGCCGCGGGCGACGGCGAGGACGACTTCGTGCTCGCGGTCGGTCAGCTCGCCGAGAAGTCTGCGGGCGTCACCGGTCTTGGAGGGGTGGCGCCGTTCGGTGAATGCGCTGATGAGCCGCCTGGTCACGGTGGGGGCGAGCATGGCGTTTCCGGCGGCGACGGTGCGGACGGCGGTTGCGAGGTCACGGGGCGGGGTGTCCTTCAGCAGGAACCCGACGGCGCCAGCTCGCAGCGCCTCATGCACGTACTCGTCGAGGTCGAACGTGGTGAGCATGACGACCTTCGGCGCGCCGGGCGAGGCGGCGATGCGGGCGGCGGCGGCCAGGCCGTCGGTGCCGGGCATCCGCACGTCCATGAGGACGACGTCGGGTCGGCACCGGGCGGCCGCAGCGACCGCCTCCTCCCCGTCTCCTGCTTCGGCGACCACGGAGATGTCGCCGGCCGACTCCAGAATCATGCGCAGCCAGGATCGCACCATCAGCTCGTCGTCGACGACCAGGACCCTGATCACGCTGGCTCCTCGACGCGCTCGAGCGGGAGCCGAGCAGTGACGGTGAAGCCGCCCTCGGCGCTGGGGCTGGTACGGAGCCTGCCACCGAGCAGGGTCACCCGCTCGCGCAGGCCGAGCAGCCCAAGGCCGCCGCCGGGGAGAGATTCGGCGGGGCGCGGGCCGGCGGGCGGGCCGTTGTCCACGATCACCTCCAGCCCGCCGGGACCGTAGCACAGGACGACGTCGACGTCGCACGCGCCCACGTGCTTGTGGACGTTGGTGAGGGCCTCCTGGACCACGCGGTAGGCGGCGCGCTGCGCGGCCTCCGGAACCGGCCGGGGGGCTCCCTCGTCCCGGCGTCGTACGCGCAGCCCCGCAGATCTCGACTGGCCCAGCAGCCGGTCGAGGTCGGCGAGCGACGGCGGCGGGGCGTGGCCGTCGGGGGACTCCTGGGTGCGGAGCACGCCGAGGACCTCGCGCAGGTTCGCCAGAGCCTCCCTGCCGGTGGCCCTGATACTCGCGATCTCGGCGGCCGTGCGTTCGTCCGGGACGCTGACCTCCAGCGCGCCGGCGTGTAGCACGATCAGCGACACCCGGTGGGCGACCACGTCGTGCATCTCCCGCGCGATCCGCGTGCGTTCCTGCGCCCGCGCCTGTTCGGCCCGCGCCGCCTGCTCGCGCTCCAGCCGCTCGGCGCGCTCACGCAGCGCCGCCAGCACCTGCCTGCGTGCGCCCACCCACAGGCCCGCCACCAGCGGCAGCACGACCGCCCAGACAAGATAGGCCCCCACCTCCTCCAGCGACCAGCCCTCACCAGGCGGCGCCAGGACGGGTCGTGCGGTGACAAGGACGGTCGCGGCCGCGACGTAAACAGGGACCAGGCGGCGCCGCGGCGCGGCCGTCACCACGTAGTACGTCGCCACGGCCAGGACGTGCCACTGCCCGAACAGCACGCAGGCCGCCGAGCCCAGCACGATCAGCGGCCAGCGCCACCTGCGCCCGGCCCACGCCGCCGCGCCGCATGCGACGGAGAACAGTACCCGCAGCAGATCTGTGGCCGCCTCGTACGCCTGGCCGGGTATCGGCAGGACGATCGACAGCACGGCCACGGCCAGGCCGACGGCCCAGGAGGCCACGCGATCGACGACATGGGCCACCTCGCCGAGCAGGCGGCGTTCAAGCGACGTACTTCCCACGCCCCCGAGCGTATGGCCAGGCGGCCCCGGCGAACGCGGTCCGTTCGCCACAGCATCCCCTACGAAAGTAGGAGCCCTTGAGCCGGTCCGGGTCGACGTTCGGACGAGGCGCTTTCCTGGAGACCGGCGGCAGAGTGCTCCGCATGCACACCAGAACACGACGTCTTGCCGTGGCGGCCGTTGCCGCCGGAGTCCTTGCCTCGTCTCTTGGAGCGCCCGCTGCTGCCGCCGCGGGCCGGACGGCAGGCTCCCGGTACTCCAGCACGGATTTCCGGCACGCTCTCGACGCTCTCCGCGCCGCGGGCGTGGTCGGCGTACAGGGGCGCGTCATCACCGAGGACGGCCGCCAATGGACGGCGACCGCCGGCGTCGCCGACACCAGGACCAAGCGGCCGGTGCCGGCGCACGGCCATTACCGCATCGGAAGCAACACCAAAACCTTCGTGGCCGTCGTCGTTCTCCAACTCGCCGCAGAGGGCAGGCTCGGCCTGGACGACACCGTGGACAGGTGGCTGCCCGGCGTGGTCCAGGGCAACGGCAACGACGGGCGAAAGATCAAGATCAGACAGTTGCTCCAGCACACCAGTGGCCTGTACGACTACCTCGCCGACCTGGGGCCGCGCGACGCCGAGTCATTCGAGCAGGAGAGACTGCGGCGCCACACGCCGGGGGAACTGGTCGCCGCGGCCATGCGCCACGCACCAGCGAGCCAGACCTGGTCGTACTCGAACACCAACTACGTCCTGGCCGGCATGATCATCGAACGGGTGACCGGCCGACCGTGGGACCGTGAGGTGGAGCGCCGTGTCATCCGCCCGCTCAGGCTCAGGGACACGAGCGTTCCCGGAGCCGAGACAGGGCTGCCCCGCCCGTACGCGAGGGCGTACCAGCAGTGGCGGCCCGGCGGCCCGCTGACCGACGTCACCGTGCACAGCCCCACCTCCTACGGGGCGGCCGGGTCCATGATCAGCACCACGGCGGATCTGAGTCGGTTCTTCCGCGCGCTGCTCGGCGGCAAGCTGCTCAAGCCCGCCCAACTCGCCGAGATGAAGAAGACCGTCGCGGTGTCCAACGGCGTAGCCACCGGCTACGGCCTCGGCCTGTTCCAGAACAAGCTGTCGTGCGGCGGCACGTACTGGGCCCACGGCGGCAACACCGCGGGCTACATCAGCCGCGAAGGCTTCACCGCCGACGGCCGGCGCAGCGTGGCCCTGTCCATCAGCGGCGCCGCGGGCAAGACCGTCGAGGACTACCAGAAGCTTCAGACGATGACCGACCAGATCATCGACGACATCCTCTGCGACCGGGAGGGGTCGTGATCGAAGCGGTGGGCCTCACCAAGAGGTACGGGGCCACCACCGCAGTCGACGGCCTGTCCTTCAGCGTCCCGGGGGCTCGGGACTCTACTGACGGGTAGCTACGCTAAGGACGGATCCCCGGGATTGACGCTGGTGAGCGACTTCCGAAGTCGAGTGCGCGGATGCGCGAAGTGGTCTGCACGCCCGTAGGGCATGCAGACCACTTGGGCGGGCGCACATGCCCGCGAGCACGGCCCGCGAAGAGCAGATCCGGCTTCCGCCTTCCCGGGCAGAGGAGCGGCGGGAGCCGGGGCGGGCGGCGCCGTGGAGGGTTACTTCGGCTGCCAGCGGCCGATCTTCTTGCTGGTGAGGGTGGCGCCGATGCGGGTGTAGAAGCGCTGTGCCGCCTCGTTGGTCTCGGCGACCTCCCAGCGGATGACCTTGCCGTCGGCGGCTTCGGCGGCCGCGTGCATGAGCCGTTCGCCGATGCCGTGGCCGCGTTCGGCGCCGGTCACGTACAGGTCGTCCAGGTGCAGGTAATCCTGCCCGGACCAGAAGCTGATGCGCTCCAGCCAGGAGACGTAGCCGACGGCCTGGCCGTCCCGCTCGGCGATCAGGTAGGTGATGTCCGGGCGGGCCAGCATCCGCTTCAGGTCGTCGACGCTCACCGTGACGCCCCAGGCCTGGTCCTGATGCTCGGCCAGCCCGCGAATGAGGTCGTGCACGATGGAGGCGTCATCGGGGGTGGCGCGACGGATGTCGATCACAAGGGGTCCTTCCAGACAGAGGTTCGCCGGGGTGGGGGTTGCTGTATTTGCGGGCCGGGCGCCCGCTGCGGGGCCGGTGGGCTGCCGAGTGGTCATGGAGTTGGAGTGCCGCCGGTGGGCGGCACGTGGCCGAGCCGCCGCAGCGCCAGCACCGCCGCGCCGGCGGCGATGACCGCGGCGATCACGGCGGCGGTGGTGAGCCCGCCGGTGAACGCGGCCCGGGCGGGGGCGAGCACGGCGGCGGCCAGCTCGCCGGGCAGTGTTTGCGCGGCGGTGACCGCGCCGTCGAGGCTGTCGCGGCCGGCGGCGGCGGCCTCGGGCGGCAGGCCGGTGGGCAGCGTGTCGTCGATCCGGGCACGATAGACGGCGGCGCCGATGCTGCCGATGATCGCGATGCCGAGCGAGATGCCCAGGTCGCTGCAGGTGGTGGCGAGCCCGGAGGCGGCGCCGGCCTTGTTCGGCGGGACCGAGCCGACGACCAGATCGGCGGTCAGCGCCATGGACGGCGCGACGGCCGGGTACAGCACCATGAAGCCGGCCACCAGCAGCGGCAGCCCGCCGGCCGCGTCCACCTGGGTGATCATCAGGTAGCCGATCACCTGGATGACCAGTCCGGCGGCGATCAGGCGGCCGGGGCGTACGCGCCGGGCCAGGATGGGTGAGGCCGTGGAGGCGATCACCAGCAGGGCCGCGCCGGGCAGTACCCACAGCCCGGCTCGCAGCGGGGACAGGCCTTCGACGAGCTGCAGGTACTGGGTGAACAGCAGGTAGATGCCGCCGAGGCCGGTGGCGCGAGCAGGAAGACGCCCAGGGCGCCGCTGACGGTGCGGTGCGCGAACAGCCGCACGTCCAGCAGCGGTTCGCTCAGGCGTCGCTGGCGGACGACGAACCAGGCGCCGAAGGCCAGCCCGGCCGCGAGGGCGGCCAGGGCGGGCAGCAGCGCGTCGGGCTTGGCCAGTTCCTTGACGCCGTAGATGATCGGCAGGAGCGTGGCCAGCGACAGCAGCACGCTGAGCAGGTCCGGCCGGCCTGCCGCTGGGTTGCGGGGGTTGGGCAGCAGCAGCAGCGGCGCGCCGATCGCCACGATGGCCATCACCGGCACCGCGACTAGGAACGCCGCGCGCCAGGAGAAGGCCTCCAGCAGCGCGCCGCCGAGCACCGGGCCGAGGGCGGTGCCCACGGAGATGCCGCCCGACCAGATGCCGACGGCGATGCCGCGCTGGCGGGGGTCGGTGAAGGTGGAGAAGATCAGGCCGAGGGTGGCGGGCATCTGGGTGGCCGCGGCGGTGCCGAGCACGGCTCGCCAGACGATCATCAGGGTGGGGTCGGAGGTGGTGGCGGCGGCCACCGAGGCGACGGCGAAGACGGCCGCGCCGGCGGTCAGCAGCCTGCGGTGGCCGATCCGGTCGCCGAGGGTGCCCATGGTGACCAGCAGGCCCGCCATCAGGAACCCGTAGATGTCGATGATCCACAAGGCTTGGCTGCTGCTCGGTCTCAGGTCTGCGGCCAGTTGCGGCATGGCCAGGAACAAGATGGTGAGCATCATGAACAGCAACATGGCGGGCAGGACCAGCACGGCCAGCCCGAGCCGGTCTTTCGGCCCCGCACGCCGGGTGGAGGGGGCAGCGGCGTAGGACATGTCATGACCTTTCGTCAGTGATTGAGAGTGATGGAGAGCGGTGAGCCGACGTGGCCGTGCGCGGCCGTCCCCCGGCCCAAGCTCGGCGGGAGCCGTACCCCGGTAGGGCTTATCCGGGGTGCGGGGGTGCCCGGGTATCCGGCGGGTGTTCTGCGCAGGGGAATGACGATCTGGGCGAGCGGCGAGACAGTGTGGTCAGGGGGCGGGGGTCAGGGGAGGTGCCGGGTGGCGCGGTCGAGTAGGTCCCCGATCAGGTCGGCCACCTCCCGGGGGGTGAAGTCCATGGCGTTCTCGCCGACGCTGACCTCGAAGCTGCACCGTCCGGGGTCGGGGTTGGTGCGCACCCGCCCCCACAGCTGGATGCCGTGCTCGGCGAGCAGGGCCGCGCCGGCCTGCTCGACGGCCCGTTTCGGGGCCGGCAGATGGACGTGGAACAGGGGGTCTGCGGCGGGTCGGGGCAGGCGCGGGCGGCGCTGCCGCCGTTGATCGCGGCCGCGAGGGCGAGGGCGTGCTCGCGGTAGGCGGCCATGCGGTCGGGCAGGCCGTCGAGGTGCGCTAGGGCGGCCAAGGCCAGTGGCCAGGCGTCGCGGATGCCGCCGCCCAGCCGCTGACGCCACACCCGGGCGGCGTCTACCGTGGCCGCATCGGCGGCCAGCACGGCGCCGCGCACCCCTTGCAGGCTCTTGTAGAGCGAGACGTACACGGTGTCGAACAGGCCGGCGATCTCGGCGAAAGGCCGCCGGTAGTAGGTCTGCGCCTCAAAAAGGCGGGCGCCGTCCAGGTGGGCGGCGGCCCCGCGCTCGCGAACCAGCGCCACCTGCTCGCGCAGTTCCTCCCATGGCGGCAGCAGTCCGCCGAGGTCGCGCTGCGGCAGTTCCCACACCACCGCGGCCAGCGGCTCGCCGATGGCGGCCAGGTCCGCGGCGGTGAACAGCTCGTTCAGGTCGCCGGTGCGGCGCATCCGCAGGCCGTGCACGGCGTTGTAGCCCTGCTCCTCCCACACCTCCAGGTGCGAGTGCGGGTGGGCGGCGAACGTGTGGCGCCCGCGCCGCTCGGCGTGCAGCCGCAGCGCGACCTGCTGCGCCATGGTCCCGCTCGGGAAGAACAGCGCCGCCTGCTTGCCCAGCAGCCCGGCCAGCCGCTTCCACGATCGACCCCCTGCCCACCCGCCGGTACTTCGGCGGTTCCTCGGCCGCCAGCGCACGCTTGACGGTGTTCTTCGAGATGCCCATCCGCCGAGCGATCGCCTTGATCGGCATGTTCTCGGCCCGGTGCAACCGGCGGATCTCCGCCCAGTCCTCCACCTTGATCACCCTCCACGATGACAATGGAGGGGGTCAGATTTCGGCCGTGGGGGATTCCAGCGGTCGTCGCAACGCTGTCGCTCTTCCCATCATGCCAGCGCCTCCCGGAAGACTTCGGCAGGTGTTCGCCAGCCCAAGGTCTTGCGAGGACGGTGGTTGAGGCGATGTTCCACGGCTCGTAGCTCTGCGGCGGAGTGGACCGACAGGTCGGTGCGTTTGGGGAAGTACTGACGGAGCAAGCCGTTCGTGTTCTCGTTGGTGCCGCGCTGCCAGGGGCTGCCTGGGTGAGCGAAGAACACCCCTTCGCGCAGCAAGGGCGCGATCTGCTGGTGACAGGCCATTTCCGAGCCCTGATCGCAAGTCAGCGTCCAGCGGACCGTGTCGGGCATCTCGACGAATGTCTCGACCAGCGCATCACGAAGCGCCTCGGCGCTTCGGGCACCGGGCAGATGGATCAGGCGAAGATAGCGGCTGGCGCGGTCGACCATGGTGCCGATCGCGGACCTGCCACCAGCACCGATGATCAGATCTCCTTCCCAATCACCGATCCGCTGCCGTTCCTCCACAACAGCGGGCCGGTGCTCGATCAGCAGCGAAGGGGCGAGGAAACGCGATCGCCGCTCATCGGGACGGCGGCGACGCTTGCGCATCGGCCGTCGAGTGCGCAGCTTCTTGGTGAGCGTCCGGCTCAGCCCGCCCCGGCCGCCGTAATAGATGGCCTGGTAGATCGTCTCGTGGCAGACATGCCAGTCGGGCCGCTCCGGGAACTGCCGGCGCAGCCAGGCGGCGATCTGCTCCGGGCTCCACTCCAGCTCCAGCCGGGCTTGCACCTGCTCTCGCAGCTGAGCGTCCAGGAGTAACCGACCGCGGCGCTGACGTCGAGCTCGTTGCCGGGCGCGGGCCTGGGCCAGGTCGGCGTCGTAGATGCCGTTGTCGTGTCCGAACGTGTTGCGGCGCAGCTCCCTGCTGATCGTTGAAGGTGCCCGGCCCAGCCGCTCGGCGATTGCCCGTATGTTCAACCCCTGCGCGCGTAAGGTCGCGATCCGCTGCCGCTCCAGCAGCGACAGATACCGGCTGGAGCGAGCCTCCTCCGCCACACGAGCCGGTGGAAGACCGCCGTTCTCCGCCCTCCATCGATATCCCGTCTTCCGTCCGATCCCCACGATCCGACACGCCTCGACCGTGCCCGGCCTTCCAGGATCAACTGCCAGTACTGCGACTCCAGATCGAGCCGTCGCTTCTTGCCTCGCCTTGCCACCAACACCCCTTAATGATCATGGATGTTGCGACAAGTACTAGAACCCGCCCGTCGCCTGGGGGTCAGTTTTCAGGGTCTGGCACACATTCCGTGATCTTCCGGTGGACTCGGCTCACGGCTTGTTGATCATGTTTGGTGATCGTCTCGGAGCTGCTGGAAGTCTTCCTCCCTCATCTGGCCGGCATCTGCATCGAGCGCGTGTCCCGCTCCGGCAAGTCGGTACGTATCCAGGCCAGAACGGGCACGTCGCAGGCGGCATGTCCTGCGTGCGGAGGGGTGTCGGAGAGGGTGCACAGCCGATACGAACGGCGCCTGTGCGATGCCGCCATCGGGGGCCAGGAAACCTTGATCCATCTGCTGGTGGCGCGCTTCTTCTGCCGCAACCCGGCGTGCGACAAGCAGACCTTCGTTGAGCAGGTGCCCGGGCTGACCGTGCGCTACGGCCGCAACAGCATTCCCCTGCTGCAAACGTTACGGGTGATAGCGCTGGCGCTCGGCGGCCGGGCCGGCGCCCGGCTCACCGACCGGCTGGCCACGGCGGTGAGCCGGATGACCTTGATCCGGATCATCCGCGGCCTGCCCGAGCCCGCTCTGCAAGCTGGGCCGCAGGTGCTCGGAGTGGATGACTTCGCACTGCGCCGTGGCCACCGCTACGGCACCATCCTGATAGACATCACCACCCGACGGCCCATCGACATGCTGGACGAGCGCTCCGCTGACGCGTTGGCCGCCTGGCTGACCGACCACCCCGGCGTCCAGATCATCTGCCGTGACCGCGCAGGCAGCTATGCCGAAGGCGCCGCCCGCGGCGCACCGGAGGCGACCCAGGTCGCTGACCGCTGGCAGTGCGCCATGCGGCGCCTTGTCGTATCCCCGGTTCAGCCGGGAGGAATTCGGAGGGAGGTTCTTGGGTCTGATGGCTTACCCAATCCGGA
>NZ_JBITMP010000082.1:0-33160 GCF_044466425.1 Nonomuraea sp. NPDC049400
CCTTCATGATCTCGCCTCGCCACCACGACGTTCACACCTGACCGCCACCACACCAGCCCGTTCTACCTGCGGAAACAGGATGGAACTCTCTCAATCGGGCCAGGCGGTCGAGCGCGTGAAGAGGCGCGGGCCGACTGAGGATGGCGGCGGCGGCCGTGGGCGCGGCGGGATGCCAGGCTGTGTCGCGGTTGGGTGGTTCGGAGGCTGGGATCAGGGGGACGGCGTGGCCGCCGTCGCGGTGTGGCGCGCCAGGTGGTCGGACGCAGCCAGTCCGGGGGTTGGTCAGAGGGGTGATATCGAGGGTGGGGAGTTGGCGCGCTGCTGCGTGGGCGATGGCCTTGACGAGGTGGGCGGGGGCGTTGTCCACGGGGATCCAGATGTGGCGGCCGCGGTTGCTGGAGGCCACCACAAGAAAGCGCAGTTCAGCCTGTCGAATCAGGTTGATGAGATGGCAGGTGTCGCGGTCGACCGCGCCTGCGTCGTCTCCGTGCGCGTCGAGGTCGAAGACGACGAATCGGTACTCGCCGTGGGTGTTGGTGAGGTACCAGGCGTAGATGCCCTCCGGCGGGTGCTTGGCAGGTAATCGGCCGGCGTCGTGGTAGCTGTGGCTCCACTGGCCAGTCGTTGGGTCGCGTACGTCGCAGCGCATGCGGCCGCGTGGGGCCAGGAGGCGTAGCTGGGCGTACAGGCGTGTGATGTAGCAGGTTTCGAGGGGCCTCGGGTCAGTAGACGATGAGTTGAGGACCTGAAATGGGCGCGAGAACGCGATGCCAGCGATGTCAGAAGGGGGGGCGACCCGGACTTTCGGCGCTTCCGAATGAGGCAGTGCTGGGCTGACCCTCAGTGCGTGTTGTATGGTGGCTCCTAGACATGACAAAGAACCTGCTGGCATGTTCAAAAGGGGCCTCGTTGAGGCGTCGCCAGCGGGTTTATGGCGAGGAAAACGCGTCACGTTGGAGTCGGTACGCGAACCCTCCGAGCTTGTGTTCTATGCGCCGCCCCGGGAGCTTCCCGGGGCGCTGCCATTTACGGGGTGTACCGTCGGGCGTTCTTCCTTCCGGGCTGGGTTGACGTGGGGTGCCAGCCGCACCTGCGGGGGGCTAAAGGCGTGAAGGTGAAGGTCGCAATCTGGAATGTCAGCGCCATCACGGTTGCCGGCGGGGGATCCGGACGTGACAGGGCGGGGGCGGCCGAGGGCCGCACGAGATGGCGAGTGCGTTGATTCTGCTGGCTTGCTTGGCGGGGTCGGAGTCCGGCTGATGTGTGCCTGCTCGCAAGGGTGAATTTCCTCTCGCGCGGGGGAGGCGTGGGGCCTCCGGGATGTCACGGGCACTCGTAGGTCACAACTTGATTACAAGGTAAGGCTTGTCAGAAAACTTGACTGACGCCTGTAATTGGTCATGTTTACACTCTCACGCGCATCCCT
Source organism: Nonomuraea sp. NPDC049400 (assembly GCF_044466425.1). Classification (NCBI taxonomy): domain Bacteria; kingdom Bacillati; phylum Actinomycetota; class Actinomycetes; order Streptosporangiales; family Streptosporangiaceae; genus Nonomuraea; species Nonomuraea sp. NPDC049400. The sequence goes on from NZ_JBITMP010000082.1 coordinate 1,427, forward strand.
GACAACGACCATGACAACCAGTAAGAGCAATTCCCTCACTCCGTTGTCTGGAGCTTTTCACCCATCTGTCCCGTTTGACCTCGAACGCAGGAAAGGGGAAGCGGTGGACCTCGCCACAGGCCAGCTCTTACTGCTCGCGCAGCCTTCGCCCCAGCACAGCCGTGTATCAGGCGGCCGGTTCGGCCGCGGTGCCATGGATGCGGACCCCAACGCTTTACATCAACCCTGCTGTCCACGACACGCCGGCCGCGTAGCAAAGCCGTGAAGGTGCCCCCGATGGCCCAGGCAAGGGCGGCCATCTCGCATCGACCGTCGCTGCGGCACGTTCGCCCTCCTCTCACCCTTTCGCAGCCATCGGCACTCCCCACGGTCACCAGAGGGGGCCGGTGGGGGGCGCCTGATAGGCAACCAGCGGCGCCGGAAAACCGGCAGCGGCTCCCGCAACTGCCCGGGGCGCTGTCAGGAGGAGAATCAGCGTGCTCCGACGAGCGCCTGCGTGAGGTCTTGGACTACCTGTGGGACTCACGCACACCCGTGCGGCCGTGTGGTGCGGTGGGCCAACAGGACCTGCTCTCGGATCGTGCCGACATCGGCTCCGGCGGTTGGCATCTGCCCGACAGCCCTCACGTCGTCGTTTCGGGACATCTGCCCCGCGCCCACCTTCGCGAATTGAAGCAGGTCATCCTGATCTCGAGCGTGCCCTTGTGGGGTGAGCGAGGAGCATGCGTGCGCACCCGCAGCGGCCGCATCGTGGCTCTGGCCGACCCGGTGGCTGAGCCTGTGCGCGGGGTGCTGCTCGAGGACCGGCTGACTCGCTGGGAGCAGGAAGCCTGCCTGCTCCTGCCATCGTTGGCGGCGAGCATGGCCTGGCACATCCCGGCCACGGTGCCGGTCCTGCAACGCGTGCACGCCCCCGATACCGCGATCCTGCTGCCCCTGGTTGACGAGGCCGCCTACGGCAATGTTCCAGCGGGGCTACTACGCGAACTGAGCGAGCATGCCGCAGACCGTCAGCAGCGCCTGATCCGTCTGGTCACCCGGCGGTGGCAGGCGTCCGCGGGGGGCTGCCGCCCGGTGGAGGTGGAGCTCTCGGCCGAGTTGGAGGCGGTCGCCGATCGGCTGGCTCGCGCTCTGGCCCGCGGCCGGATCCCCAGTCCCGACTCCCTGGTGCAGGCGGCCGAGCGCCAAGGCCCCCTGTGGCGCCAGCTCGTTCGGCGGCTGAGGCCCACACGCGCGAGCGATCTGAGCGCGCTCAGCATGATGGCTGCGCAGTTACGCGCCGCCCGCAGCACCGCACGCGAACCGCGACTGGCCGTGACCATCGACAGCATCGCTCAGTACGCGATTGGGCAGCGCACCCAGGAGGCGCGCACGCTGCTGCGCGGCCGGTGCCACAGCGTCGACTACTCGATGATCGGACTGTATGTGCGCAGCCGCCCGTGGCTGGGTGCCGCACACCGAGCCCAGCCGGATGCTGCGCATGAGCCGAGATGGCGGGCGGCCGATGAGGCGGACCACCAGGATGGTCTGCCCGCTGAGGCTCGCCGGTTGTCCCCGGCCGAGCCAAGCCCGCGGGTGTCATCGCAGCCCCCGGGGGCGCTGCGATGACCGACACGCACCAGGAGCCCGGGCACCGGTTCATCACGTCGTCCCACAGCCGCACGGTCGCCCGCGTCGTCAAGCCGGCCCGGCATCGTGCCCACGCCCGCACCCGGACCGGGACCATGGGCATGCTCGCCTGCGCCGCCGGGGCGTTGGCCACGGCGGACGCCAGCGCGGCCCCGCCCCTGCTGGCCGCAGTGGCCGTCGACCCCATCGGCGCTGGGATCGCGCCGTCTGAGCTCATCCGGATAAGCATGCTCAGCCTGATGGCCAGTCTCGCCCTGCTCGGCGTCGCGGGCCGCATGCTGCAGGTCCTGGGGCATCGGCGCATGCTGGCCGGGGGAGTGGCGCTGTTCGGCATCGGTGCAGCAGCCACCGCGACTGCCCCGACATGGGTGCTGTTGTTGACCGGACGACTCCTGCAGGGAACGGGCGCAGCGTTCCTGCTTCCTGCCGCGCTCGCGTTCGTGCTGAATGAGCTGCCCACCCCGCGCCGAGCTCAGGCGCTGGCTTGGTGGATCGCTGGCTGTGGCCTGGCTGCGGTGCTGGCCCTGGCCGCCGCCGGTGTGCTGGTCAGCGGTCCGGGCTGGCGGGCGGTGTATGCGCTGGGCTCGGGGGCGGCCCTGATTCTCTTGGTGGTGCTGGTGGTCCTTCACCGCGGTGCTCACCCTGCGGTGCGCCGGTCGGACCTGGCGGGCGCGCTCATGCTGGCGGGTGCGATGGTTGCGGCGGTTGTGGCGTCAACGGGGGGTGGATCGCGAGGGTGGACCTCCCTGCACACCCTTGGCTGGAGCGCCGCGGCGCTGGCCTTGGCCGCCGCCAGTCTCCTGGTGCGCGCCCGTACCAAGCGCCTCGACGAGCCGGCGAGGGCCGGATCGATGGTGGGCGTCGGATCGGGCGGGTTGTGGGCCTGCGGGTATGGCGTGCTCTGGCTGCTCATGCTGGGTCAGCGGGCACCGGCGCCGCAGTTGCACGGTGTCGGGGCCGGCTGGCTGGTGCCGCTGTGGCTAGGGGTCGTGGTGGCCGCGCCTGCCGCTGCGGTGCTGGGGCGGCGGCATGGTCCGACGGCGGTGCTGTACAACAGCGCGATCTCGACTGCCGCGGGGTGCTTGCTGCTCCTCATCGCTCAGGAGAACCTGTCCGGTTGGGGCGCACTGGCGGTGGGCCTGATCGGAACCGGGGTGGGGGCGCTGGTGAGCGCCACCTTTCTGACCGCTCTGGGCGCGCGGGCGCCTGAGCATAGCGCGAGTGCCGTAGCCGCGTTACCGGGTGCACGCCTGCTCGGTGCGATGCTGGTGGTCAGCAGCTCCTCCGCCGTGCTTGGCCACCCGCTGCTCGAGGAGCGCCTCACTGGATACGCCAGCGTGCTGATCGGTGGCTTGGGTGTGGCCGCGCTGGCTGCTACCGCGATCCTCATCCACGCTCTTTTGCACATGCGCCGATGCGTGGCTGCCCCCGTGGCCGTGCCGGTGCTGGTCGTACCTCCTGTGACGGCGGAAGATCAGGCTGCGGTGCTGCGCAGCCTCCTGGTGGAGGTGCGGGGCGAGGTCGCGCAGCTGCACGACGATGTCAGCGTCGCACTCGCCCGCTTGGAGGCTACCGCCCAGCGCGGTACCGACGTGGATCAGCTCGCCGCCCACCCGCGCCTCGACGACGATGGCAGCCCTCGTGCGCGGGAGCGGTCATGGTGAGTGCGGACCTGCGCCAGGTCGTCGCGCGCATCTGTGCGCGGATCGCACCGCAGACGCCCGCCCGGGTCGACATGCTGGCTGGCGGCGGCGTTCGGGTCGAGACCGATCCCGCTCTCGAGGCCCGCCACCGCTGGGCGGGTGAGCACCGTATGTTGCGCGAACTGCGGCTGGTTGGCTGGCAGGTGGGCCGGTCGCGGCGCGGTCATCTGCAGGTTGGCGGATGGAGCACGATCAACTTGGCCCATCGGGTGCAGGTCCTGACGATCGCCGCGCAGGCCATGCGCGAGGTGGCGCCGAGCCTTGCCATGCTGCTGGTCTGCGTTGACGACTACCACCGGGCCTATCCTCACGCTGGCGTGGCCGAGGCGGCTGCGGCCGCCGGAGCGGTCGTTTCCTCCTGGTACCAGCGCTGGCCACGACGGGTGGCCGATCTGGAAGGGCTCGACCGCCACGCCGATCACCTCGTCGCCCATGTGCTGCTACGGCGCTGCGAGGAGCTGGAGCAGCAGGTCCTGACGCTCAGCGAGCTCCACCGCCGGATCGTCGATGACGCCGCAAGCTGCCTCGGTGACCTGATGTCTCGCTGGGGGAGCGGCGGTGAGCTTAGCGCACAGCTCATGCGACGGGCCCGCCGGCGCTTCGCCGATGAACTGCGCACCGCCACCTCCAACGATGGGGGGTCGTGATGGCGTGGCTGCTGCTGGGTCTGGCGATCGCGATCGGGCTTGGAGCCTCCACCGCGCGAGCGACTGTCCACCGCGTCCGCCGGGATGGACACCGGCCTGCCTGTCCCGTCCCAGCTGTGGCCTGCCATGACGCGCGGGCGCTTGCGCCCCCTTTCCATCAGTCTTTCGCCGACACACCGAGGACCGTCATGACCTCTCGCTCGCGCATGATGCCGGCCCGCTCGCGCCTGCCCGGCGCCTCCACCTCGGCCTGGCTGCCACGCCTGGCCACCCCCCAGCGCGGCAGCTCCTATCGCGGTGACACGCGCACCCTGCCGGATGCCCTGTGGCGCCACCCGCGCCAGCTGGGCACGATCGCTCCCAGCTCGCATGCCCTGGCCCGCCTGGCCGTCAGCGCGCCGGCGGACCTGTGGGTCATGGCCGCGGGCGAGACACGCATGCTTCCCGCCGCAACAGCCGCCGTCAGTCACGAGGCCCGCGCCGCGCTCGAGCTGGCGCCCGCCCCTGATCGGCCACCCCTGTGGTGGCCAGATGAGAGGGCCGGGACTGCATCGCCGACCGCGCCGTCGCCGCGATCGGCGGGCAGCGAGCCGATCGGGCACCTGCCCCCACCGATCGCGCCTGGTCGCCGAGAGCACGCATCTGCCAGGGAGGTGTTGTCATGATCTCCGGCGGACTGGAGCGCTCGACACGGCTGCGGTTGGGCAGCGCTGCGGGCCTTCCTATCGACGCCATCGCGGATGAGATTCACGCGCTGACCGGACGACAGATCGAGCACGTGCCCGTCGAGGCCACCTCCGATCACGGCGGGGAAAGGGAACCTGGCCGGGACACGGCCGAAGGTGTGAGTGCGCTCCGCGACCGGCTGCTGGCGGGCGAGATCGACTGCGCCGTGCACCTCCTGGCAGAGCTGCCGGCCACACCGCAGAACGGGCTGGCGCTGGCCGCCACCCCGCCCCGTGACGACCCTCGTGACGTCCTTGTCGCCGCCGCGCCGTGGGCCGATCTGCGCCCTGGCGCCACAGTCGCCACCACCTCAGCACGCCGTCTGCCCATGCTGCGCAGGCTCCGGCCGGACCTTCGCTACCACGTGCTGGACGCCGACCTTCGCGACTGCCTTGCCCAGCTCCAGCGCGGTGAGGTGGACGCGATCGTGTGCGCGGGTGCAGACCTGCGCCGCCACAGCCCCGAAAGCGACAGCGCTGAAACCTTCCCGATCGGAAAGCTCCTTCCCCTGCCGGGGCAGGGCGCCCTGGCGCTGGAATGCCTAGCTGACCGCCATGACGTGATCAGCAGCGTGCGCGTGCTGCATGACCCGCGTACCTGGCACGCCGTCATCGCCGAACGCACCCTGCACGCGGCCATGCCCGGCCCTGACCACGTGATCATCGGTGCCTACGCGGTTGATGACGGTCACCTGGTCAGCTTGACGGCCGGAGCGTTCTCCCCGGACGGGACGCACGCTGCCAGATCGTTCGGCACGGTGGGTTCCGGCGATTGCGAAACCTTGGGCCACTTCGTGGCAGCCGACCTGCGCAACGCCATCAGCGCCTGGCTCGTCTCCTCTCGCGAGGCGGCCCTATGACCACGGCAGCCGCACCCGCCCTCGCCGCCTGGCAGAGCCTGCTCGCTGGCATGGCCGAAACCATGACCACCTGTTCGAGCACTAGGACACTGCCTGGCTCCTGTGCCCCGTGCCGCCACCGCCCGAGACCGACGATGGTCCTACCTGCCCAGGCGGTGGTGGCACGGCCTCTCACTCCTTCCGCCACCCGAGCAACCGGCGACATCAGCGCGGCACGGCGCCCCGGCCCCCGTTACAGCTCACCCGGCCGAACCCGTCTGGCCGCCGACCCCACCGCAGGGAGATTCACCCGTGTCCGTAACCCCTGACGTTGCGCCTGCGGCCCTCGCCGAGCGCCGACCTCGGCCCGCACCCTCACCGCACCCCCACGCGGGCATCCATCACCATGAGAGCGGCTCGGGCGTGCTGCTCGTGGTGGTCAGCGCCACCGCGATGCTGCTGGTGATGGCCGACATCGTCGCCGCGACCATGGCGATCACCTTCCTGGCTACCGGCGGGCACGCCGACAGTGTTGCCCCGGACGCGCTGGCCGGGCAGCTGGGCGTGGGCGGGCTGGCCTGGATGGCCACTGCCTTTCTGACACCGTTCGCGGCGGGCCTGACCGTCGGTGGGCATCTGGCCGACCGGCTCGGCCACCGCTTCGTGCTGGGCGCCGGTCTGGTCATCTTCTCTGCTGCTACCGCCGCCATGATGGCCGCACCCTCCTGGCTCACGCTGCTGGCCGCCCGGGCCGGGCAGGCCGGCGGAGCAGCTTTGCTGATCCCCGCATCGCTCGGCCTGCTGGTGACGCATCTGCCCGCGCCACGCCGGCCGGTGGCGATCGGCTGGTGGAGCGGCGCAGCAGGCATGGGCGCCCTTGCGCTGCACGCCAGCGGCGGGGCGCTGATCGCCGAGCTCGGCTGGCGGGCGCTGTTCTTGCCATCTCTGGTGCTGGCCGCCGCGCTGGTGTGCCTGCTGCCCGCGCTGCCCGCCGACCGGCCCGTCGCCGGCAGGCTGCCGGACATGCTGGGCGCGTTGCTGCTGGCCATCGGCATCGGCGCCGCCGTGCTCGTGATCTGTCAGGGCACGTCCTGGGGATGGACCTCGCGGCGCATTCTCGCCGCCGCGCTCGTGGGCCTGGTCGGGCTGGCGTGGGCGTTGTGGCGCTCACGTACGCACCCGCGCCCGGCCGTGCCGCTGCTGCTGTGGCAGCAGACACGCTTCCGGTGGGGCTGGCTGCTGTCGGTGATGTATGGCGCGATCGCCATCCCGATCCTGACCGTCGCTCCCTCCTATCTGGCACACGCCGGCTTCACCCACTGGTGGGCCACCCTGCTGCTGTGCCCGATCTCGGCCGCAGTCTTGCTGACCGGGCCGCTCGCGGGCCTGGCCAGCAGACGCTGGGGGGAATCAGCCGTCGCCTACACCGGCGCGATGCTGACCGTTGCCGCCGGCACCGTGCTGGCCTGGGCGCTGCGGACGAACGCCGACCCGATGCTGCCCCTGGCCGCGCTGACCGTGCTAGGGGTCGGGCTCGGCATGCTGTCGGCCATCGCCGCCGCAGTGGGAAGCGACATTCGCATTCCCGGCCACAGTGCTCTGGCCAGCGGAGCCAGCATGACCGCCCGCCAGGCAGGGGGCGCCCTGGGGGTGGCCGGTGCCAGCGTGCTGCTGGACCACCCCTTCCTCACCGCTCCTGCGGCCGGGCACCTGTCCGTGCTGGCCAGCTGCCTGGCCCTGGCTGGCCTGTGTGGCCTGCTCGCCGTGGCCAGGCCGCTGCGGAGCATCAGGACAGTCCGGCGCGCCGCCCGCTCGACCCCCGTCCCCGCCCCTGCGCCCGTCCCCGATTCCACGCCCGCTCCCGCGCGGACCGTCCGCCCCACGCCGGCGCCGAGCCCACCCCCGCCCCAGGTCACGTCAGCGCCGCCGGTTCCCCATGAGGTAGTGCAGCAATTGCACACGGCGCTCGTCCAAGCCGCCCAGGCCGCCGAGACGTGGATGCAGGAGGCCCACGCCGCGCAGCTCCCCACCCCCGCACCGGCCCCGTCGCCGCCATCGTCGCTGGCCGCGGCCTGGCCCACGGTGGCCACCGGCGCCATCGCCCGCCCCTGCAGCTGCCACCCCGACCTGGACCCCCTGGCCGCGACCATCCTGCACACCGCGCCCGCCCTGCCTACGCCGCGACGCCCCGTCCATCAGCGGCTCCACCCCCTCGAGTCCGCCGCCTCTCCCCGATCCGGAGATCGCCATGCCCACTGATACCCCTGCCGCACCCGCCCCGTCTTCGATCGTCCCGGGCGTCACCGGCAAGATCGCCCTGGTGACCGGCGCCGCCGGCGGCATCGGCAGTGCCGTCACCCGGGTGCTGCTGCAGGCCGGAGCCACCGTGGTCGCCGTAGACGTCGACGGTGACGCCCTGAGCGAGCTGACCACCGTGCTGCCCGACGCGGTTGTCTACCCCGCCGACATCGCCGATTCGGCGGCCGTCGACCACCTGGTCACCGCCGTCGAACAGGACGTCGGGCCCATCGGCATCTGTGTCCACGTCGCCGGTCGGCTACACGCCGGACCGGCTCTGGACACCAGCGACGAACAGTGGCAGAGCATGTTCCGCGCAAACGCCGACGGGGCGTTTCTCGTCTCGCGCGCCATGGCTCGGGCCATGGTCCCGCGCGGGCAAGGCGTGATCGTCACCGTCGCCTCCGACGCCGCCCGCGTGCCGCGCACCCGGCTGGCCGCCTACGCCGCCGCCAAAGCGGCGGCGCTTCACTGGACCCGCTGCCTCGGCCTGGAAGTGGCCGCGCACGGCATTCGCTGCAACGTCGTCGCGCCTGGCTCCACCGACACGCCGATGCTACGCGTGCTGCACGACCCCGACCGCGCTATCGCCGGCACCCCCAGCCAATACCAGATTGGCATTCCGCTCGGCCGCCTGGCCCAGCCCGATGACGTGGCCAACGCCGTGGCATTCCTGGCCAGCGACGCCGCCCGGCACATCACCGGCGCGATCCTGCCCGTCGACGGCGGCGCCAGCTTGACCGGATAGCCCCGGACCGCTCCACCGCACTAAGGAGAAAGAGGATGTCCCACTTGTTGTTACCACCTAAGGCGCCCACCGTTGCTGATCACGTCGCGGCGCCGATCCGTGACTACCGGCCCGGCAATGTGCTGATCTCCGGCCTCGACCACACCCTGCTGGCCCGTGGCGGGCTCACCTTCACCGGCGTGAGCTTGGCCGAGCTGCCCGGCGCGGTGGCCGGCGGGCTGGACGAGCGCGGCGGGGGCGTGGCCCTCGGCGCGATCAGCTTCGACGGCCAATCGTGCCGCATGATCTTCGCCGACGATGTCAGCCGCTACGATCCGTTGCCCGCGCGGCCGTGCTTCCGCTGCGGCCACGCCAGCTGGGAGCTGGTCCCCAGCCCGAACGCGGCCGCCTACGTCGCGGCTGTACGCCGGGCCCGCGACCGCATCATCGCGGGCGAAGCCGACAAGGTCGTCCTCGCCCGCGCACTTACGGCGATCAGTAGCCGCCCGATCAGCCTGACCGACCTGTTGATCCATCTGGGCGGACGCGGTCGGCACGTCTACGCGGTGCCGCTGGGCCGTGGCCGCTCCCTGGTGGGAGCCTCCCCAGAGCTGCTGATCTCCCGCCGCGGCCGTACCGTGACCACCAACCCATTGGCGGGCTCGGCAAGACGTCACCCTCACGACCCGGCGGCTGACCTGGCAGCCGCGGACGGCCTGCTGGCCTCGGCCAAGGATCAGCGCGAGCATCACTTTGTCGTCCAACAGGTGGCGGCTGCGCTGGCACCGTTCTGCGACGACCTGCAGGTGCCCGAGCAGCCGCAGGTGCAGGCGACGCCCACCCTGTGGCACCTGGGCACCACCATCACCGCCACCCTGACTGACCCGGCCACCACCGCCCTGCACCTGGCTGCCGCCCTGCACCCGACCCCCGCCATCTGCGGCACTCCCACCGCTGCGGCCCGGGCACTCATCACCGAGCTGGAAAGCGGCAGCGGGGTGGAGCGCGGCTGGTACGGCGGACTGGTCGGCTGGCAGGACGCTGACGGCGATGGCGAGTGGGCGATCACGCTGCGCTGTGCCGTGGTCGACAGCCGGCGGGCGCGCCTGTGGGCCGGCGCGGGCATCATCGCCGACTCCGACCCGGAGGCCGAACTGGCCGAAACCGAAGCGAAGCTGGCCACCCTGCTGCACGCACTGCATGCGAACTGACCGCCCTGTGCCCTCACCGAAGCCCTCGCGTGGCGATCAAAAACGTCTGCTGATGTGGTCGCCGCCATCACCGCAACGAACCGGCACGACCAGCCGGTTCCTCCGCGCCTTCCGAACCCCTTCGCCCGAACAAGGACCACGTGCCATGCTCGTCACCGCCGCAATAGGCGCCGATCCCACTGATGATCAACGCGATCGATACCGGCAAGCCCTGATCGAGGTCGCCGTCGACCTGCTGGGCATCGCTCCAGAGCAGATCCATGTGACGATCAGCGAGGCCACCGCCGCCGCACGGCAGCAAGCCGAACGACAGGCCGCCATCGCCGCTGCCGCGAAGACGGGCTGCTGATGTCGTCTCCAACGCTTGCTCCCCCCGACGGCGCGGCGACCGAGCTGGCCGCCGCTCTCTACCGCAAAGCCGACAACATTGCCGCGGCCGAGCTCAGCCGCCTGTACAGCCGGGCCCCGAACCTGACCTCCGCTGCTCGCACCGAGGTCGCGGCCACGGTGCAGCGGGTGACGCTGGCGCTCCTCCAACCTGCCATCGCCCGACTCGCCGACCACGCCGGATCGGTCCGCGGCGACCACTTCGCGGCGAGCCTGGCCACCCTGTTCGCCCTCGGAACGCCGGAGGAGACACAGTGACCCACCCGTTTCCCACCATCCAGCACCTTTCGGCCGACAAGCCTCACCCGCACGGCCGCGTCGGGCTGATCGTGCCCTGCGCCAATCCCTCGGCCGAGCCCGAGACGACCGACCTGCTCGCAGGGACGTGCGCCGTGCACACCACCCGCTTCCCCGTCCTGGACGGCTGGCCATTGGCTGATCGGCTGAGCGCCTACACCGACCTCGTCCCCGACATGATCAGCACGTTCGGGGACCTGGCCCTAGACGGCCTGATGGTGGCCTGCAGCGGCTCGCAGTATCTCCTCGGCCCCGTGCGGGATGAGGCCACGTGCGCCGAGTGGAGCTCTACCCTCGGCCTAGCCGTGAGCACGGCCACCCTCGCCACCCGGCACGTCCTGCACCAGCTCGGCGTTGACGAGCTGGTGCTGTTGTCCCCCTACGAGCAGTGGCTCACCGAGCGGGCCCGCACCTACTGGCGCAAGGCCGGCATACGGCGCGTGCGGGTCGTGACCATCCAGACCACCGACGGGACGCACGATCCGTACCAGGTGAGCACCAGCGATCTCCTTGCCCAGGTCGAGCGGGCCCGTCTCCCGGATGATGCCGTGCTGCTGTGCACCGGCACTGGGATGGCCACGTTGCGGGCACTGCCGCTGCTGGGCGCGGGCAACAAGCGCGTCCTATTGAGCTCCAACCTCTGCGGCGCCTGGTGGCTAGCCCGCCAGACGGGCCCAATCGTGCCGGAGCGGCTGCCGTGGGCGCTGCGACGCCTCGTCGATCAAGGACTGACCCCGTGACCGGGCCCGCACGAAGCCAGCGGGTGATCGTGGTCGGTGCTGGCCCTGCCGGATTGACCGCCGCGCTCGTCCTAGCACAGGCGGGTGTGCCGGTCACGGTCCTCGAACGCGACAGCGGACTCAATCAGCGCACCCGCGCCTGTACCTTCCACCCGGCCACCCTGGATCTCCTCGACGAGCTGGGTCTCGCCTCACCACTGGTGTCCAGCGGGCACGTGGTCAACTGGATGCAGTGGCGCGACCGACCGGGAACCGTGCTGGCCGAGATGCACATGAGCAGACTGGCCGGCCTCACCAAGCATCCCTTCCGGCTGCACGCCGACCAGTCCCTGCTCACCCCGCTGCTCTTGACGGCACTCAGCGCCTACCCGCAAGCAGACGTGCGTTTCGCCGCCAGCGTCACCGAGATCACCGACGACGGGTCCGCCGTCCGGGTACGCGCCGGTCACATCTGGGAAGAGGCCACCTACGTGATCGCGGCCGACGGCTCGCACAGCACGGTGCGCACCTTGCTCGGGCTGCCGTTCCCCCGTTCCGTCTATCCGACGCAGGCGCTGCGCGTCTTGACCACCTCACCGCTGCAGGAGTGGGTGCCGGGCCTGGCGCCGCTCACTTATGTGCGTGACGTGCAGCAATCGTGCAGCCTGCTCCAGTTGCCCGATCACTGGCGCATGGTCTTCCGCGTCCCGCTGGAGGTCACGCCGTCCCGTTCGATGGTGACCGCGCTCACCCGCGGGGCGCTGCCGCTGCGCCAGCAGCGTCTCCGCGTCGTCGACGCGCACACCTACCGGCTTGTGCGCGGGGTGGTGCCCGCCTTCCGGCGCGGCCGGATCCTGTTCGTCGGCGACGCCGCCCATCTGACCTCGACGGCTGGCGGGCTCAACATGAACGCCGGCATCCACGACGCCATCGAGGCCGGCCGCGTTCTCGCCGCGGTGCTGGGCGGCGCGGCCAGCACCGCGGCCCTTGAAGGCTGGGCAGCCCGCCGCCGCAAGATCCTGCTCGACAAGATCATCCCTCGTAGCGAGGCCCGCGTAGCCGGAGTTCAGCAAGGCGACACGGGCACCCTTGACGCCGCCGTGACCCGAGTACGCGCCATCGCGGCCGACCCGGTCGCCGCACGCGACTGGCTGGCCGAGGCCTCGCTGCTCGACACCATCCCGTCCCCGCTCCTCACCCGGTAAGGCACACCATGCTCCTCTGGTACCAAAAGCACGTCGTCGTCGGCGACGCCGACCAGACCCACCCGGACCACTTGGCCCTGCTGGACAAGCTGTATGCCGAGCACGCCGCCAAGGCCATCGCCAGCCTGGACACCACCGAAAAGATCAGCGTCGAAATTCACGGTCTACCGCCAGGCACCTACGACGGCATGCTGCCCGAACACCTGGTCGGTTACGGACAGTTCGGGTTGCGGTTCGGCCACTACTTCGCGAAGACCGCGATCATGGCCGAGGAGGCCGGCTTTGATGCCTGGATCAGCGGCGCTGGCCAAGACCCCGGCCTTGCCGCGGCCCGCGTGGACGCCTCCATCCCCGTGGTCGGTTACGGCGAGGCGACCTGGCACCTCGCCCGCAGGGAAGGCCACCGCCTTGGCCTCCTGGGGTTCGGGCCCCTGAAAGAGCCGATCACCGCCAACATCGCCGCCGCAGGCGCCGACCTGGCTGACTATCAGGTGATCGAAAAAGGCCCCGAGCTCGTCCAGCGCGCCCTTGCCAAGGAAGATTTCGACCCGCTCATGGAGGCGTACGCCGAGGCTGCGAAAGCAGCGGCCAAAGCTGGCGCGCAGTGGCTGGTACCGGCCGAGGGCATCAGCAATGTGATCTTCGCGCACCTCGGCGTCGAGGAGCTGGGCGGCCTGCACGTCGTCGACCCCGGCGGCGTGGCCATCCACACGGCCGTCCAGCTCTGCCAGATGCGGGCCGCGGGCATCATCGCTCGACCCACCACCGGGTACTGGCGCAAGCGCGCCCCGCGCGAACTCGTTCAGCGCGTTGATCACACGCTGGACAGCGCGATCGGAGCACGACGCCGATGACGTCCCCCTTCCAGCATCAGCCGCGGCGGCCGCGGCGGCTTCGCCGAACCCGGGCGCTCCGCCACTTGGTGGCTACCACCCACATCCACCCCGGCACTCTCATCCAGCCGCTGTTCGTGCACGAGGGCATCTCCGAGCCGCAGCCGGTCGCCTCCATGGTCGGGGTGTGGCAGCACACCCGTGACTCGCTGCGCAAGGCCGCCGTCGAAGCGGCCGAGGCGGGAGTGGGCGGGATCATGCTGTTCGGCGTGCCCGCCGTAAAGGACACGCGCGGGTCAGCGGCCGACGACCCCAACGGGATCACGCAGGTGGCGCTCCGCGACCTCGTCGCCGAGGTGGGCGACACTGTCGTGCTGATCAGTGACGTCAACCTGGACGGGGCCACCAGCAATGGCCTCGTCGGCATCCGCGGCGACGACGGCGATGTCGACAACGACGCCACGCTGGAGCGCTACGCCTCGATCGCCGTCGCCCAGGCGGCGGCCGGGGCGCACATGGTGGCGCCCAGCGGGATGATGGACGGCCAGGTCGGTGCCATCCGCGCCGCCCTCGACAAAGCCGGGTACGAGCACATCCCGATCCTTGCCTACTCCGCCAAATACGCCTCCGCCCTCTACGGGCCCTTCCGCGACGCCGCCGAAAACGCGCCGCAGTACGGCGACCGCAGCACCCACCAGCAAGACCCCGCGGGACCGCCGACCGAGGCCCTGCGCGAGGTCCGACTCGACCTTGAGCAGGGCGCCGACGCCGTCATGGTCAAGCCCGCGATGGCCTACCTCGACATCATCACCCGCGTCCGCGACGAAGTGGACGTACCGGTGGCGGCCTACCAGACCAGCGGCGAGTACGCCATGATCGAGGCGGCCGCGGCCAACGGCTGGGTCGACCGGGACCGGGTGATCATGGAGTCGCTGGTCGCGATCAAGCGCGCCGGGGCCGATCTGATCCTCACGTACTGGGCCACCGAGGTCGCCCGGCGGGTCGATGTGTGATGCCCGCATCCGTTCTGCCGTTGACCCCCACGGTGGCCTGGGCAGCCGTGACATCATTCACGCACGATCACAGAGAAATACCGTGCAGGCGATGACAACCGGGCCTGGCGCACGTCACCGCCGGACGACCACGCGACCGCCCGCGCCACACGTGACCGGCGGCCGCATGGTGGTGCCAATCGCTGGCTGTTCGATGGTGATGCTCACGGCGATGGCCGACACGGTCGCCGCCACCCTGGCGATCGGCGAGCCCCCAAAGGTCGGCATCGGACGCGCCGCACCTAGCGCCTCTGCCCGCCCTCGTGGCAACCCACGCGGGCGGGGCGCCCAACCGCCATTGCCCACAAAGGCCCCGCTGCCCACGGGTTGGAACTGCCCGCCTCATCCTGCCGCGCGAGTCCTGCGGCCTTCTCTTTCGGAAACCCAGAAAGGATCCCCTGTTGATGTCCCTGCCCACCGTCGCCGCCTATCCCATGCCGCAACCCCCCACCGACGGCTTGCTCACCTGGCCCACTGATCGGCGGCGCGTCGCGCTCCTCGTGCACGATATGCAGAGCTACTTCCTGCGCCCCTTGGCTTTCACAGCGCCGCCTTTCGCCGACCTGCTCGCCAACACGCTGGCGCTGCGAGAGACATGCCACGAGAGCGGCATTCCGGTGCTGTATTCGGTGCAACCGGGCGGACAGGCCGCGCACGAACGCGGCCTGCTGGCTGACCGATGGGGACCCGGACTCAGCGCGGACCCCGCCGATACCGATCTGCCCGCCGTGCTGGCCCCGCGCCCGACCGACCACGTCATCGTCAAGCGGCGGTACTCGGCTTTCCACGGCACGCCGCTGGAGGACGCGCTGGCCGAACTCGGACGCGATCAACTGCTCATCTGTGGCGTGTATGCGCACATTGGGGTGCAGGCCACCGCGGTTGACGCGTTCATGCGCGATATCAAGCCGTTCGTCGTCAGCGATGCGGTGGCCGCCTTTTCCCCCGACCAGCACGCGATGGCCCTGCAGTATGTCGCGGACTGGTGCGGGCGGGTGCTGTCCACTGAGCAGGTCCGCACCGAACTGCGCGCACCGCAGCCGGTGCTCGCCCCCTGATCTGCCCAGTCCACCAGCGACGGCCCGTCGGGCATTCACACGTGCCGCGCCCCGCGCGCACGAGAGGTCGCCTTCTTGCCGTTCGTCGACAAGAGTTCGCCGTTGATGCAGAACTATCGCGCGACGACGTCCCAGCGGCCCTGACCCTACTCTCCATCGCGCACGCCGGCACTCTGCACGCCCCAACGCGCTGATGGGTCGCATCACCTGCCGCAGCCGCACCAGCGACGTCCCGGAACTGACCGGCGAGCCTCGGGACGCCCGCCGCCGGCCCCGCAGTGGTTGGCGGATGCCGTTGCTGCTGACTCGCCTGCCCGTCCGGCCTCGCCAATGTCAGGCAGCGCTCGGCCAACTCCCAAGGAGCATCTGTGATCATGTCATCGAGGCCAACGCCCGCCTCACGGGCCATCCCCGCACCTGCCACCCGCCACGGCATCGACCCGCTGACCTCCTCGAGTCGCGTGCCAGAGCACCTCCATCTGCTGCAGCCACGGTTCGACGACCTTCCGCACCTCACCAGCCTGCCGTTGCATCCAGCCAACGGCACACGCCACCTCACCGAGGGGCTCCACCAGGTGCCCGTCACCAACCCGCCCAAGGCCTGGGCGCGGGCAGTCGCCAAAGCTGACCATCGTGTGAACGCCAGCTTGGCCTTTCTGTGGGACCGTAGCCCCGCCGATGCCCTCACCCACGACGCGCTTGTCGAGCAGGACCTGCGCCCCGGCCATGACAGCCACACCATCTACAGCGGCCTCCACCTCGACTCCACCACCCACTACGTTTGGACTCGCGGCACCCCGCCCGCCACTACCGTGCGCGCGCTCAGCGAGGTGGTTGTTCTGTCAGGCGTGTGCCTGTTCAGCGGCACCAGCGTGGTCGCCGTTACCGCCAGCGACCGCCGGGTGCCGTTCACCGGCAATCGCGGCATGCACATCGACGAGGACATCATCGCGATCGAGGCTGATCCCCGGTCCACGCTGGCCGAGGTGGAAAGCACGCTACGGCTGGGGAGCTTAGCGGCCGCCGTTGCCAAACGCGTTCCCACCCCTGTCCCCGTCACTCTGCTCATGGACAGCCCCTATCTGAGCTACCCGTTGTATGGGCTTGGGCCCGCCTATGATGGGCGGCTGCCCTTGCCGTCGTTGGCCCGTTGGATGGACACGGCTTTCGAGCGCCACCACCGTGTCACGCGTCGCCAGATCGCCGTTGCCCGAGCTGCCAGCGCAGGTGGCCGCTCCATTCGGATACGGGTCAGGCCGGAGTTGTGGCGGGTGGCGCTGTGGCTGCGCCGCAAGCTGGCCGGCGGGCGGCTGCCGAGCTACGAACAGCTCCTCGACAGGGTGAGCCGCGAGGGATGGCTGTGCCGCCACCTCATCGACATGGCTCGTCCCGACAGCCCGCTTGCGCTGGCCTATCTCATCTACGTGGCCGCAGAGTTGCGCGCCGCATGGTCCACCGCCAACCGTCGACGGCTGGTGGTTCAGGTGGAAGACCCGCGAGAGTGGCGCATCCTGGACCGCACCCGCGAACTGGCGCCGCTGGTGAGCGCCGTCGCCCCCGAGCCGGTCGACTTTCCCATGGTGGCGCTGTACCCGCTCAGCCGTTTCTGGGTCCAGCCTCCCGGATCGCCGGCCCGCGCCGACCTGTACGGGTTCGATCCCGGCCACGCCGCAATGTGGCAAGGCCAGCACACCGACCTGGCCGACCTGGCCGCCGGCATGTACCGAATCTCGCCGTCTACGGAGGCCAGATGAGCACGGGCGCGGCCATAGCGAGCCCTGCACTCGAGATAATCACGCCCGACCGGATGAGGACCCGTCTGATCGTCTCCGCCTGGGGACGGGCGCTGTTTCCGCCGCTCGCCAGCATCGCCATCGCGGGCGGGCTTCGCCCCGCCGGGCGCATACTGCGACACAGGGCCTTGCCCGCGAGCCGCTGGCATCGCCGACCCGGGCATGCGCGATGACAGGCGCGAATCGATTGGCGCCAAGCCAGACACCCGCCCCTCAGCCACTCGGCCACCGTCCGCGGTCACGGCGCCGTCCAGGCCCGCACCTGGCTTTGCTCGGCGCCGCGAGCGCCTGGGCCGCCTACACCCCGGTGACCTCGCTGGCCATTACCCACCACATGCCCGTCGCGATCCTGCTGCCGATCCAGGTGACCGTCGCCGCCGTCCTCCTCTGGACGGTGGTCGTGCTGCGCGGCTACCGACGAGTACTGCGCCTGCGGCGGATCGCACTTCTCGCCGCGCTGGAACCGACGGCCAACGTCGGCTGTTTCGCGCTGGCCCTGACCTGGCTCCAAGCCGCCGACGGCTCGCTGCTGCTCACATCGGAGAGCGTTATCGTCGCCCTGCTCGGCGTGCTGGTGCTTCATGAGCGGCTGCGACCGGCCGCCTGGATCGGACTCATGCTCAGCTTGCCCGGCCTCTGGCTGCTGTCGGGCGCGTCTACCGGTTTACACCTGTCTCCTGGAGTCCTGGCCGCCTTCGCGGCGACGACCGCTTCCGCCCTCTATTCCACCGCCACGGCCTGGGTCGGCCGCACCAGCAGCCCGGACGTGATCACCTTTACGGCCTGGCAATTTGGGTTCGGCGCGATCTGGGTGACCACCATCGCGACCGGGGCGATCATCATCAAGCCGGGCACGATCACCGTCACCGCCAGCCACCTCGCGCCGTCGACCTGGATCGCCGCCGCTGCAGGCGGCCTGCTGCTGGCCGCTCCCAGCCTCGCCTACAACTACGCCATTCGCCACGTCCCCATCGCCGAAGCCGGCATCACCCTCAATCTGATCCCGGTCCTCGGCGCCGCCATCGGCGTGATCTGGCTGGGTGACGTGCTCACCGTCCATGCGCTGGTTGGTGGCGCGATCACCCTTGTCGCGATCTTCACGATCCAGGCCCGGCACACCGACGGCGCGCCCACCTAGGGACGACATCCCGCTCCTCACCGGTCCTCAGGTCCTCACCACGGAAGGCCACCACCATGACCCAGACCGACAGCGCCGCGTCGACCGGCGCCACCGTACGTCACCCGCTCGCACCGCTCACCGAGGAGGAGGCCGCGGCAGCCTGCCGGGCGGCGCTGACCTCCGGCGCCGTGGGCCCGGGGGCGCGCATCGCCTACTGCGCCCTCGCCGAACCTCCCAAAGAGGCCGTGCTCGGCTGGTCCAGCACGCGGCTCCCGCGCGAGGTCACCGTGGTCACGTACGAGAAGGACCTCGGCAGGACCAGCATGGTCACGGTCTCCGTGCCCGACGGTGGGCTCGTCTCCTGTGAGTACGCCCCCGCCGCGCAGCCGCCGATCATGCTGGAGGAGTGGCTGGCCAACTCCGAGACCGTGCGCAAGGACCCGGGGTTCGAGGCCGCGTGCGCCAGGCGCGGGGTCACCGACATGTCGATGGTCCAGATCGACGCCTGGCCCGCGAGCAACTTCGGGCTGCCCGTGGACGGCGAGGGGCGCAGGCTCGCCCGCTGCGTCGCCTACGTGCTCGACGGGCCGGGCGACAACGCCTACGCCCACCCGATCGAGAACCTCGTCGTGCTGCTCGACCGCGACACGGGCGAGATCGTCGAACTGCAGGACGGCGAGGTCGTCCCGGTGCCGCGCGGGTCGGGCCGCTATGACGGGGGTGCCCGCGAGCTGGCGCCGCTGCAGATCGTCCAGCCCGAGGGGCCCGGCTTCACGGTGGACGACGGCGCGCTGCGCTGGGGGCCGTGGCGGCTGCGGGCGTCCATGCACCCCATCGAGGGCCTCGTGTTGTACGAGATCTGCTACGTCGAGGGCGAGCGCGTCCGCCCCGTCGTCTACCGGGCGAGCCTGTCCGAGATGATCGTCCCGTATGGCTCGACCAGCATGAACCACTGGTGGAAGAATGCCTTCGATGTCGGTGACGTCGGCCTCGGAGTTGTTGCGAACAGTCTCACGCTGGGCTGTGACTGCCTGGGGGAGATCGTCTATCTCGATGCGGTCATGGTCAACGAGGACGGCGTGCCCGAGACGCTGCGCAACGCGATCTGCGTGCACGAGGAGGATCACGGCATCCTCTGGCGGCACTACGACATGGCGTCAGGCCAGAGCGAGGTCAGGAGGTCGCGGCGGCTGGTCGTGTCGTTCGTCGCGACCGTCGGCAACTACGAGTACGGCTTCTTCTGGTACTTCTACCTCGACGGCACCATCCAGGCCGAGGTCAAGCTGACCGGTATCATCCAGACGCAGGCCGTCGTCCCCGGCACCACGGCCCCGTACGCGAACCTGGTCACCCCCGAGCTGGCCGGCCCGCACCACCAGCACCTGTTCAACTTCAGGCTCGACATGTGTCTCGACGGGCCGCTCAACTCCGTGTACGAGGTCGAGGCCGCCCGCGTCCCTCCAGGGCCCGGCAACCCGTACGGGAACGCTTTCACCGCGACCGCGACGCTGCTGAGGACCGAGACGCAGGCGCAGCGCATGGCCGCTCCCGAGAAGGGCCGCCACTGGAAGATCGTCAACCACGGGTCGCTGAACGCCGTCGGGGAGCCCGTCGCGTACAAGCTGATCCCCACCCACGTCGGTCCCGTGCTGCTCGCCGACGAAGGGGCGGCGATCAGCAGGCGGGCGGCGTTCGCGACCAAGCACCTGTGGGTGACGCCGTTCGCCGCCGGTGAGCGCAGGGCGGCGGGCGACTTCCCCAACCAGCACCCCGGCGGCGCGGGGCTGCCCGAATGGATGGCCGCGGGACGGCCGGTCGTGGACGCCGACATCGTGCTCTGGTACACCGTCGGCACCACGCACTTCTGCCGGCCCGAGGACTTCCCCGTGATGCCCGTCGAGCACATCGGCTTCACCCTCAAGCCCGTCGGCTTCTTCGACCGCAACCCCGCGATCGACCTCGCACCCACCAGAGCGGCACACCACTGCCATCCATCCGGCTGAGTACCTACGTCCAGGGGCAATGCAAGCTGACCATCCCGTATCCCGTGGCGCTCCTGGATGGGGCTCTCGTGCTGCGCTGGAGACGACCTAAGTAGTGACGGGTCGAGCGCATGGGTATCTGGCCAATCCTGGGAACAGCGCCACGCCCGCAAGGCGGGCTTTATATCCCTGTCAGGCCCACAACGTCCAAAGCCCGCTGATAGGTGATGGTGCTGGCGTCCACGTCCCCGCACGCCATCAGCGCTGAGGCGGCATCGGCAAACGCCTGTGCGGCCCGACCCGGCGCCGTCATCTGCTCCAGCACCTCGCCCGCCGCGACGTACGCCTCAGCAGCAGCTTGTGGCACCTCACAAGCGCGAAGGGCCTGGCCTTGCAACAGCAGCGCGGCGACGGTGAGGCAACGGGCCGTCGGGTGGCGGCGGGCGATTTCCTCGGCGTGCTTCGCGGCCTTGGCCGGATGACCTATCAACAGATCAATGTGCGTTTCCACCAGGTGCTGATAGGCCGCGTCAATGGCACCGCTCGCGACCTTCAGCGTGCCGCGCGCTTGGCGCACGTGCTGTTGGGCGTGACCGGGCTCGTTTGGAGCGGTCAGCAACAGCGTGCGGGCCAGCTGTATCTTGCGAGCCCGGACCGGACGCAGGTCGCGCAGTTCGTGGCTGGCCGCGAGTGCCTGCCGATCGAAGTGGCGGCTGCGCTCCGCTTCTCCCGCCATCGCCGCGACCACCGCAGCGGACGCGTAGGCCGTGCTGAGCGCACGCGGAGTGTCAAGCCGTTCAGCGGCCTCCACCAGGAACGCCGCCAACATGTGGCAGATGGTCACCTCTCCTGCGGTCGGTCCAGGGCACCGCTCGAGGTGCGCGTCCAAAACGCTCGCCCCCAGTTCAACAGACCGCTCACTCCATCCCTGAGCTGCATCGACAGCGAGGGCCGCTTCGCCCACCTGGATCGCCTCAGCCAGGCGCCCCGCCTCCCGCAGACACCGACAAAGCGTGATGGCAATCTCGGTGCGTTGCTCAGCCTCTTGCTGATCGGGTTCGTAGAGATGCTCCGGCAAAAGGCCATACAGGGAGGTCAGGCGGTCAATGGCCGTGGACAGATCTCCTTCGGCTTCGGCTACTTGCGCCAGCCCTAGCTGAGCTGACCTCGACAAGTAGAGGCCCTTTTGGGCAAGGGGGGCGGTGAGGACTCTGGCGAACTCGACGCGGGCGTCATCCCGCCGACCGGCCAGCAATGCTTGATGGCCTTCCAACAACGCCATGGCGGCATCAAAGAGTTGCTGGCACCGTCGGCGGCCGAGCTCATCGCTGTCGAGGGTGCGTTCCGGTATGAATTCTCCGTTGTAGGCGACACCGGGCGGGCTGATGGTGGCTGTACTCGCCTGTGACCGCTGCTCCAGCGCGGTGCCTTCGTGCCCAAAGGTGAAGGTATATGTGGAGAATGTATCCCTGAGACCGCCAGTAGACTCTCCGAGCAACGGCGGGCTATTGGTTGGAGCGCCTGCCCTGCCAGTGTTTTCCACTGACAAGTCCTCGCCAGGCTGGCCACCCTGGTGCTCATCCGCAACGACATCGCTTCGGAAAAGCCCACCAGGAGAGTCCTCGGACATCGAGGTGCCAGAAACGCGTCGTGCTCTCAACGCCGCTTCATGATCTCGCGTCCGGTCGAGGAAACGCTCCAGTTGACCTTCCAATGTCACAGCCGACCAGAGATCATCCGACGACATCACGCCCTCGCTCCTTCTCCCGAGACAGGATGATCAGCCAGTGGGAAACGTCCCGCGAAGATTGGCTTGTCATCTAGGCATCGGACATCCTGCCCAGCCAGCGATCCTCCACCTCGCACATGGGGACGCGTGAATGTGATGCGTGATAGGAACATGGGTTCAAAGGATAATGCTTTCCCTGGCATATGCATGGCATGGGCATGTGTATGGCGAAAGGAGCCCAGTTGCGCAACCGGGCTCCTGAGCGAGGGAAATCCCGTGTGCCACGCTCATGCTCGCATGACGCTCTGGATCCCATGAGCGAGCCTGCTTCCGTCCACCCGTGAGGGTTGCCGGAAGCTGGCGTCCAGCTATGGTAGCGACCTTGCGATGTCCCTGTAAATGGACTCTGACTGAAAGTCAGGGTAATTGATGCGTGCCAGTTGCTCATCCTCTGGATGATTCCAGACAAGGGACGCTCGGCCCTAGCAGCGGAAGCAGACGCTCGGGCGGCGCCGGGAAGGCGTCGGGGCTTGATGACGGCTGGGCGTTCCGAGGGGAGGCGCCGCAGGCCATTGCGGGGCATTGACCACATGCGGGACGTAGCTGTTCGGGCGGCCGCTGACGGGTGCTGCGTAGGCGTCCATCACCTTGAACGGGGTGGAGTCGCCGGAGCCGTAGAAGCCCAGCCCACCGCACCATGCTGCGGCGACGGCGTCCAACTCGGCGTCCGACATGACCCACCAGGCCGGGTCGATCGCTTCGGGACAGTGCTTCATAACCTGTTCGAAGGTGACGGCGGAAGGGTTTGCCTTTGCCAGCTCGTGCTCGACGTGCTCGGGCGAGCAGCCGTACATCTGGGCCAGCAGGTAGACCCGGCCGTAGGCGCTAACCGCTTGCGGCGTCCAGTCCCAGCCGCCGTCGGGGACAGGCACCAAGGCTGTCGGTCCTGCGCTAGCGGCACCGTCGCCTCCAGTAGGGCTGTGGCCTCCTCGAATGTCAGCTCGTGGGGGCGGAAGGCGGGCAGGAGGCGCGGCGTGCGGTGATAGTGGTCGACAGGTCCCGCTCGACGAGGTAGAAGTCGCCGGGCCAGCCACCGCTGATCGGGAAGCCGTGGTCGTAGCCGTAATTGGGCTCGATCTGAGCTCGCCGGTGTCGGTGTTCAGTACGTAGCGGCATATCCAGCCGTTGTCCTTGCGCCGTCTTTCGGCCATGGACCGGTCGATTGGGTTCTCATTCCACGAATCGAACCAGTGCGTCTGCCTGGTGGCCTCGACTATCGGCGCGCACCAGGAGGGGAAATGTCATGCCACCATCCTGAATTCGTGTCAACTACTTGCCAATGACGTCAACTGATTGACACTCATGGCATCGCCGGGTTTGTGTGCTCACCGAGCCAGGGGGGAAAGCATCCGTCCTGCCGTGCAGCGCCACTCGTTGACGCGCCTTGCGGATCATGTCCGTCCATCGCGGAACCGCGCTATTGCCGCCTGCAAGTCCACGCAGGAGGTGGGGCGTTCGTGGCGCGGGCCCGACAGGGCTGTGCGGTCAACGCCTGGTGGTGGACCGGCCTGTAGGGTCCGCTAATCCGTGAGCACTGTGTCCTGTCGACGTCAGTCCAGGAAGTTCTGGACATCGACATGGGACAAGATCTCCTCGACCCGGCGTATGTCCCCGCCGACCAGGCGCACTCGGTCGTTGCCGGCCACCAAGGCACGTGCGCATGTCAGGACGATCGGGTTGTAGCCCACGTAGATCACGCGAGCTGCGGGGTTCACGCTCTGGGCGATCTCGTGCACGTGCGGTGGGGAAGCCGGCAATGTCGAGGAACTGGTCGATGTTGCCGCCGTCTGGGGTCAGCGAGCCACCTGACAGCCCGCTGGAGGAAGGCTCGGGTCACCCGCATGCTCACGCCCAGATACGGACTGCCGGCCAGCATCACTTCAGCGGCCTCGCGGTCGGCCTCGAAGTAGTCCTTTCCACCGACAACGTAGGGATAGATGCCCAGAGGTGGGGTTTCTGGTGTCGATGCCCGGTGGCACCCAACTTTCGATCGCAGCTTTCTCCTGCCCAGCCGACTCCTTGCCTGGTGCGGCTCGCGCGGGACGAAACCGCCGAGATCGATGATCATCTTTGACAGTGCGGGCTGCCCCGCGATGCGCCAAGTCTTTGGGCGTGACTTCGGCTCCGAACGCCGTGGTCGCCAGCTCAGGAGTTCAGTTCAGAGTCCTGGCCAACATGTCCCGGTGGTGGTGAAGAACGTCCAGCGTGTCACGGCCCGGCTCACTGGCGCGGGCCGCCGCGTGCACAAACTCGATCCTGTAAGACTCGGCCGCCATCTCATGCGTCGGCGTCAGGCGATCAGTGGCGAAAACGTGTGCGGCGGCCACGTCCGGGCTTGTGCGATCGGAGAAGCGGCAGACGGTGAACGACTCGGTGTCCGGCACGAAGGGAGCATCCCTCAGGCTGATGACCTGAACGATGACGTTTGGCCGCTTGGCGTGCTCGATGAGGGCGTTGAGCTGGTGTAGCTGCACCTGGAGACCTCCGATGGAGCGCAGCAGCACGCCTTCGTCGATCAGGGCCCAGTAGAGGGGGGCATCAGGTCGATCGAGCAGCGCCTGGCGGTTGCTCAGCAGTCCATTGGCGACCTCACGGATCGGTTGGTGAGCATGGGACATGCGTTCGCACAGGGCATCGGCGTACTCCTCGGTCTGCAGTAACGGCGGGATGTACTTGAGGTGATAGGTGCGGAGCTCGGCGGCACGTTGTTCGAGGTCCCAGCTGGTGGCCAGGGCCAACGGCACATCAGGATCGTCGTACCAGGCGGGCTCTCGCAAACCCGCCATGAGGGAGGACACGTACTGCCGCTGATGCGGATCATGTACGCCGTAGAGCGAAAGCATCGCTTGCAAGGTGGCTTGCCGGGGCTTCACCTGTCCCGACTCGATGCGCCAGACCGAGGACAACGACGCCTTCCCGCACGCTGGACCGACTTTGTCCATGGTGAGATTGCACTCCTTGCGGAGCGCGGCCAGCCGCTGGGCGCCGAGGAGTCGAGCGGGGGGTGGGCTTGCAGGATGATTTGGTGACGAGCTCATACCGCGACGCCAACCGGCTTGTCGGCATTATGTACGACTGCTTCAAGACCGTCATTATCTACGACACCGGCACGGTCTACGACGAAGCAACCGCTTGGACGCATCACGCCGAATCGCCTGCTGCTTGACATCTGAGCTCCTGGGGATGCCTCTCGAGGGCTTGCCGATAGTGTCGCCGATCACGGCCGCGGGGCAACCGAGTCAGGGTAGTTGTGATCAGCTCGGAACGTGTGCTTATCCACTTCACTGAGTGCGATCAGGAAGTGACGGTGACCGGATAACGAAAGATCGTTGCTTGACCAGCACTTGTTGCCCTCGAAAGGGGCGTACGGCACGATGACCAAGGTAGTGTCCGATATTCCATTTCGAGAAGGTGGATAAAGGCCCTCCAATCGGAGATGCCGCACGCGGGCGGGGCGAGGAAGGCGAGGTCAGTGTGCTGCGACAGCCGTCGGGTGGTCCGCGGTCTCCCCGGGAACCGATCATGGATGGCAGAGTTCGTCGCACCCGTGTTGCCGGTCGTCCCTGGCCCCTCCACCTCGGCTCGCATTGCGATTCGCGCCCATGTGACAGATCTGTCCCTGTGACGGGCGTTCAGTGCTGCAGGTCTCTGGATGACTTCGTCGACTGGTCGGTCAGGCTCCCCCCCACCGCAAACCGTCCTTAATGTCCACATTTGAGCGCTTTATGCATTTCCATCGCTTGATTGCGTTTACGGGATCCTTCCCCGTCTGGCACACCGTAAAGAGAGAAGGTCATCACGGGGGTTCGGAGCCGGTTAGCGCCCAGTCATCGCCACCCAGCCACAGCGTGGGCCAGCCTTTTCCCGCACGCTTTTCGTTGATGTCGCGCAGCAGCTCGCCCGTTCGTTCCAGCAAGGAGAAAGGGGGAACATCGCATGCGATTTGAAGTGCTCGGGCGTCTAACTGCGTACGCCAACGACCAGCAGGTTCCCCTGTCCCCCCTTAAGCGCCGTCTGATCGCGGCGCTGCTGCTGACCGGCCCAACGGGCATCCTCGCCAAAGACCTTAGGGCGGCCCTATGGGGCGACAGAAGCTGGGGCATGGAAGGAGGTCTGAAAACTCAAGTGTCCCAACTGCGTGGCATACTGCCGGATCGCATCCCCCCAGGTGGCCCAGCCGGCTACCGCCTTGCCCTTCAGCCCGGCGACAGCGTTGACCTGCACGATTATCGGGCCCTGTGCAGCGACGCTATGGCGTTCACCAACCGCGGCGACCACTCGGGGGCGGCGAAGGCTCTCGCCCGGGCGCTGGCTCTCTGGGGCGATCCGCCGCTGGCGGACGTTCCGGACGCGGGCGGCAAGCTGCTGCTGGCGCGTGAGGAGCTGCTGATCGACCGCAAGGGCACGGTGATGGCGCTGCTCCAGGCGCGGCTTCATCTCGGGCAGCATCGTGAAATTCTGACGGAGGTGCGCCGTGAACTGACCCATGATCCACTGTCGGAGCAGCTGCACGCCCTGCTGATGACCGCTCTTCACCGGTCCGGCGAACGCATCCGGGCCCTGCAGCACTTCGAGGCCACCAAAGCCCTGTTGATCCGGGAAACCGGCAGTGGCCCAGGTATGGTCCTGCGTCAGCTCCGCGACCAGATCGCCGACGATGCAGCAACGACCGCCAGCGGCCGCCTGCAGGCGACTCCTGTCCTGCCGATCCCTGCTCAGCTTCCGCCTGACGTCCTCGACTACACCGGCCGCGAGCAAGATGTGCGGTCGCTGGTCGACTTCCTCACGCCGGCCGAGACCGACACCGGTGTGCGTATCGCCTCGATCACCGGCCCCGGCGGCGTCGGCAAGAGCGCACTCGCCGTCCACGTGGCACATCTGGTCCGGCACGCCTACCCGGACGGGCAACTCTACGCACAGCTGGAAGGCATGTCGGAACGGCCGCGGGACGTAAGTCAAGTCCTCGCGGAGCTCCTTGGGTCCCTCGGCGTCAACAGCCAAGATCTTCCCCACACGCCAGCTGCGCGCACCGGGCTGTTGCGGTCCCTGCTCGCCGGCCGCCGCATGCTTCTTGTTCTCGACGATGTCGTGGGAGCCCACCAGGTCAACCCGCTGCTCCCGGGCACAGCCGGATGCGGCGTCATCATCTCTAGCCGGCGGCATCTGTCCGAGGGCGCCATGCTGCGGCGGAGGCTCTCCCCACTCCCACACAGCGAAGCGCTGCATCTCCTCGGCGAGATCATCGGCCATGACGGGATCGCGTCAGAACCCGCCGCGGCCTCCGCCATCGTGGAAGCGTGCGGAGGGTTTCCGCTGGCGATCCGCGTGGCGGGAGCACGGCTGACGGCTCAATCGCATTGGACTCTCCAATACTTCGCCGACCGGCTCGCTGAGCTCGACTCCGGCGAGATGGGAGTAGCCGCGACCATCGCCGCCGACAGCTACCAAGCCCTTCCGGAGTACGCTCGCCGTGCCTTCCGCGTCTTGGCGCTGGCTGGGCCCGGCGACTTCCCAAGCTGGGTGGCCACCATGCTGCTGGAGGCCGACGCCGAGCAGCTGCTGGAAACTTTGACCGCGCACAGCCTCATCGCCCCGGCTGGCCTCGACGCGGCCGGGCAGCCGCGTTACCGTCAGCACGGCCTGTTGCGTACTTTTGCCGCCGAGCGGCTGGCCGAGCACGTCGCCGAAACCGACGCGGCCGTGGACCGGTTGCTCCTCGGCTGGCTTGAGCTTGGTGATCTGGCCGACTCTCTCATCCCGCATGAGCCGCACAACCCTCCACCGGCCAGGCTCGGCATGTCGCTGTATGCGCCGCCCGCCGCGCGGCGCCTCGTCCAGGCCGACCCGCAGGCATGGTTCGCCAGTGAAGCCGAGAACTTGTTGGGGGTAGTCCGGTTCGCCTGCCGTGAGCAGCGCGTTCAGAGCGCCTTCGGGATCGCGCTGCGTGTTCATTCGGCTCTGTTCTGGGCGCGCAGAAGTAGGCAAGCTCAAGACATGTGGCGGCTCATCATGCATACCGCCATCGCTGGCGGAGACACACGGCGGGCGGCTGAGGCGCGGCTGCGGCTGGCGATCCTGATCTCCCGGTCTCCGGGCGGCGCCGTTCGGGCGATGCCCATGCTCGACGCGTGTATTGACGTGTTCACCTCGGTCGGCGATCGGCGAGCCCTCGCGCGATCACTGGCCGCCCGAGCGCTGGCGGCTGAGCGACTCGCCGCAGAGGAAGGCCAGCCCTACCACGAATACCTCGCCCAGGCAGCCGATGACATCACTCAGGGGTTGGAGATCGCGCGGACGGTCGGCGACGTCCATACCGAGGTGGCGTGCCTGCGAATTCTGGGGCTCGCGCTCAGCCGCCGCGGCCTGCACGACGAGGCGGTCGCACGCTGCCGAGAAGCCGTGCGCTTGGCCAAAGCCATCGGAACGGGCAGCGGGCAGCGAGCCTACGAGGCCTACACCCTGCTCATACTGGGCCAGGTCGAGCTGGCGGCCGGACACTACGAAACGGTCCTTGACCTATGCGGTCAGCGCAGAGAACTCGTGAGCCCGCTCGGGCACGACGCTGGCGACGGCGCGTACCTGGAACTGGAAGGCGATGCCCTGGTAGGGCTCGGCCGCCGCGAGGAGGCGGCCGAGCGGTACGCTGCGGCGGCGGCCCAGTACGAGGGCGAAGGCACCGGGCATCACGCTGACCGGTGCAAGAGCAAGCTCTCTGAGGTGGGATGAGTCAGGGCTTGACCGCGACGCCGCAGCGTAGCTTTAACGGCGCAGTTTCATCGACCGGAAGGATCTCGCCCGGTGCCCACTGCTCAAGGAAGACACAGCCGGGGTCCACCAAGTCGAGCCCGTGGAAGAAGCGCTGGATGTCCATACCGGACCGGAGGTTCAGCGGGACCGCCAACTGCTGCTGTTGAATTCGCTCCGCCACCACGGGGCTGATGTTGTCCGTGGTCACGTGCGACAGGATGAGCAGGGACCCGGATGGCACCTGATCCATCAGGTCCTTGACGATGCCGTACGGGTCGTCCGCGTCGGGGATGAAGTGGAGGACGGAGACGAGCATCACCGCGACCGGATTGTTAAAGTCGATCAGGCGCTGTGTCACAGGGCTAGTGATGATCTCGGCGGGAGTCCTTATGTCCGCTTGCACGTAGCCCGTGCGGTCGTTATTGACGATGAGGCCCTTCGAGTGCAGAAGCACGCTGGGGTCGTTGTCGACGTAGACGACGCACGCATTGGGTGCGTCAGCCTGGGCGACCTCGTGAACGTTCTCCTGGGTGGGCAGGCCGGAGCCTAGGTCCAGGAACTGGCGAACGCCTCGGTTTTTGGTGGCGTACCAGGTCGCCCTCTTGAGGAATCGGCGGTTGACCACTGCTACGTCCTTGGCCTCCGGTGCGTCCTTAAGCACGATTTGGGCCGCGTCCCGATCTACCTGGTAGTTGTCTTTGCCGCCGAGGAAGTAGTCATACATGCGTGCGGGTGAGGGCTTCGTCGTGTCGATTGCCGGTCTCATGATGATCCTTGGTGGGGGTTGGGCTGATAAATGATCGCTCATGGTGGAACGTGTTCCGCTATCCGACCGGGCGTCCCGTTGGCCGGAACGCCATGTCCGGAAGACGTTGCATTGGATCACACAGGGCGCCACTGGGGGTTCTCGGGATCGGTTCGTTGCCCATCACCGCGGTGGATTCGAGTATCTTCTCTTGCCATCGTGCTCCACGCGTGCGAGGGCTTGTTCCACGGGAAGTCGTTGCCGGGGAGGGTGTGGGAGCCGGCGCCCAGGTATGCACGGGTGACGTCGAGGTGTGCACAGATGTCCTTCTCGTCGCGAGCGCATCGGTCGGGCAGAGCTTGCGAACGTAAATGTTGTCCGCTTGCGTCAACCGAGGCGAAACAGTCTGCAAACGACGGCAATCGTAAGCGGATCTCCACCAATGAATCTAGACCAAATGTAGAACAGGCCTCGAGGGCAGGGCGTGGGGAAAGACGCAGCCAGGAGGAATGCGGCCACGGCCAAAAATAACCTGATGATGACCGAATGCTAACCCCAAATCATGCCGACATTCCGTACTATCGCTTGTGCGTCGTCATGACTCATCAGGCAACCATGAAGAAGGCCGAAGTGCCCCTGGCCGGTGTCGGTGCCATGAGCATCAACAGCAAGGAGACTGAGCTTTGCGTAGCCCGCCTCCGTCACCAGGCTCTCGCCTCGGTGTCGTTGGCTATGTCGCAGGCCGGCCTCGTACACGGCACGCGACGTTCTCACGCACCACAAGATCAGTAGGAGTTAGAGCCTTCCCGCTGAGCTGCAGCAGGCGAGGAAGACGCGGACTCAGGCGCGTTGGCGGCGGCCTGGCTGATCATCCGTTGAAAGTTGAGCCGCTTCTCGTCTGGCAGTTGCGCGAGCGCCAAGGCCGCTTCGCGCAAGCCATCGGTGTCGGCATCCAGCGACAGCACCAGCTTGGCGTTCGGACTGAGCCTGATGCCCAGTTGCTGTTCCACATCAGCCGGACGTTGTTTGAAGAACGACGCGATCTCCGTAATCGTATGTTCTTCCACTCGGCTATGCCGCGTAGGGTCCTGCAGGTTTATCAGGGTCTGGTAGGAAGGGCCCTGGCCGCCGTTGTTGTCTTTGATGGCTTGCTCCAGCGCGCGAGCGCTGGGACGAACGCCTGGCCACTCAGCACTTATGAGGCGATCCAGCCACCTTGCCACACGAGCGTTCGGCTCGGATGCGGCCATCACACGGCTCCTCCTGCCTCAGGATCTGATGCGCTTCCTGATTCGCAACTTAGCGCGTGGTCGAGGATCACGCTAGTAGATCGCTGCCGCTACTCTAGTCATACCGCAAGAGGGAGCCGGCGCCTGGTTTCGTTCAAACTCGTGATGCCCCCAAAGGGGCGTCGTCGTTGTCGACCGCTCTCGGCACACGGGGAGGCGTTTTGCTGTGGGATTTCAGTGGCTGAAGCGTCAGGAAGGCAACCTCCCGGCACCCACCACGACCTTCATCGGCCGCAACGAGGTCTGCGCCCGCGTCGCCCGCGCCCTTGGGCACTCGCGCTTGGTCACCGCCTACGGCGGAGGAGGGATCGGCAAAACCCGCATTGCGATCCACGTCGCGCGCCAGCTGCGGGCTGACTTCCCCGACGGCGTGTGGATGGTGGAACTGTCGGCCCTGACCGATCCCCACGTGCTGCCCAGCGCCATCATCGCGGCCTTCGGCCTAGCGGATGTATCGGCCCGCGATGAACGTGAGGTGCTGAGTGAGTACCTGCAGCATCGCGAACTGCTGCTGATCCTGGACACCTGCGAGCATCTCCAGCAACCCGTCGCCGACTTGACTGCGGTCCTGCTGCGTGCGGCTCCACGATTGCGCATTATCGCCACGAGCCGAGTGCCGCTCGACGCCGAAGGCGAGCACCTGGTCGGCATCGACCCCATGCACGTTACCGACGCCGATCCTGCCGGTCCGATGATGACCGAAGCGGTACAGCTGTTTGTCGATCGGGCACACCAAGCCACGCCCGACCTCGTCATCGGCCCGCACAATGCGGGCTTGGTCAACGAGGTGTGCCAGCGACTCGACGGAATTCCCTTGGCGCTGGAATTGGCCGCTGCCTCCCTAAGCCTGAATCCACTGTGTGATTCCTGGTGATCGTTTTCTGGTCCAATTCCTCCACGAGGAACGGTTCCGCAGGTGGAGGGGCTGTTTTCGGGTGT
>NZ_JBITMP010000083.1:0-32076 GCF_044466425.1 Nonomuraea sp. NPDC049400
ACCGGCGACCTGCACAAACACCAGGAACAAGCGAATCGAACCGAAGGGGTGCAGTGTGAAGCCAACGTTTTGCCGGTGGGCCGGTAGGCGGCCAGCACGTCAGGGTCGAAGTCGTAGTGGCCAGCGAACGCGACCGCCTCGGGGTGCAGCGGGACCGCCTTGCCCGGGGCCACGTGCCGGCGCACCACGGTCTTGGTGCGG
Source organism: Nonomuraea sp. NPDC049400 (assembly GCF_044466425.1). Taxonomy (NCBI): domain Bacteria; kingdom Bacillati; phylum Actinomycetota; class Actinomycetes; order Streptosporangiales; family Streptosporangiaceae; genus Nonomuraea; species Nonomuraea sp. NPDC049400. The sequence continues at coordinate 202 of NZ_JBITMP010000083.1, forward strand.
TCGTAGACGATCGACATCGGCACGCCGCCGAAGTGCTCGAACGCCCGGCGATGGCAGTCGAAGAAGGTTGCCAGGTCCTGGCTGGTGGTGAAGCAGCAGAACGGGTCCCGCGAGTACGACAGCGTCATGTGGAAGGAGTAGACCTTGGCGATGCCGACATGGGCCAAGATCTTGCCTTCATCGCCCCAGTCGACCTGCGCTTGAGCGCCTGGGACCACTTCGAAGCGGCGGTGCAGTCCCGCCAGTTCGTACGGGCTGATGCCCAGCTCGGCCGCGATCCGCGGCCGGGCCTCCTGCAGATAGATCTTCACCCGTTGATAGGTGCCGGTGAAGGCGTAGTCGGCGACCAGCCGTTCGTGGATGACCGCGCCTTTGAGCAGGATCTCGGCCCGCAACATCGCGTCGATCAGCGGTGCGACCTGATCGATGACTCGCGGCCGCGGCCGGCTGATCGAGGAGCGCTTCGGCGGAACCATCGCCACCTCGCCGGTCAGGTACTTGGCCACCGTCCGCCGGTTCAAGCCGGTCGCGGCCGCGATCTCCCGCAGGCTCATCGCGCCGGACTCATACAGAGCGCGAAACCGCCTCAGCTCCAACCAGCGATGCGGATCCAAGACCACCGTCAGCCGCCCTCCTCCAACCCTGAACAGAGCACGGCAAGACTCTCAGTAATCACACGGTCACCGCATGCGAATGGCGCATTCTCATCTGTACGCGATGGCGCACACCGAGCTGTACGCCGACAACGAGCGGTGGTTCGGCCTGCTAACCGACAAACTCATCCGCCGCGGCGTCCACACCTCCGTGAAGGCTCTCGAGAACGACATCAAGACATGGATCGACACATGGAACGAGGACCCGCGGCCGTTCACCTGGACAAAGACCGCCGACGAGATCCTCAAATCCCTCGCCGACTACCTCAACAAGATCAACCCGCCAACCACCCAAAATCAGCAGCGTACTTAAGTATGTAATTTCCGGCGCATCACACTAGTGCTGTCGCCGACGCTTTCCAGCGGAATGTAGGCCACCTGCTCGATCGGCAGGCCGAGGCTCTCGCGCAACAGCGCGAGCAGGCGCGCGCCGCCGTAGTCCTTGACCTGATGCTCGAAGGCGTTACCTCGAGCCTGCGCGAACCGCGACAGGCCGAACTGCCATGGGTAGCCCGCCTGACGGGCCACCTTGCCCTTGTCGGCGCCGCAGGCGTCCAGCAGGGCGCGCCGGGCGCAGCCGGGATTGACCGACAGCCCGACCAGGCTGCGGGCGTCGTGATTGACGGGCGGCTGGCACGCCACGTCGAAGACCTGCTCCCTCCCCAGCCAACTGCGCCCGGACCACACCGGATCATGACCGTGTCAGCTACGCCGGAAAGCAAGCGGCGGCCGCATCGAGAAAGTCGATACGGCCGCCGCTGCCGTGACGAGGTTCCGTCGCCCGACGGTGATGCCGGGATGACGAGAATCAGACGCCGTAGGGGTTGTCGATGATGTAGACCCAGTCCCCCTCGGTCGTCCTCCTCATCACCTCGACCGCCTTTCCTTCCACGGTGCCGCCCTCGCTCGTGATCCGCCAGGACGGCTGGACCATCGCCAGGTCGCCGTTCTGATGGACCGACGTGGCCTTCACCTCCATGGTGCTGGGCGAGGCGAGGTAGGGCTTCAGCGCTTCCTTGATGCCTTCCCTGCCGTAGACCGGCTGCTGTCCCGGTCCCGGTACAAACATGGCGTGTTCGTCGAACAGGGAACCCAGTCCGTCGAGGTCCTGGTCCTTGAGGTACTGGGCGAAGCGCTCGTGCACGACTTCCGGTGTCATGTTCTTTCCTTTTCGTTTTTTCGTTGCGGACGGGCGGGTCGGCTACGGGCCGATCTGCGTGAGCCATTGACTGGTGGGTGCGCGGCGTCAGCCCCAGAAGCTGCTGGGCGCTGTCGTGCGCGTTGCTGGTGTTGTCCGGCACGATGGCGAGGCCCTCGTACAGTGCGGTGACCGCAGCCGCTCCCGCGTCTCCGGCGGCGTAGAAGGGGCGGGCTGGTGCGCCGGCGCCGGCCCTGGGTGAGGTGTCAGCGGGTGTGCGGGTCCGGCAGGGTGACGGGCCGCCCCAGAGTGGGCCAGTGCAGGGGGACGCCGGCGGCGTCGAAGGTCTGCTGGACGTGGTTGCGGTCTTCGGTGTAGTGGGCCCAGCCCTCGGCGTGCACGGCCACCACGAGGGGATCGCCGAGCAGGCGGCGGGCCTCGACGGCCTGGGCCGCGGTCAGTGACAGTCGTATGTCACCGAATGCCTCGAAGCCTGCCGCGCCCAGGTGCAGCAGCGCCACGTCTACGCGGTACCGGTCGGCCAGGGCGCTCATTGCGTCCAGGTCGACGGTGTCACCGGAGACGTACACCGTCGGTGCCGAGCCGTCGTCGGTGTGCAGGAGGAAGCCGGTGACCGGACCGGTGATGGCCTCGGTGCCGATGGGACCGTGGCGGGCGGGGACCGCGGTGATGTTCAGCGGCGTGCGGCCCGGCTTCGACAGGGTCCGGGTCTGCCAGGGCTCCAGGCCGACGGCTGCGCCCCCGAGATCTTCGGCGCCGGCGACGGTGGTCAACACCTCCGAGGCACCGGAGGCCACCGTACGCCCGGCGGTGTCGAGGTTGTCCTGGTGCTCGGTGTGGCTGACCAGGACGGCGTCGAGGGCGGGCAGTTGTGAGGGCTTCAGCGCCGGGTCAGCGGTCTTGCGCACCATGACCGGGCCGTTCTGGTACTCGGTGCCGGCGGCGTCGAAGGTCGGGTCGGTCAGCAGCGTCCAGCCGGCCAGGCGGATCAGCGCGGTGGGGCCGCCGAGCACCGTCACGGTGTTCGCGGCGCCGGTCACGGCAACGTCGGTTACCACAGGTACTCCTTGACGATCAGCGGTTGGGTCACTCACTCTGACCGAGTAACCTTCTTTTGGGAAGTACATACCTTTAGGTGAGGTGAGCACATGCAGGTAAGCGCGCGGGGCAACGTCCGCGATCCCGCCTGCCCCGGCAGGCAGCTGTTCGACCTGGTCACCGCCCGGTGGGCCGCCCTGGTCCTGGTCGACCTCATGGACGGCCCGCAACGCTGGTCCGAGCTGCGCCGGCGGGCCGGCGGCGTCAGCGACAAGATGCTCGCGCAGACCCTGCGCGACCTCGAAGCCGGTGGACTGATCACCCGCACCGTGCTCACCAGCCGCCCACCGACGGTGCAGTACGCCCTGACCGACCTCGCCCGCGGCGTCACCTCAGCACTGCAACACCTGCAGGACTGGGCCGAACAACACACCAGCGACTACGCCCACCACCGACACACCCACACCACGGACCCAGAGCCCTGAAAAGGCAGGCTCGGTGTGCACACGTCACCGTGCTTCCGCCGTATGAGCGAGCGCCCCGACCAGCATGAACCGCGTGCAAAGCTCAAGGCTCGAGTCGCCGTCGCTGACGGTAGATGCGCAACGGCTTCTGATCCTGCTGATCGCGGTCTACGCGGGATCGTCGATGGTCTTCGTGCGGGTCACCGGAGAACCCAGGGACAAGGGTGCAGGTCGAAGCGGCACGACGGTCTTCGGCGTGCCCAGGTACGGATGCGGCCGGTCTGCGGCTCCGGCCAGGCCGAGGCCACCGCCTTGACCACCGTGCGCCGCTCGACGCCGTACTTACGTTCCAGCGCACGCCCGGACAGGCCGGCACGGGCATCCCGGCGTATCGCCGCGTAGAGCTCTACCTTCGACGTTGGAGGCACCGGTGCTCCTCATCCAGAGCACAAACATCCTTCCACCGCAAGCAACCCCGCGGTCAAATGCCGCCAACACCGGCCCCACGACCGCGCCAGGTGCGGTCACCACCGACCAACAACCGCGGTCACTTCAGGGGATCTGGCTCAAAGGCCAGGTCGATCATCTCGGGGCAGGCAGTGGTGAGGTCGTCCAGCAGGCGGCGGTGCTCGTCTTTGAGGTTGCCGGGTTGGGTGAGCACGAGCCGGGCCAGGCGGCGTGGGGAGATGGGCAGGCGGTCGGCTTCGACCCGGCCTTGGGTGATGTAGCGGTAGAGAAGGTTGAAGCTCGTAGAACTGCCGCTCGGCTGGACCGGGCAACTTGGTGTAGGGGTCGGACCGGGGCGCAGTTCCGAGATCTCTCCCGGCCTGTCTCCCCGGTCCGTCCTCCGCACCGGACGTGCCCGTCTCCGAGCATCCGGCGCTCCACGGATTCCCTCTGGCTATGCGGTTGCGGTTGTCGTTGCCCATGGGGTGGGGATGTTGAATCCGCGCCAGCGGTAGCGGGTGACCTCCACCTTCTGGCAAAGGAACAGCTCCACCTTGCCCTCTTTCGGCCGATGACCGGGACGACCGGTCAGGAACCGCCGGTAGAGGTCCTTCCAGTTAACCCGATGTGTCGTTTGCGCAGCCACCGGGTGACCCGCCGCCAGGCGAACAGGTCCAGGTAGCGGAAGGTGCGCGCGGACACGCCGTGCCGGAAGAAATTGCACCATCCCCGCAGCGTCCAGTTGAGCTGGCGCAGCAGGTCGGCGAGGGTCTTGAACCGCGATCTGCTCGTTAACACCCGCACCTTGGCCATGATCGAGGCCAGGGCCTTCTTCGACGGATAGGTGTAGACGTACTTCTTGCTGGTCCCCCTCTTGCGGCGCCGCTGGATGTGGAACCGTCGGGTAGCGGGGACGCATTGCTGCGTCCCCGCCCCCTAAGAACCGGGCGTGCCCGCTTTCCAGGCACCACGGCTCAAGCAAGCCCCGAGGACGACGAGGTTTCCGCGTCGGCGTCATGGCTGGTGCACTGCTCTTCCGGCAAGGATCTGCCGTCGGCAGTGCGCGTGGAGGAGCCGGTAGAAGGTCCGGTTCTGGCCGTCGACCTGTTCGACGATGTGCTGTTTGGCCAGCACCCGTCGGACGGTCATGAACCACTGCTCCCACTCTCGTGGACTGCGTGGCTCGTGCTCGGCGTGCAGCAGGAATCCCCCGCATGCGGGACAGCGTCCGCCTTGGCTTCGCAGAAGCCGGGCGGTGTGCTCGTCCACGGGTGGGGCCTTCTTCTTGCGCCGCCGTTCGGTCCAGTACTCGGCCAGGACGGGGTCATCCGGAGATGCTCCGCCGTGGACCGGGACATGCCGGACGATCTTCGTCCAGGCGAACTTGGTGAGATAGGCGCCGCTGTCGCGGTCACCGAACACCCACCGGTCCTGCCGGGACTTGTGGAACTTGCCGAAGTAGCGGGTTGCGACCCAGCCCCTCGACTTGTTCGGGTGCGAGCGTCTGGCCCACCGATAGGTGAGGTGCCAGACGTGGTGGTCCAGGCCGGTGAAGATCCGGCTGGAGACCACGCTCCGGTAGTAGGCCGCCCATCCCCGGATGGTGGGGTTGAGCCGGAACACCACTGCGGCCGCGTTCGCGCCGTGCATGGAGCGCACGGCGGCGGACAGCCGCTTCCGGAGCCGCTTGACCGACTCCTTGCTGGGAGTGATGAGCAGCTTTCCGCTGCCCTGCCCATCGACTTGGCGGCGGATGTCGAAGCCCAGGAACGAGAATCCTTCCTCAACGTGGACGATGCGTGTCTTGTCCTCGTTGAAGCGGAGTCCTCTCGGCTCCAGCCATGCCATGAGGTTGGCCTTGACCTGCTCGGCCTGCTCGCTGCTGTGGCACATCGCCACGTAATCGTCGGCTTATGCCGAGGCCCGGATTATGCCGACCGGCCCCGGAGAACGCCTGGTCAGCAGGCAGTTCGCCGTTCCTGGATCGGCATAATCCGGTTGTTCCTGGCGGTGGCTAGAGGGTGTCGAGGAACGCGAGCAGGGTGTCGGGTGCGCGGTAGCGTCCGGGGCTGGTGCCCGGTTGCTGGACGCGGGCGAGGGCCTGTTCCTTGATGCTCATGTCGGCGTGGAGATAGACCTGGGTGGTCTCGGCGTTCTCGTGGCCGAGCCAGAGGGCGATGACCGAGGTATCGACTCCGGCCCGCAGGAGTGACATGGCGGCGGTGTGCCTGAGGGTGTGCGGGGTGACGTTCTTCTCCTTGATCGAGGGGCAATCGCCCGAGGCTGCGGTTGCGTGCTTGGTGACGAGCCGCTCGACGGCGTCACGGGAGAGCCGTCCGCCTGCCCGGGTCGGGAAGAGCGGCATGCCGGGTCCGGGTCCGGGGCCGGGGCCGAGTTCGGCGAGCCAGGTCTTCAGCACCCTGACGACCTGGCTGGTCAGCGGGGTCGCCCTGTCTTTGCGTCCCTTGCCGTGGCAGCGGACGTGCGGGCCGGTGCCCAGGTGCGCGTCCTGGCAGGTGAGTGCGGTGAGTTCCGATACCCGCAGGCCGGTCTGGACTGCGAGCAGGAGCAGGGCGTGGTCGCGGCGTCCGTGCCAGGTCTTGCGGTCGGGAGCGGCGAGCAGGGCGTCGGCTTCTTCGGGGGCGAGGTAGCTGACGATGGCGCGCTCGCGTCGGCGGGGCGGGGTGGCCAGGACCTGGCTGATCACGGCGGCGTGCTCGGGCGCGCGTGGGGCCGCATAGCCGAACAGCGAGTGGATCGCGGCCAGCCGGGCGTTGCGGGTGGCTGAGCCGTTCCCCCGGTCATCCTCCAGGTGCTGCAGGAACGCGCCGATCAGTGTGGCGTCGAGATCGGCGAGGCTGAGCTTGCTGGGCGGCTTGCCGGTCTTGTCGCGGGCGAAGGCGAGCAGGAGCCGGCAGGTGTCGAGGTAGGCCGCGACCGTGTTCGGGCTGGCCTTCTTCTGCCGGGCCAGCCGGTCGGTGAAGAATTTCTGCAGGATGGGGGAAAGGTCGGTCATCGGACCGCCCGCCCGTCGGCCTGCTGTTGGAGTCGGCCGGCTGCCAGGGCGAGGAGCTCGGGGACGGCCTGGAGATACCAGTAGGTCGATTTCGGGTCGACATGGCCGAGCCAGGTGAACAGCAGCGGGAGCCGGGCCTGCACGTTCCCGCCGTCGCGATACCAGTCCAGCATCGTCGCGACCGTGAACGAATGCCTCAGGTCGTGCAGGCGGGGAGGACGCCGGCCGGGCGGCGCCTGGATGCCCGCCGCCGCGATCAGCGCGGCGAACGTGTGCTGGATGTTGTGCCCGTCCAGCGGCCCGCCGCGGCTGTTGATGAGGAACGTGCCTCCCATCGGTTCCGGGAAGAGCCGGTCGCGGGCCCGCTCATAGGCGCGCAGCGCGGCGGCCGCGGTCGGGTGCAGGAACACCAGCCGGGACTTGCCGAACTTGGAGTCGGCGATCACAAGCGTCCCGGCCTGCAGGTCCACGTTGTCCCGTTCAAGGCGGCACGCCTCGCCTTGGCGCATGCCGGTCACGGCCAGCAGCCCGATCAGCGTGCGCCAGGTCGCCGCCCGCAGCGCCGGCGCGAGAGTGCCGGCTGCGCCCATGAGCGCGGCGACCTCCTGCGGGGAGTAGAGATAGGGCGGGATCCGCCGGTAACGGCGTGACAGCACGTCGGCGGGCGGGACCTCGGTGGCCGGGTCCAGCGCCTGCAGGTGCCGGGCGAAGATCCGCACGACGTCGAGCCGCCGGGCCTGGTAGACCTCGTCGCCGCTGCCCCGGCTGGTCTGGGTCGCCCACTCGATCGCCAGGTCGGCTGTCACGCGGACGACGCAGCGCTCCTCGCAGAACCGGACGAAGCTCATCAGGTGCCGGCCCTGGGTCGTGAGCTTGAAGCCGAGCGCGCGGCGCATGGCCAGGTACTCCTCGGCCCTGGCCCGCAGCGGGCTCACCGGCCGACTCCGGGCCACGGGCGCGCCAGCGGGCGCAGCGCGTCCTGGTCGACCTTGGCATAGAGCGAGGTGGACAGCTGGCTGCGGTGCCGCAGCACCTGCCCGACCTCGGGCAGCGACGCGCCGGCGCGCAGCATCTCGGTCGCCAGCGCGTGCCGGAGCCGGTGCGCGCCGCGGCGCTCGAGCCCGGCCCGGTCGCAGGCCCGGCCCATGATCGCGCGGACCGCCTCCGGCGTCAGCTGCCGGTAAGGCCGCCGCACCGTCACGAACACCGCCCGCGACCGGCAGGTGGGACGGCCGCCGCAGATCCAGGCGGCCAGCGCCTCCCCGGCCGGGGCTGGCAGGGGAAGCCGCTCGGTGCGGCTGCCCTTGCCTGTGACAGCGATCTCGCCGGCCCGCCAGTCGATGTCACCGAGCTGCAGCCCGGCAGCCTCGGCCCCGCGCAGCCCGAGCCGGGCCAACAGCGACAGGACCGCGTAATCGCGCAGGCCGACCGCCGTGTCCCGGTCGCAGCCCGCCAGCAGCAGCTCGCTCTCGGCCGACGGTAGCCCGCGCGGCAGCGCGGACAGCCGCCATGACGCGACCGCCGGGACCGCCCCAGCAAGCGGAACGGCAGTCCGCCCGATCACGTGCGCGAACCGCAGGAACGCCCGCAGCGACGTCACCATCGCCTTCGCCGACCAGGTATTGCGGTCCCGGGAGTAGTCCACCATGAACGCGGTGACCTTGGCCGCGTCCAGGTCGCTCACCGCACCTGGCCCGCCTATCGCGGCCAGGAAAGCCTTCGCCTGCTTGGAATAGCAGCGCACCGACACCGGCGACAGGCCCCGTTCCCGGTCCAGCCACGTACGGAACTCCGCCAGCAGCCCCGCGCTGCCGTCGCCCGCCGACGCGCAGCCGGCATCCACGTCCGTCTCCATGATCATCTCCCGTCCGGAGGAACCACTGACACGAACCAGACAGGCAGATCACCAGCAAACGCGCAGGATTATGCCGACATCAAGACCTTGCCCGCCGCCTTGACCAGGCAACTTTCAAACCGGGTCGGCATAACCCGGACCTCGGCATAATGCGATTTATGCCGACGTCGGCATAAGTCGCAGTACCGCTCGAACGTGACCTTCGGGAACTCCCGGACCAGCCACACATCGAACGCGTAATGCATGAACAGGTTGGCCAGCAATGGAGAGTCGCCGATCCTTGCGGAGTTCCGCGATCTCGGGCGAGTAGGGTGCCATCCGGCTGCTGCAGCGGGGCGGTCAGCCATCGCTGGACATACAGCAGGATCCACCGCTGATCGGCGGAGACGTGCTTGGCGACGGCCTTGAGCACCAGCTCATGCGGCACGGTGTCGAAGAAGGCCCGGATGTCCATATCGATCACCCAGTCCTTCCTCCAGCATCGCACCCGGCACGCCCCGACCGCATCCAGCGCCGACTTGCCCGGCCGATAGCCGTACGAATCCGGATGGAAGATCGGCTCGACCTCCGGCTCCAGATACATCCGCACCACCGTCTGGGCCACCCGGTCGGCCACGGTCGGGACGCGTATTTCATACTGCCTTCCTTTTCAGACGTTGCTGGGCTTGGGCTTTGATATCGGCGGGGAGCTTGGGTGAGCTGGCGATTCTCTGCAGGCAGGCTTCCTCAACGGCGGGGGTGAAGTCGATCCACAGCCGTCCGGCCAGGCCGCGGCGGGCCGGCAGGTAGCTCCACTGCGTCCATCGGTAGACGACGTCGGGTTTGACGCCGAGCCGGTGGGCGACCTGGGCGACGCTCAGCTCGTGTGGTTGGCGGGGCTGATGGTCCTGGTCACGGTGCTGGTGCGTGGAGCTGGCCGCCCGGTCGGTGCAGGCGGCTTCGACCTCGGGCGGGAACGGGATCGCCCACCGGTTGGCGGGGCCACGGCGCGCGGCCAGGTAACCGGCGTTGATCCAGTAGTGGATGGTGCCGACGGACACGCCGATGCGGGCGGCGACCTGGCGGGGTGTGAGTTCACCGTCGTGCAACAGCCCGGGATAGGGAATGTGGTGGTAGTGGCGCAGGTTCGCGGCGGCCACGCCGTCGAAGGGCTGCCCGGTGCCGGTCCGGTGACCGGCGGCGTTCAGCGCGGCGGCCAGGGCCGCGTTGTCGCAGGCCGGGCCGATCCGCATGGCGAGGTCGATCGCTGCGGGGTCGGTGGTGCGGGCGGTGGGGGCGCGTTTGCCGCGCCGCAGGTGCAGCAGGTCGGTGGCTCCTGATCTCCACCGCAGGCCGATATGGACGAGCGTCGGGTCGTCGTGGTCGGCGGTGATGGTGACGTCGGCCAGCGTGGTGCGCAGCAGTCGTTTGCGGTCTTTGTCGCTAGTGGTGGTGGCCTGCCAGAGGGCAGGCAGGTCGGTGAGGGCGGCAGCCAACTGGCCGGGGTCGGGGACGGCGGGCTGGGCTTGGCTGATCGTGGCCAGCATCGCGGTGGCCTCGGCCAGGTCGGCCAGCGCGCTCTCCCAGCGGGCCTCCAGGGTGCGAGCGACCAGCCGGTTTTCCGGCTCGCAGGCCAAGAACGCGCGTTCGGCGCGTTGCGCGGCATAGCGGGCGCGTTCGACGGCGAGCTCGGCGCCGCGCAGGCCGCGGGCATGGCGGGCGGTGACCTCCTCGGCCGCCGCCAGCGCCAGGGACAGCTGACATGCATCGGCCGCGGCCAAGAACGCCTCGGCGACCGCGACATCGATGATGTCGGCGCGGATCGACCCACACCACGGCGTGGCAACGTGATCAGCGCGGGAATGGCTGCATTCGTAGCGGGGTAGCCGGTCTTGGTAGCGGACCTGCATGGACCGGCCGCAGCCGCCACACAGCACGATGCCTTGACACAGTGCGCTGCCCTCGCGGGGCGGGCGGGCTCCGGCGTTGGTGCGATTGGCCGCCAGTTTGGCCTGGTTGGTCAGGTACTGCTCCCAGGACAGGTAACCCTGATGGTGATCCAGGAGCAGGACCTCCCACTGCTCGCGGGGCAGCTCGGTGACGGCGGCGTGCACGCTGCCATCAGCATGGACGACCTGGCGCGACTTGCGGCGTCCGTAAACGTAGGCGCCGGCATAGACCGGGTTGCGCAAGATCGCGACGGCCCGTGCATGGGTCAGCCGCCCCCAGCGGACCTGCCCGGCCCAGACCCCGCCATAAGCGCGGCGTGGGAAGCGGCGTCCGGCGAACGCCCCAGCCACCCCGTAGGCCGACCCGGTCGCGGTGAACGCGGCGAACACGTCCGCGATCGCGGTGGCGATCTCCTCGTCCGGATCGATGACCACGTTCTGGTCTTCGTCGTAGAAGAACCCGACCGGCAGCGGCAGCCGCAACTGCCCGCGGGCGGCCGCAGCGCGTTTGGCCTCGTTCATCCGGCTGGTCAGCCAGTGCAGCTCGGCCTCGCCCATCTGGCCCTTCAAGCCCAGCAGTAACCGGTCATTGATGTCGGACAGGTCATAGACCCCGTCGGTGTCGATCACCAGGGTGTCGGTGAAGCGGGCCAGCTCCAGCAGGCGGGCCACGTCCGCGTTGGAGCGGGCCAGCCGGGAGACCTCCAGTCCGAACACCGCCCCCACCTCGCCCAGGCAGATGCGAGCGACCAGCTGCTTGAACCCGTCCCTGCGGGTGGCGCTGCGTCCCGACAACCCCAGATCGCAGTCGATCACCTCGATGTCGCACCCGTCCCAGCCCATCCGAGCCGCCAGATCGGCCAGATCGTACTGGCGCCGGGTCGACTCGGTGTGCTCGCGGATCTGGACCAGCGTCGACTGGCGGACATACACGATCGCGACGCGTTCCAGGTGCGAACGCATCACCTTCGACTCTCCCCGGATCATCGGTGCTCGCTCCGTCGCCTTCACCGCTTGCCACGGCGGCAGCGTCACCGCCGGGCGCCTTCTCGCGCATCCGGTGCGCCGACACCGTCTGCGGGCCGCTGGCCAGGGCGGATTCCAGCATGTTCGCCAGCACCGCGATCACCTCGGCGCATGCGGTCAAGCCACCCGGTCCCGGCGGATCCAGGTGGTTCTTCTCGCCTGCGCCAAGACCGCCAGCCTCGATTGTCATGATTCATCACCACTTGAACCGGATTGGCCCTTCTTCCCCGAAAAGACCATCCGGTCCCGGCAATGACTACTCGCACCATGACAGAGGAGACGAACGACCAACACCACCCGCAACGGTCACAATCCGTTATGGATAGTGCGAGAAATACCACCGACGGGACACCACATTCCAGGCAGCGTCACCACATTCCGGGCAATCGCGACAGTGACAGCCTGGCATTTCAGTCCTGCTGGCGGCCCTTCAACGCGGCGACGAGAGCGGCGAGCTCCACCAGAGCCTCGTAACTCAGCGCAGTCTCCGTCGCCTCGGGCTCGCTGGTGTCCTGGCCTCGGTCGGTCCACTCCACCGGCACCATGATGGTGCCCAGCGGACCACCCTCACAAGACAACGCCAGCCCAGCGGACAGCCTGCGTTCGAACAGCACGCGCAGCCGCTTCCCGCGCAGCGGATGGAACGGGTGAGTGATCGTGACGAACGATTCCGAAACCTCGCTCCTTCTGCGTGAACGCGCAGTCCGCGAGGCACGTGGGCACGCCCAGCACCCGCACCCCCTTACCTCCCGGCTTGGGGATCTCCACCGCCTTCACCGGCGGCGGGAAATACGAGCCCGAGGACAACCGATTCCAGATCTTGTATAAGTTCCGGTCCCGATCGGCCTCGAACTGCGCGATCGACTCCTCTGGCCTGGACGGTGTTGTTGTCGCGGACTTTGACCACGATGGCGTCCAGGAACACCGCCGGCGGGCAGGTGACTTCCTGGCGGTCGAAGTCGATGCGAAAGTCGTCGCGGGCGAGCCCTCGATGCCGGAACGCACCGCGTAGCGCTTGTGCCAGTCCGGTTCTCGCTGCTCCGCGCGGTTGCGCAGCTGCAGTTCGTGTAGTTCTCGCGGAGGAAAGCCCACAGAGTCAAGCTCAGTGAGCGCTACGCGCTGGCCAAGGTGGAACGCCGCTGGGACAAGGAGCGAGAGCGGGAACGGTCGTGACCGACATCATGACCTCCCACGATGAGTACCTGCGACGCGGTGATGCCTACGTCGGTACCACCAGCGCGCCGAACGCGATCGCGTCATGGAAGAAGTTCGACCCGTCCCGGTACGGCACGCTGTCCTGGCCCGACCTGCGCGGCTGCCCCGGCCGGGCGCCCAACTCCGCCGCCGATTCCGAAGGTGGGCTGGTGTGGGACATCCTCAGCCAGGCGGGTGCGGCGTTGAAGAGCCCTAGGCGCAACAACCCGCTGCGTGACCTGCGGGTCGAGAAGGTCTATGCGACCTGGTATTCCCAGTCGGGCGCCTACCTGACCCGCTACTGGCCATCCTGGAACTCCATCCCCTGCCTGACGACGGTCAGCCCATCTGTGGGAGATGAATCTCATTCCCCGCACGGCAGCCGCGAGACGATCTTTCACCCGCAGGAGACGGGCTGTGGGCGCCCGGATAACACTTTTTGGAACCACGCGAGCAAGAGCGTCCAGGCCGCGCGCTCTCCTTGTCTGGCCCTCTGGCCAGGGGTGTGCAGAGCTCCTTCATCGTCCTCAGGGTGAAGGGATCAGGGGCGACTGCACAACGGCGACGTCCGCGGCGTCGAGCACGAGTTCCTCCCCGGGCACGAGACGGCGCCCGGTGATGAGGTCGACGCCGGAACGGTCGAGAACCACGGCGGCCTTGTCCTGGCGGTGGTTCAGCAGGAACAGGAACCTGTGTGTCGCGGTCCGCCGCTCGGCGACCTCGACCCCTCGTGGCGCGGCGTGCACAGAGCGGACACCGGCACGGTCGAGAACCTGCTTCACCAGCGTTTCGAGCGCATCGTCGTCCAGGCGGGTGCCAAGGTAGACGGCGTGGCCCTGGCCGAGTTCGTGGTCGACGATCGCCGGCTGGCCGGCGAGGTAGCCCTCGTCGTACACGGCGAGCGGGCGGGCGGTCTCGACGGCCATGTCGTCCTGCCACAAGGTGCAGGTCGCGGTGAAGCCACCGTCGAGCAGAGTCTGGCCGTCAGCGGCGCGCACGGTCACCGAGTCCAGAAGGGGGGAGAACTCCCTGACATGGACGCCGATCACTTCTCGGAGCGCCCCGGGGTAGCCGTTCTCGACGACCTCGTCGTCCTCGTTGACGATCCCCGAGAAGAAGGACGCCAGCAGATGCCCGCCTTCGGCGACGAACCGCCGGACGGCCTCGGTCTGCGCGGGGCTCATCATGTACTGGTTCGGGATCACCAGGACTCGGTAGGGCGACAGGTCATCGTCGAGGGTGACGACGTCGACGGCGACGTGGCCGTTCCACAACGCCCGGTGGTGGCGGGCCACGGTGTCCACGTAGTCGAAGGTGTTCACCGGATGAGCGCATCCCTCGACCGCCCACCAGTTCTGCCAGTCCCACACCAGGGCGACCTCGGCCTGGGTGCGTGCCGTGGCGACCTCTGCCAGCCGCCCCAGCTCGCTGCCGAGCGCCACCACCTCCTGCCACGAGCGTGTCTTCTCGCCCCCGTGCGGCACCATCGCCGAGTGGAACTTCTCCTGTCCCTGCCGCGCGGCCCGCCACTGGAAGAACATGACCGCGTCGGACCCGTGCGCCATGGCCTGGTAGGAGCCCAGGCGCATCCGTCCCGGCTGCTTGACCAGGTTGATCTGCCACTGGCTGACCGCGCCGACGGCCTGCTCCATCAGCATCCAAGACTCGCCGCCGCCGATTGACCGCATCAGGTCGTACTGGAACGCCGCAGTGATCACCGACTCCGGCTTCGCCGGATCCGGGTAGCAGTCGAAGGCCACCATATCCAGCTCCTGCGCCCAGCGGTGGCTGTCGATCAGCCGGCACCGGAAGAAGTTCGTGGTGACGGGCACGTCCGGCGTGATCGACTGGAGCAGATCGCGTTCCCGCACGACCAGGTCGAGCAGGTTGTCGGAGGTGAAACGGCCGAAGTCGAGCTCCCGGGCGGGGTTGGCCCAACCGCACGGGCTGGGGCAGGTGGACCTGGGCCCAGTCGCTGTACTGCTGGCTCCAGACCATCGTGCCCCAGCGGCGGTTGAGCTCCTCCAGCGAGGAGTAGCGCTCCTGGAGCCACTGACGGAAGCGGTCGTCGCACGAGGGGCAGAAGCACGAGGAGTGGTACTCGTTGCCGATGTGCCACATGGCCAGGCCGGGATGTCCGCCGTACCGCTCCGCGAGCCTGCGCGCGACGCGCCGGCTGCGGTCGCGATAGACCGCCGAGAAGGGGCAGAAGTGTCCCCGGCTGCCGACGCCGAAGCGCACCCCTGACGGTCGACGCCGAGCGTCTCAGGGAAGTCGGTGGCCAGCCACGGCGGGGGTGAGGCGTTCGGGGTTGCGAGGTTGACCAGGATGCCGTTGGACCACAGCAGATCCATGATCTCATCGAGCCAGCCGAACTCGAACCGGCCCTCGGCCGGTTCGAGCGCGGACCAGGCGAAGACACCTAGGCTGACCAGGCTGACGCCCGCCTCTCTCATGAGCCGTACGTCCTGCTGCCACACCTGTCGTGGCCACTGCTCCGGGTTGTAGTCACCACCGTAGACGATGCCGGGAAGCCGCCGACGAAAAGCGGTCAGGGGCGAGTCGGGCAAAGCGGGTCCTCTCTCATATCTGGGACTTGTATTCGGCGACGTGCTTCTGCCGTCCTGCTCCAGGGGTGAGCCGGTCGAAGAGCACGTCCTGGTTGATCCGACCGAAGATGTCGGCCATTGACGTGCCTGCGTTCACGTTGGGCGTCTGGATCGGTTGCGGCCTGAGAAGGTGTCTTTGATCCCTGTTGATGATCGTTAGGGAAACACAAAAGACCTTGTTTGCCAGGGATTGTCACTAGACGTGATCAATAGGATGCTTGGTGTTGGTGGTCCGCATCCCGCCGTTGTCCCGTACGTCGCGTGCGAGGGGAGAGCGGACCATGCCGACCATGATCGGTCACGTCAGCCAGGAGCGGTACGAACAGATCATCACCCGTGCCCGGGAGCTGGTTGAGCTCCAGACCCGTTCCCAGTTCGAGCTCGGGGACCTGGCGCTGGAAATCGAGCCGATGCAGCCGCACGGCGGCGCGCATCCGGACCGGGGCGAGGCGCTGTTCGGCGTCTTGGAATCCCTGCAGATGTTCGCCGACGATCTCGCGATTCCGGTGAAAACCCTGGAGACCTATCGCTGGGTGGCTTCCCGCTGGCCGGCTCAGCACCGCCGGCACAGGGTCCCGTACTACATTCACAAGACGCTGGCCTCGCTCCGCGATGACGAGGAGCGGTGGGAGCGCATCACCAAGCCACCGCTGGACAGGCGCACCCAGACGCACCGGTGGACCGACACGGCCGCCAAGCAGGCCGTCGACCAGAAGTTCGCCGACACCACCTCGGTGCAGCAGAAGGTGGAGCGCATCCACGACCTGGCCCGCGACGAGCAGGTCGCCGCCGCCGTGGCGACCGATCTGCTGCGCCGCCCGGAGGTCGCCTTCAAGGCGATGACCGACACCACCGCCCGGCATCTGGTCAACCGTGCGCAGGTCGATCAGGCCAGGCAGGCCGGCGAGGCGGCCCGGGAGCGCACCCCGGCGCTGCCCCGGATCGAGCGAAGCCGCGACCTCATCGAACTGGTCGGCGCGTGCTCGGTGTTCGTGGCCGCGGTGGGCCGGGTGCTGCCGACGCTTCGAGGGCACGCCTTCACCGCCGAGGAGAAGGCCGTCGTGGCGCGCAATCTCGGCCGGGTGCGCGCGACCGCCGACTGGCTGGAGGCGGCCGTGGAGTCCGGCGACGTGAGCCTGGACGAGGGCCTGGCCCGGCTGCTGCGCGGCGAGTAGCGCCATGCCCTCCAGGGGCCTGGCCGCCAACGTCTGCGGCGACCAGGTTCGTCTCGCGCTGCTGGAGGCCCGCCCGGCCGGACTGACCGCCCGGCAACTGGTCGGCGCCACCAAACTGAGTCTCTACCAGGTCCGCAAGGGCATCCTCTACATCCGGGAGGTCTCCGCGATGGCCCACTTGACCCCGCTGATCTGGACCTACGCCGACGGCTACCGTTTCTCCTCCCAACCCGATGACTGGATCGCATACGAGCGCTCGCGGATGCGCACCGAACTGACCCGGATCAGCCGCCTGCTCTCGGCGACGGTGGCACCGCACGCTGCCGCCCGGCCGGAGGAGGAGTGGGTCAACCTGGTGCTGGGCCAGCTCAACGTGGTGCAGGCGGCGCTGGGTCTGCTCAACAAGGCCGGGCGAGCGTGAGCCGATGCGTCCGCGCCGTTATCCGTCCGACACCGGCGATGAGGAGTGGGCGTTGATCGAGCCCCTCCTGCCGGTGCCCGCCTGCCGGACGCGCACCGGTGGGCGCCCGGAAAAGCACCACCGCCGCGACATCTTCGACGCGATCAGGTACGTGACCGACAACGCCTGCAAGTGGAGGGCCCTGCCAGCGGACTTTCCGCCT
This sequence comes from Nonomuraea sp. NPDC049400, assembly GCF_044466425.1. Classification (NCBI taxonomy): domain Bacteria; kingdom Bacillati; phylum Actinomycetota; class Actinomycetes; order Streptosporangiales; family Streptosporangiaceae; genus Nonomuraea; species Nonomuraea sp. NPDC049400. The sequence goes on from NZ_JBITMP010000083.1 coordinate 17,389, forward strand.
TATCAGACCGTGTTCGGCTTCTTCAGCCGTTGGACCCGGGCCGGGGTTTTCAACCGGGTCCGTGATGAGCTTCGCCGTGCCATCCGGTTGCGAGCTGGGCGCTGCCCCAACCCGGTCGCGGGCGTCATCGACTCCCAGTCGGTGCGCGCCGCGGCCACCGTCACCGGGCGTTCGCGCTCCTATGACGCCGGGAAAAAGGTGGGAGGCAGGAAACGTCACCTGGTCGTGGACACGTTCGGCCTGCTCATGATGGTCATGGTCACGGCCGCTGGACAGCCCGACCGCGACGCCGCCCGGGAATTACTGGCCCGGCTGCGGATGCTGCACCCGCAGCTCACCCTCATCTGGGGCGACAGCGCCTACGCCGGGACGCTGGTCGAGTGGGCCCGCCACTTCCTGCACCTCACTCTGAAGGTTGTAACGAAACGGCCTGGTCAGACCGGGTTCAAAGTACTCGCGCGAAGGTGGATCGTCGAGAGGACGATCGGGTGGTTGATGAACGCTCGCCGGAACGTGGTCGACTTTGAGCGCAAACCCTCGCACAGCGAAGCTCACCTGACCGTCGCGGCAATCACGCTCATGAGCCGGCGACTGACCCGGAGGCAGGCAGGCCGGGCATGGACCAAGCGTCAGCCTGACCCGGCCCAGGCAGGCTGATCCCTATGTGTATCTGCGCAACAAACACACCTTGATCGGCATGCATTCACATTCCAAAGGTTCCTTGACATCTGATCCTGATTGACCCAGGATTCCAAGTATGTCTTTGGAATCCTGGAGGAAGAGGCCACGACGTGTGCTCGACGACCCGGCCGCCATGCGGGCATTCGCCCATCCCGTCCGCCTGGCACTGCACGAGCTGCTGATGCGGGCCGGCGCCACGACCGCCGCGGACGCCGCCCGCGAGGTCGGCATCAGCCAGGCACTGGCCTCCTACCACCTGCGGCAACTCGCCAAGTACGGCTTCGTGGAGCAGGCCGAGGCGCGCGACGAGCGGGAACGGCCGTGGAAGGCGACGTCACTGACCCAGGAGTGGTCCGACGCAGAGTCGACCCCCGAGGCCTCGGCCGCCCGTGGCCTGCTGGAACAGGTCATCGCCGAACGGGCGCTGTCACGACTGGCCGAATGGCAGGAGCGCCGCATGGAGGAGCCGGACGCATGGCGGAAGGCCGGTGGGATCGGCAGCTCCTATCTCTACGTCACACCCGACGAACTCGCCTCCTTCGACGCCGCGTTCAACCGGCTGCTGGAGCCGCTGATGGCGCGGATCGCCGACCCGTCCGAGCGGCCGGAGGGGGCCAGGCCCGTCCTGCTGACCACCCTCCTGGTTCCGCTCCCGACCACCGGCACCGGTGACTGACGCCTTGGACGCCACCTTGCCGGGAGAGGAACCGGCGGGGGAGGCCACGAGCGCTCCGGCAAAGTCGACCGAGGAGGCGCCGGGCGGGATCCGGAGCCTCCTCGGGAAGAATCAGGACTACCGGCGACTACTCACGGCCGGGCTGATCTCGCAGACCGGTGACTGGGTCATCAGCACCGGCCTGGCCTACCACGTCTACGTACTCACCGGATCCACACTGTCCAGCGCCACCATGCTGCTGGCCGCCCGGTTACCGGACGTCCTGCTCGGCTCACTGGCGGGCGTGCTCGCCGACCGATGGGACCGCCGCAGGCTGCTGGCGATCACGGACGTGCTGCTCGCGCTGGGGCTGCTGCCTCTCCTGGCGGTAAGTGAACCGGGCCAGGTGTGGATCGTCTACGCCGTCGCCTTGTGGACAGGCGTGCTCAGCACAGTCCTGTTCCCCGCCCAGAAAGCCCTCGTGCCACAGATCGTGGCCGCCTCGCAGCTCGTCAGGGCCAACGCATTACACGGGCAGACCGGCCAGGCCGCCAGACTGCTGGGAGCGCTGGCGGGCGGGGTCGCGGTCAGCGCGGGCGGGCTGGCCGCCGTCGTCTGGATCGGCGTGGCCGGCTTCCTGATCTCCGCACTCCTACTGGCACGCCTGCGGACGCCGGCTCGACGCGCCACGGCCGCGACGACAATGGGCGGGCAATGGGTCTCCGGGCTGCGGCTGGCCAGAACGAACCGCGGCGTGCGCCTGCTGGTGGCATACATGGTGATCACAGGGCTGGGCGAGGGCATCTTCGCGACGCTCGCGGCGCCGTTCGTGGCCAACGTGCTCGGCGGAAAAGGGGACGCCTACGGGCTGTTCCTGTCGGCGCAGGCAGTCGGCGGGATCGCCGGCGGTCTGGCGATCGCCGCCCGCCCGGGGAACGCCACCCCGCGAGCGCTGTTCGGATGGGGAACGGTCGTCTTCGGCTTGGCCGACCTGGCGCTGTTCACCTACCCACTCCTGACGCATGAGCTATGGCCGGCCATCGCGCTGATCGCCCTGGCCGGGCTACCGGCCGCAGCAGCGATGGCGGGACTCACCACATTCGCCCAAACAGCCACCAGCGACGACCGGTTAGGCGCGGTCTTCGGGCTCCTCATCAGCGCCCAGGCCGCCACGTCACTGCTCGGGATGGCGCTGGCGGGCGTGCTCGGCGAACGGCTCGGCATCGTCCCAACGCTCTGCCTGCACGCCGGCGGGCTGATCACGGCGGGTCTGCTCGTCGTGGTGAAATCAGAACGTCATACCCATTGACCCGCGATGACGTGTGCCTATACCGCCCTCTTCTCGATATCGCTATCCAACGTCTTCTCTGATCTCGAACCGATCGCTCGGTTCCTCAAGATCACATATGGAGTTCGAAGACACCCTCTGAGGGCGTTGACCCGCCGGTAGCGCTCGGCGATGCGCTGTACGTACTCGTCCCAGGGCCACTTGGCGTCGTCGGGAAGCGGCACGCCTGCCTTCGAGCCCCACCAATTGAAGCGGATGGTGACATTCCCACCGCTCGCCTCGGCACGGGTACCGGCGCGGCCGGGGGCCGGAGCAAGGTGAGGGCCAGGCCGAGAGCGCGGAAACCAGCGCGCCGGGGCAGGCGAACGCCGTTGTTCATGGGGGCTTCCTTTGTTTCCATGCCCGACGGGCGTGCCAGAGCAGGGAATCGGGTGATGAGGCCGGGCCGAGGAGGTGAGCGCGGGTTGGCATCGGCTAAATAGTGAACGTTCACCAGGAGGCTAATGAGGGATCTCGCTCGGGTCAAGACCTGCACGCCGACCGTAATCCGGGCTGGTGGCGGCATTGGCCGGCGGCGCGGAGACGACGAGGCTTGCCCTTGCGGTGAGCGCGGTCACCGCAAGGGCGATCAGTAACCGGCGCGACGACCGGGTGCTCCGCGACGGTGCTGATGAGTGACTATAAGACGCCGTGATCAGTGTCATGAGATGTCCAATCACTAGATCTAGTTTCCTGGGTCAAACCGCTGCCCAGGACCGCAGGTGACCGCCTGGTCCTGGCGGTGGACGTCTCCCCGTGGCTGCGGCCCGACGCGGCCACCAGCCCAGGCCGATCGTGCTGCCACACCTACGGCCGCAGCAAGGATCAGCATCTGATGATCCCGGGCTGGCCGTACTGGATCATCGCCGCGCTGGAGACGGGGCGGACCTCCTCGACCGCGGTGCTGGACGCCGTCCGGCTGGAGGCCGAGGCCGACGTGGCGGCGGTGACCGCCGCTCAGGCCATTCCTCCGCGGATTCGATCTTGAGCATACGTTCCGGCTCTGGAAACAGACGCTCGGCTGGACCACGCCGAAGCTCCGCAACCCACAGGCCGCTGATCTGTGGACCTGGCTCATCATCGCCGCCTACGGTCAGGGGGACCCGGCATGCTGCACAATGAACTCCGCGGCCGCTCTATTGACGATCAAGGAGATCTCCTCCTCCAGCGCGGTCTCCAGCACCGTCTTGGTCAGCCCACCAGCAGCACTTGATGCTGGCGCCACCAACAGGTCGGTGGCGCTTTCTCCGACCTCGTCGTGGTCTTCGCTGCGATTGCTGCTGGTGCTCTTCATCCTCGTCATCGGGATCCTGGCCATCAACGTCCGTGGAACCTTCTTTCACCGCACGCCGATCACCGCCGCCACAGAAGTACCCGTTCGGGTTTATTCGTTGCGGCCCGCTCCTGGCTAGACGCCCTGGGCGATCGCAAAGCGCCATGACCCCGCCGCTCGCGACTGTTCTTGTACCCGTCCGGGTAATGCAGGCGGCCCGGCGGTCCCCCTAGCGTTTCGCTCCAAGTGAAGGGCGAGACCTGCCTGACTCTCCGAACAGATAGGGCGCGCGATGGGCATGTGGACACTCGCAAAACGCGGACGACTGACAGTCGTCGCCGCGGCAATGGCGATGCTGGCGGGGTGTGGCGGAAGCTCTCTCGGGCAGTCCGACGATGGCGGCGACGACACGCTCAAGGTGGGCCTCGTAGTCGCTCAGTCAGGCGTGTACTCCGCTGTCGGTCGAGACATGGAGCAGGGGTTCCGGCTGTTCCTGAAGGAGCACGACAACCAGATCGGCGGCCACGACGTCGAGGTGGTCACCGTTGACGAGGGTGAGACTCCTCAGAGCGGCGTTGTCGCTGCAACTCGCCTGGTTCAGCAGGAGCAGGTCGACGTAGTGGTCGGAGTCGTCACCGGGCCGACTGCCATGGGCAGCCGCGACATCTTCGACAGCAGCAAGGTGCCCGTCCTGCTGGGGAACACCGGTTCGATTGGGCTGGGCGGTGACCTCGCCTCGGACTGGATCTGGCGGGCCGCTTACGACAACCGCGATCCAGGACGCGCTCTAGGCACGTATCTCGCCAAGGACAGTTCATCGGGCGATGTGTTCCTCATGGCCGCGGACTACGCCGGTGGGCACGAGACGATTCAGGGTTTCAAGGACACGTTCCCGGCGGACCGCGTGGCCGGTGAGGTGTACACGCCGTTCGGGACGACTTCGGATTTCTCCCCTTACATCTCGAAGATCCTCGCGTCCGGCGCCTCCCAGGTCTTCTGCTTCTACGCCGGCGGCGAGGCCATCGAGTTCACGAAGCAGGCAGCCTCCTTCGGGCTCAGCAGCAAGGTGAAGCTCTATGGGACATTCCTGACCGACGGCGCTGCCCTGCTCAAGGCCGAGGGTCAGGCTGCGCTCGGGGTCCGCAACGCCATCCGATACAACTGGGACCTCGACAACGAGCAGAACAAGGCCTTTGTCGCTGCTTACCAAGATGAGTACGACGTGCTCCCGAGCACTCCGGCCGCAACCATGTATGACGTCGGCGTCATTCTCGACCGAGCCGTGCAGGACATCGGCGGCGCCGTCACCCGAGAGTCCATCAACGACGCACTCGGTGGCATCGGGAGCGTCGATGGCGTTCGTGGCGAGCTGAAGTTCGACGACAGCCGCACCATCGTGGGTCCGACCTACCTGACCGAGGTTCAGAAGACGCCTCAGGGGCTGCTTCCGGTGACCATCGAGGCGCTGCCGAGGCCTTGACTTGTCGCACCTCATCCCACCCACCTGCTGAACGCAGCTGCCGTAGCCGCCATCACCCCGAGGACTCAGCCAAATGTCGCATCTCACAATCGCAACAACCACCCATCTGCTAGACCCTGAGGCTCTCGTGCGGCCGCTGGCACAGGTGGTGGGGGAGGCCATGGTCGACCTCGGCGTGACGCAGTTCTTCGGTGTCCTGGGCAGCGGAAACCTCGAAGCGACGTCCTACTCTGCACAGGCCGGCGCGTCCTTCCTGCACGCGCGTCACGAGAACGCCGCGATGATGATGGCTGCTGCGCACACCGAGGTCTCGGGAAGGTCGGCGGTGTGCACGGTCCACCAAGGGCCTGGCCTTACCAACGCTCTGACAGGGCTCGTCGAGTGTGCCAAGAGCGGCATCCCCGCCATCGTCCTTGCCGGCGCCACCCCCCAGCTGGCGATGCGGGGAAACTCCTACATCGACCAGGAGCGGTTGGCCCATGCCGCCGGAGCGCTAGCCCGCACCCTCCTCGTGGACGGTGCGGAGCCCATCGGCGCCCAACTACGCGACGCGATCCGGGCCGCGCGGGCGAAGTCCCTACCGCTGCTCGTGAATGTCCCGGTCGACCACTTGCGGACACCTGTGGCAGAGCCACGGGCTCGTTACGACGCGGCCGGATGGCGGCCTGTGCCACATCTTGCTGCTCGGGGCGCCATGGATGAGGCGGTCGCCACGATCCGAACGGCCAAGCGGCCCGTGATCATCGTCGGTCGCGGGGCAGTGATCGCCGGCGCGACGGACCTGTGTCGTCAACTTGCCCGGCGGCTGCGCGCGCCGGCCGGGACTACCGCGCTCGTCCACGGAGCGCTTGCGGGCTACTCCAGGAACCTGGGCATCATCGGTGGCTTCTCGACGCAGGAGGCCGCGGAAGTCCTTCGAGCCGCAGACGTGGTGATCGCGATCGGCGCGCGACTGACCGCATGGACGACCGGCGACGGCGACCTGATCTCGGCGGGCGCCAGGATGCTCCACATCTCCACCACTGAACCTGATGCGAGCCTCGACCGAGAGTATGTGGCCTGTCGTGGCGACGCGCGGCTCGTGGTCGCCGAGATCATCGAACGCCTCGGCGAGCGAGACGCAGAGCAGGAAGACGGCTGGGACGGTAACCGAGCCCTGGCTGCGCTGCAGGGGTCCAGCGGCACACATGCAGCGCACGAGGGTGCCGGCCGGGACTCAGGTCTGCTGAACCCGCGAGAAATGGCAACGGAGCTGGACGCCCTGTTGCCGACCCGCACAGTGGTGGTCGATGGCGGTGACAACGCCTGGTACGGGACGCTGTTCACCAAGCCCGCTGGCGACGGACGCTCGTTTGTCTTCACACCGGCGGGTTTCCAGAGTATCGGTCTTGGTCTGGCCGCCGGGATCGGAGCAGCGGTTGCCCGACCCGACCAGCTCACGGTCATCAGCCTGGGTGACTGCGGAGCGCTCATGGCAGCAGGGGAGCTCGACACCCTCGCCCGTAGTCCGGTTCCTGTCATCGTCATCGTCTACAACGACTCGGCGGGCGGCGCCGAGGTCCACCACTTCGCGAACTCATCGGCCGACGTCAGCCTGGCCCAGTTCCCGACCGTCGAGCTGGGCGCCGTGGCCGCATCATTCGGGCTCGACTCGCTGGTGGTGAGGTCCCTTGCCGACCTGCAAGCGATCGACGATTGGCTGCACGGGCCGAGGACCCGATCGCTTCTGATCGATGCACGGATCGACCCCGACTTCGTCATGGAATGTGCTGCCGAAGCGTTCTTGTGACCCTCCCGCCCCGCTGCTCTGCCCAGATCACACGATTGGATCGGAATGGCCACCAAGCTGTCCCTCAACGCCGACAAGTGCCGAGGCTACGCGAACTGCATGATCGAAGCGCCGGAGATCTGGGACTTCGACGATGCCACGGACACAGCTGTTCTGCGGCTCGAGCACCCGCCTGCGGAGCTGAGAAGCAAGGCCGAAGCCTCCGTGCGTGGCTGTCCTGCGCGGGCGATCACCATCGAGGAGTCGTCGAGGTGAGCCTCACAGTCTGGGGGACCGGGCCCACGGAGAAGCGGACGCTGATCCACAGGTGCCTACTCCGAACCGCCGCGACGGAGGCTCTGTCCGACCTTGTCGGCGAGCACGGAAAGTACTCTCCCGGGTCACATCGGCCCAGTAGGCGGCCAACTAGCCTCTCAAAGGCAGACCAGGCCGCTCGCAAGCTCGCCGGCCCGGCCGACGATCCCGCCGAGGGAAGGAACGCCAAATGACTGTCACAAGCGAGATGACCGCAGCCATGAACCTGGTCGAACGAGTGGCGAACGGAATTCAGCGCGGGGTGCTCCCAGCGAAGATCTTCAACGACCCCGGCGTCTACGAGCTCGAGAAGACAAACCTCTTCAGCAGGGTTTGGAACTTTCTCGCCCACGAGTCCGAGATCCCCAAGTCCGGCGACTACGTTCTGCGATCGATCGCCGACAACTCGATCCTTGTCGCTCGCGACGAGGCCGGCGAGATCCACGCACACCTCAACATGTGCCGCCACCGCGGCAACCAGATGTGCAAGTCCGATCTTGGTAACTCCTCCCACTTCCGGTGCTCGTACCACGGCTGGGTCTACAAGAACAACGGAGACCTGGTAGCGGTCCCGTACCACAAGGACGCCTACGGCGACCAGCTGGCAAAGAAGGAATGGGGCTTGATCCCTGTCAAGATCGATACCTACGAAGGTCTGATCTTCGGCAGTCTCAACGCTGACGTGGAACCGCTCACCGACTTCCTCGGCGGCTTTCAGTTCTACCTCGACTACTACCTGAAGCCAGGCGAGGGAGGCGTCGAAGTCTACGGGCCGCCGGACGTCTGGGAGTCGAACTGCAACTGGAAGCTCTGGGCCGAGAACGGTTCGGGCGATGGTTACCACACGCCCGTCACACACCAGTTCGGCTTCCACCTGGGCTATTTCGCCTCATCGGGTGCGACCCACAGCGTGGGCCACGCCGCTCACATCCCGGGCAAGGGACATGGCATCGGACTCGGAGAAACTCCCGGCATGCCGCCCTTCCTCGGGTATCCCGACGACATCGTGGCAAGCCTCGACAAGTCGCTGTCCGCGAAGCAGCGCGAGGCCTTCAATCCCGTTCGTACCGCCGTCGGTCTGGTGTTCCCCAACCTCAACTTCCTCAGTCAGCCATTCAGCCGCATCCCGGGTGAGTTGGGCGTCCGCTTCTGCACCATGCGTCAGGCGCAGTCGCTGGGCCCGGGCAGGATGCGCCTCACCTCATGGTGCCTGCTGCCCAGGGACGCCTCCGAGGAGTTCAAGGAAGAGGCCTATCGCGCCTACACCTTGGCGTTCGGGCCCGGGGGGATGTTCGAACAGGACGACATGGAGAACTTCAACAACATCACCAACCAGCTCAAGGGCAGCGCCATCCGAGAGGTCGAGCTGCCCTATGTGATGGGGCTGGACCAGCAGCCGGTGGAGGACTTCCCCGGACCCGGCAGGGTCGTGCGGCCGTACATGAGCGATTCCAACTTCCGCAATCTGTGGGGAACCTGGGCCTCCTACGTCTCTGGCGAGCGGAGCCGGTGATCGCGATGACGACCATCGATGACGACGTCCGGTCGCTGCCGGCCATGGGTCCTGAGCCGACGGTCTCCGCCGAAGACGAGCGACGAGTGCGACACTTCCTCTCCTACGAGGCTCGCCTGCTCGACGAACGACGCTTTCAGGACTGGGTCGAACTCTTTACAGACGACGCGACGTACGAGATCCCGGTCCGCGTCAACCGCGAGGAGGGCCAGGCGTCGTTCTCCCGGAGTCGCGCATTCGACGACACGAAGGACACCCTCCGGATCCGCATCGACAGACTTCACACCGAGTTCGCGTGGTCCGAGCAGCCACCCTCACGCGTCCGTCACTACATCACCAACATGATGATCGCGCCGGGAGCGGCTGCGGATGAGTTCGACGTCGTGACCAACGAGCTGGTCTACCGCAGTCGGGGTGACTCGGTGGCCTTCGACCTCATCTCTGCACAACGCACCGACTGCTTGCGCGATGGGCCACGCGGACTGCGCATCGCTCGTCGAGTGATCGAGATGGATCAGACGACTCTCGGCGCCCACAACCTGTCCATGTTCTTCTGAGGGATACGCCACCGTGAGCCAACAGCCCGACAGCATCCGCATCGTCAACGAGTTCGCCGAGGCATACATCCGGCCCGTCGTGCACGGCAACGGCACCCGGCTGGAGGTGACGGCGCCCCGAGTAGGCACGGTCTCGACCATCGATGCGGTGATCCTCGAGGCGTTGGCGGCGGTGGCGCCCGAGGACCTGACGGCCATCCTGGTGGCGACCGTCCCTGGCAACGCACCCCATGTCGTAGGGCGCAACGCCAACGGAAGCGCCCATCTCCTGAACGACAACGAAAGCGCCGGCGAGGCGAACCCAGACGCATGAACACCGACCGCACCTGAAGCTCCTCCCCGGAGACGCCCCCGGGGAGCGCCTAGTGAGCCAGACACACCCTTGCGACCACACTCGACCTACCTCGAGGAACGTGCCCATGAATTGGATAACCGAGAACGCCGGCGTCCTGTTGAACGGGGTCGCCATGGGGCTGCTGCTGTTCATGATGTGCGTCGGCCTCACCGTCATCTTTGGGCTCCTGGACGTACTCAACCTGGCCCACGGCGCCTTCTTCCTGACCGGCGCCTACATCGGTTACCGCATCGGCGGTGAGGTCTCAGCCACGTGGAGCAGCTTCCTTGGAGCCCTCCTGGTCTCCCTGATCCTGGGAGCTCTCGTCGGCATCGCCCTTATGGTCGCCACCGCGCCCTTGGTCGCGCGCGGTCACCTCGACCAGGCGCTGCTCACCTTGGGCGTGGCGCTGGTGATCAGCGAGCTGCTACTTCTCGTGTTCGGAAAGGACGACTACTCCGTGGCCGCACCCGGATCACTGGCGGGATCGACTCAGATTTTCGGTAACGCCTATCCTGTCTATCGTCTCGCGGTCATCGCGTTGGGCGCCATAGTCGCCGCTGGTGTCTGGTATCTCCTGGAGCGGACCTCGGCGGGAGCCATGGTCCGCGCCACCGTCGCAGATCGCCAGATGGTGGAAGCGGTCGGCATCGATGTCCGCAAGGTCGTCCTGGTCACCTTCACCGCGTCTTCGGCGCTCGCAGTCGCGGGCGGCACGCTGGCAGGGCCGGTCATGGGCGCCACACAAGGGTTGGGAGACCAGATCCTGCTGCTCGCTCTCGTCGTCATCGTTGTCGGCGGACTCGGATCTGTGCTGGGAACTCTCCTGGCTTCCCTTCTGATCGGCTTGGTGCAGAACCTCGGTGTGCTGTTGGCTCCCGAACTGGCCTCGTTCGTCATGTTCGGCGCCATGGTCCTCGTGCTGACCTTCCGTCCCCAGGGGCTGATCCCGAGCGCAGCGGTGGTTTCGCGATGACGAAGCCTACGAAGATCCGCCTCACCCCAGTGATCACCTCGGTCGTCCTGGTGGGGCTCGCGCTGGCGCCACTTACGGGTGCGAGCGTCTATACGGTCGTCGTCTTGACCAACATCCTGGCCTTCGCGCTGCTGGCGATGTCGATGGCGCTCGTGGCCGGGCATGCCGGCCTGCTATCGCTCGCACACGCGAGCTACGCAGGAGTGGCCGGTTATGCGGTTGCCATCTTCGCGCGCGAGGTGGCTCGTGACGGTCTGCTGCAACTGGCCGTCGCCGTCGGGGCAGGAGCAGCCGTCGCAGCGATCTCTGGATGGATCGCCGTGCGAGCCACCAAGACCTTCTTCCTCATGCTTTCCCTCGCCATCGGCGAGCTCCTCCACGTCCTGGCGATCCAGTGGCGAGATGTGACCCGCGGCAGTGATGGAATGTCCGCCGGCGGCCCCTTCACGATCATGGGCTCTGATCCCGTCGTCCTGAGCGGCTACGTGTACTGGGTAGCTCTCGGTGTGTTCGTGATCTTCGGCGGCGCCGTGCTGGTGATCGTGCGGTCGCCGTTCGGGTCGGCACTACGTGGCATACGCGACAACGAACCGCGGATGCGCAGTCTCGGCTACCCGACCGCCAACTACAAGTACGCCGTCTGGGTGATTTCGGGAGCGATCGCGGGCGCAGCCGGATGGATCGCCCTGGCGCAGGCTCCGCGATTCATCGCACCGGGCCAGATGTCCTTTCACTTCGCCGGACTCCTCCTTCTGGCGGTCGTCATCGGTGGGATGGAGTCCATGTGGGGCGCCTGCCTGGCCGCCGCTGCCGTCGTCTACATGACTGACGTGGTCGGCCAGGACCTCGAAGGACACGGCCCTCTCGTGATGGGAGTCGTTTTCGTCGTCGCGGTCTACGTGTTGCCCCGGGGCCTGGCCGGCATAGGGGCGTCGGGCTCAGGGCGGCCCAGACGCGCCTCGCGTGCCGACGCCGCCACGGCGGTGAGCGCATGAACGACACGGCCCTGGGCCTTGCCGGGCTCACCAAGCGCTACGGATCGGTCGTCGCCGTCGACGACGTCAGCCTCGACGTCGCTATGGGTGAGCGGCGAGCGGTGATCGGTCCCAACGGTGCTGGCAAGTCGACTCTCTTTGCCCTCGCCGCAGGCACCTTGCGGCCGAGCTCGGGCAGCGTGTCGCTGAGTGGACGAGACGTCACCCGGTTGCGAGACCACCAGCGGGCTCGTCTAGGATTGGTGAAGACCTTCCAACACTCCAGCCTCTTTCCCGCCATGAGTCTGCGGGACAATGTTGTCCTCGCCGCCCAGCGTCGGCACGGCGGCGCGTGGCATCCGTTCGGCAGACACAGTCACCGGGTCGTGGATGCTGCGCATGAGGCACTGGCAAGGGTCGGCCTTGTGGAGCGTGCCGACGCGCGGGTCGCGGCTTTGTCGCACGGAGAGCGACGCCAGGTCGAGATCGCGCTCGCGCTAGCACTGGCGCCCGACGTGCTCCTTCTCGACGAGCCGACAGCGGGCATGTCGGCTGCGGAGACGTCGAGCTTCGTCAACCTGCTGCGTGAGATCCCGCGCGACATCACGATCCTGATCATCGAACACGATCTCGATGTGGTCTTCTCCGTTGCGGACCGGGTGACGGTGCTGCATCTGGGTGCGATCATCGCCGACGGGACTCCCGATGAGGTCCGATCGTCCGAGATCGTTCAACGCACCTACCTGGGCCTGGCCCCCGACTCGACTCAGGACACCTCGAGCTCGGCTGGGGCCTCGGAAGCCGGATCTACGACGGGAACGCTCGCATGAGCCTGCTTGAGATCTCAAATCTAGCCGGTGGCTACCCGCGAACGAGAGTTCTCGACGGCGTCGACCTCACCGTCGAGCGAGGAGGAGTGCTTGCGCTGCTGGGCCGCAACGGGGTGGGCAAGACAACGCTCCTGCACACGGTCATGGGCATGCTGCCGGGCACTGGCTCGATCAAGTTCCAAGGACGGGATCTGCTCGGACTCTCTACGCATCAGATCGCTCGCGCGGGGATCGCTCTGGTCCCGCAAGGGCGACGAGTCTTCGCTCCGCTCACCGTCGACGAGAACCTGCGAATCTCAGCACGGGGTGGCAACGCCGCAGCCTGGACGCCAAAGCGCGCCTACGAGCTCTTTCCTGGGCTGGCCGAACGCCGGACGAACTACGCGGGGCAGCTGTCCGGGGGCGAGCAGGAAATGCTCAGCATTGCCCGGGCACTGGTCACCAACCCGGACCTCCTCCTCATGGACGAGCCGTCAGACGGCCTCGCCCCCGCGATCATCAAGACGGTGGGCGAGGCCGTCACCGAGCTGGCGAGAGTGGGTGTGACCGTCCTCCTCGTCGAGCAGAACCTCGCGCTGGCCCTGGATGTGGCTGACGAGGTCGCGGTCATGAGCAAAGGCCGTATCACTTTCAGCGGAGCCCCGTCCGAGCTGAAGGGGGACTCACGTCGGGTGCGCGAACTTCTCGGCGTCGGCTGAGAAGAGCCCGATGAGCGGCGTTCGGGCGGCCGATCGAACGAAGCCGCGCCCGGCCCCGCTGCGTCTCGTCGCCGACGACCATCCCGGTACAGCGTCTGACATCGGCGCCAAGGCGACGCGCCTGGACTTACGTCGGCAGCCCAGTAGCGCCGAGGCATCGTTGTGTCACGCGGAAGCCGCCGCAGACTCAGGCTGTCGCCTACTCAGCAGGATGGTTCGTTTGAGCCCTACCGCGGGCATCGCCTTGTGCTAGAGCTCACCTACGCCTCCGCGGCCGGGCACGCGTTCATCAACCAGCGCCTGTACCTGCCCGAGTCCTGGGCCGGTGACGCCGACAGGCGCGCGGTGGCCGGGGTTCCGCAGCAGGTCCGGCTACTGGCCCAGGCAAACCCCGCCGTGTGGGAAGGCCGCTCGTGCGGCCAGGGCAGCAATGGCGCCCGCGTCTACGACTGGGCGACGCTCTCGGTCACCCTGGCCGAGCAGCGACCCGCCGACGGCCACGCTCACACCATCCTGATCAGGCGCAGCGTCAGCGACCCCAATGAGGTGGAACTCTTCCTCGCCCACGCCCGCATCGGCACCCCGATCACCGAGCTGATCTCGGTAGCCGGACTGCGCTGGAAGATCGAGGAGAATAACGAGACCGGCAAGGACCTGCTCGGCCTGACCCATTACCAGGTCCGCAAGTGGGATGGCTGGCACCGGCACGTCACCACCGCCATGCTCGCCCTGGGGTTCCTATCCGTCACCCACTCCCACCTCGACGACGAACCCGCCAGCGTCCAGGGAATGGCCCATCCAGCCCAGGAGAACCCGCACTGGTCCGGTCCCGGCCGATCCGCCCTCTCTCGCCGAGATCCGCCGTCTGTTCGCCCGCCTCATCCTGCCCCGCCGCTGACCTCATCGATCACGTCCTGCCTGGTCCCACTTCCGGCAACACCACCAGACACGAGCCCTGATCAGCCACTACCACCGACGCGGCGACCCGCTCCCTCAAAATTTACGGATGTATTACCTGCCGCAACGAGGGCTGATTCGGCTGAGCATCGCCGAGATCCGCCGTTTATTCAACCGTTTATTCAACGGGATCGGCCGCGACGATCACGCCATTGGCCAGGCGCTTCACTGGTCGGCATGGCGGCGCGCGTACCAAGCGGACGCACGCGCCCACCACTTTCGCCGACGACTTCGGCGCCAGATCTCCGTATAGATCTAGCCCCAATGCCGTTTAGTTTGGCTTCACGCTGGTTTGTCAAGGTTCATCGGGCATGTGGATGTTGATGCTGATGGTGGCCTTGTAGCTGGTT
>NZ_JBITMP010000084.1:0-31952 GCF_044466425.1 Nonomuraea sp. NPDC049400
ATCGCTCGATCTCTCCCCACGCCCGGTGACCTACATCGATCACCTTGGCACACGAGGAGAGACCGACACGAGATAGATCAAAAAACACCAGCTACTAGAAGACGATCTCGGCCAGGGCGGCATCGTGTGCGCGGGGATGTAGGCGGGAAGCTCGGGCAGGCCATGTTCCTTCGCGCCGGCGTCGATCGCTGGGTGCACCTCCAGATCCAGCGGTCGCACTTGTGCGATCGGCCGCCCCAGCGGCGCCGGGGCCGGGTGGCGGCCAGGTGGGCGGTGACCCAGCTCTCGCGTGCCCGCGCGGCGGCATCGGCGGTATCCCAGCGGGCCCGGCGGGCCAGCACGGTGGCGACCGTGACCACGTCGGCCTGGGACGGAGGCAGGTGCGGCGAACTCAGGATTCGGTGGATGCTGTCGCGTTCCGGGGCACCGGGCAGGTCGTCGGCGGCGACGTCGGCGGCGATCTGATCCAGCGTCGGGTGCCCGGCCTCCACGTACAGGCCATACAGCAGGCCTTTGAGGTCCCCCAGCGGCCCTGACTCCGTCTGCGGGCGCATAATCGGGCGTGGCCGCCGCCGTGCGCCACCAGTCCCATCGCCACTCATAGCTCCATCATCGCTCCGGCCACGAGGGCAATGCAGGTCAAGCTGCTCACGACCTGACAACTCCCGGCCAAGCTGTCGCAACTGATCGCTAGTAACGGGCGTCGCTGCACGATTGGCCCAAGCCGGCCGGCCCCACTCCATTCACCCGCAACGTGGGAGATCATCATGACCGACCCCAACAAGCTCACCCGTAACGAGCACTTGGTTCTGGCTGCCGTGCTGCGCGGCATCGTGGCCGGCGTCACCAACGCCGCCATTACCTGGCTCGTGCGCCACCTCACAGTTTGACACCGGGATCAGGGTTCTGGCCCGTGCAACGCCCGGCCAGAACCATTTTCCAGGGGGCCGGGCCACCACCGATGTCCAGGCGCTCACCCGATTCAGCGAGTTCCTCTCAGCCGCTGCCCCCGACGTCCGTTCCCTGGCCGGAGTGAACCGCCCGTTGCTGGAGCGCTTCTTGGCCTGGCTCACAGACCAGCCCGGCGGAACCAGCGCCAACGAGGGCCGCGTCGGTGGCCTCCACCTATTCTTCCAAGCCATCCGGCAGCACGGCTGGGATGACAGCCTGCCCACCACCGCGGCGTTCTTCACGGGCGACATCCCTCGACGCCGCCAGCGCGTCACCCGCTACCTGGCCGAGCATGTCATGGCACAAATCGAACAGCCCGCCAACCTCGACCGCTGGCCCTATCCCGAGGGCCGGCTGATCACCTTGATCCTCATCCGAGGCGGACTCCGCCTCTCATCGGCCGCCAACCTGGCCTTCGACTGCCTCCTGCACGACGGCCAGGGCACCTCCTACCTGCGCTACCAGAACACCAAAATGGAGCGCGAACACGACCGCGGTGATGACCAAAGGGGCGGCCGCGCCGCCGGTCTCCACCAGATTGGCGGTGGTCAGCGCGCTGATCGCGGTACCTCCCATTCCCGCGCCGAAGATCTCCACGGCGAGCCCGCGCCGGTGCGGCGGGAACCACGCATCGACGAACGGCACCCCGACGGCGAAAGCGGTGCCGGCGATACCCAGGAAGAACCCGCCGACCAGCAGCGCGGCCAGCGAGCTCTGCCCCGCGACGCCGATGAACACGACAGGCACGATGGTGGCGGCGGAGATGAGCGGGAACATCACCCGGCCTCCGTACCGGTCGGTCAGCGCCCCCACGGGGATCCGCCCGAGCGAGCCGACGATCACCGGCACCGCTACCAGCAACGCCTGCTGTGGTGCCGCCAGGCTGAGCAGCTCCTTGAAGCGCGGCACCAGAGGGCTGGGCAGCGCCCAGGCCCAGAAGTTCACGGCGAAACCCAACGTCGCCAGGCTACCCACCTCGCCCGCTTGCCCGTGCCGGTCTCCGTCATGGAGTTCTGCCTCATTCCGGTCGTCTCGCCGGTCGGCCCCGCCGCGCATCCTTGGGCGGTCGTCCGCGGCGGGCCGCACCGGGCCCCGTTCCTCGGCTTGCCTACCCCAGCCCCAGCCCACAAAGCAGTCATGTCGCTCAATTGACGTCGGCGGGGCGCCTGTCGTCTTCGGGGTGTCAGTGGCGTATCGCCCTTTCCACCTCGTCCTCACGGCTGGCGTTCGGTTCGTCGTCACGTACTTGCGCGGCGGTGATGGCCACGGTGGTGACGATGTCGGCGACGGTGGCGCCGCGCGACAGGTCGTTGACCGGCTTGCGCAGGCCTTGGAGCACCGGTCCCACCGCGACAGCGCCGGCGCTGCGCTGGACGGCCTTGTAGAGGTTGTTGCCGGTGTTGAGGTCGGGCACCA
This sequence comes from Nonomuraea sp. NPDC049400, assembly GCF_044466425.1. NCBI lineage: Bacteria > Bacillati > Actinomycetota > Actinomycetes > Streptosporangiales > Streptosporangiaceae > Nonomuraea > Nonomuraea sp. NPDC049400. The sequence goes on from NZ_JBITMP010000084.1 coordinate 2,368, forward strand.
CGAACACGGTGGCCCGCCCGGCCACCTGGCTGTCGGGCATCTTGGTCCGCGCCACCGAGGGGTCGACCGCGGCGTCGTACTGGATCGGCCCTTCCACCGGCAGGTCGGGACGGCGTTCGCGGACCAGCTCGGTGGCGGCGCGGACCTTGTCAACATCGGCACCGGCACCCGAGGCGCCCGTCGAGTACGACAGCATGGCGATCTTGGGGTCGACGCCGAACAGGGCGGCGGTACGGGCCGAGGAGATCGCGATGTCGGCGAGCTGCTCGGCACTCGGATCGGGGTTGACCGCGCAGTCGCCGTACACCAGGACCCGGTCGGCCAGGCACATGAAGAACACGCTGGAGACCAGTCCCAGGCGCAGGATCTCGAACGCCGGCCTGATCGTGTGCGCAGTGGTGTGCGCCGCGCCCGAGACCATGCCGTCGGCCATGCCGGTGTGGACCATCAGCGTGCCGAAGTAGGACACGTCGGTGACGGCGTCGCGGGCCAGCTCGACGGTCATCCCCCGGTGTGCGCGGACTCTGGCGTACCCGTGGGCGAACTGCTCGCGCAGCTCCGCGTCGAACGGGCTGAGCACCCTGGCCTCGTCCAGATCCAGGCCGAGCTGGCCTGCCTGCACCCTGATCCGCTCTTCGTCGCCGAGCAGGGTGAGCTCGGCCACGCCACGGCGCAACAGGACGTCGGCCGCACGCAGGATGCGCGGCTCCTCGCCTTCGGGCAGCACGATGTGCCGACGCTGGGTGCGCGCCCGGTCCAGCAACTCGTACTCGAACATCAGCGGCGTGACGACGTCGGTCTTGGCGATGGCCAGCCGATCGAGCAGCAGCCGGCCGTCGACGTGCTCGGCGAACAGCCGCAGTGCCGTGTCGGTCTTGCCGCCGGCTTCGGGCGTGAACTGGCCCTCCACCGCCGACAGACGGGTCGCGGTGTCGAAGGTGTCGTGGTCGGTGGCGATGACCGGCAGCGGAATGGCCATGCTGCGCAGCAGCCGGTCCACCGGGGCGGGCAGATCCGTGCCGCCCGTCATGATCACCGCAGACAGGGTGGGGAAGCCCGGCGCCGCATGTGCCGCGATCAGTCCGGGCAGCAGTGCGGCGGTCCGATCGGACGGGATGATCACTGCTGCGCCCTCGGTGTAGCGATCCAGGATGCTGGGCAGCGACATCGCGCCCACCATGAGCGCGTTCGCCTCCCGGCCGAGCCCGTCGCGCTCGCCGAGGAAGAATCTTCCGTCGCAGGCATCCAGCAGGTCGGCGACGGTGGGTGCGCGCAGGGAGGGGGCTTCGGGCAGCACGAACACCGGCGTGGGGTGGTCGATCGCGACGTGCTCGGCAGCCGCCCTGGTGACGACGACCGCGAGCTCCCGGGCGTGGTGGTGCGCCAGTTGCCGGGACGACAGGTCGACAGCGGCGGCGATCTCCGCGGCCGTCCTGCCTTTCCCGCTTACCACGTTCAGCACGGGTGTTCCCAGGTCCGCGGCCAGCCTGGCGTTGAACTCGAACTCGGTCGGCGCCCCCACATCGGTGTAGTCGGTCCCGACCACCACGACCGCGTCGCACCGCCCCGCGAGCGCACGGTAGCGGGCCACGATGTCGCCGGCGGCACGCTCGGCGTCGGCGTGCACCTCGTCGTAGGTGACGCCGGCGTACGTCTCGTAGGGCAGGCTGAGCTGGAACCTGCTCCGGATGGTGTTGATCAGGTTGTCCTCACGTCCTGCCCTGACGACTGGACGGAACACGCCCACGGTCTCCACTTGCCGGGACAGCAGCTCCACCATGCCCAGTGCGATCGTGCCCTTGTTGCTTCCTGCTTCGCCCGCCGCTATGTACACCGCACGTGTCATGTTCACCATTCTCGACGGGCGCGGCCGACCGGATGGATCCAGGGCGGCGAGCAGTGCTTGAGCGGAAGCACGCCTGCGCCGTTCCGCTCACAGGGGCGCATCGAGGATCCGTCCGCAGGGGCCGGGGAAGATGGGACGATGGCGTGGCCCGCGCGGCGCGCGACCGAGCGCGATGAGCAGGCGATCGCCGCCTGGCGAGCAGTGTCTGGCCGAAGGGAAACGGCTGCGGCGAACCTGGACGCCTGGCTCTCCTGAGAGGACGAGGACGGGCAAGGTCTGATGCCGTCCTCGAACCCCGTGGGTGCCGGGCCTGGAGGTCTTTCGTCCCCCCGGAACCAGGCGTTCGACCCTGGCGGGCTGCAGGCGCCAGATGAAGACTGGACAAGATCCAGGGGTTGTCCAGGAGGTTCCTACGGTGGCGAACAAGCAGTGGACCGTGCAAATCTATCTCGCCGAAGAGGGCGACGAAACATCGGCCCGAGCTGTCCTGATCACCAAAGGTGGCGGGCGTGTGGACGGTCTAGGGTGCAGGCGCCGAAACCCGGCCGATGCCTGGGTGCCCGAGATCGGCGACGAACTGGCCGTCTCTCGCGCACTGGCCGACCTGGCCGGCAAGGTGGCCGCCATCGCCGGACAGGACCAAGCGAAATCACCACCGTCCCAGCCGGATTGTGGATGAGATTGGTGTGAACCACCCTGGTCAACCACCACTCCAGGTGACGTTGGACATGACCAGGTGGGACCTTCGGCCCTACCGTGACCATCGGTGTCCCCAACAGCATGGAGTGATTTGGTGAAGGACCTCGGCTTTTCACCAAGACTCAATCGGAGGCGAAGGTGGACAGGAAGCTAGCCCTGCCAGGCGCACGTGGACATCCCTTCAGACTTTCGACGCGGGTGAGAAACGGCACAGCGCAGATCACGGTCTCCGGAGAGATCGACATCGCGACGGCACCGACGTTGGAAGAGCTGCTCATCGGCACGATGGCCGGATCGGGTTCGGCCACCGAGGTCGACCTGGCCAACGTGTCCTTCATGGACGCATCTGGCCTCACCGCCCTCATACGGGCCGACAACAAGGCCAGGGACGTCGGCGGGCGACTGCAGCTCTCGCACGTCCCTGAACGTGTCTCCCGCCTCCTGAAGATCTCTCATTTGGATCGCCGCTTCTCCGTACTCACCTGATCACATGCCGGCAGGCTCAGCGAGACGCGGGTGGGCACTTGGCGGCCGCGTGTGGCCGAAGCATCCTTCGTCCCTGGCACGTCGCCGTGCAGCCGATAGTGGCAAAAGAGCCGCCCACGAAATGTGAAAGCTTTCGAGAACGGCCCATTGTGGCCTGCCGAACCGCCCTATGAGCTGCCAAGAGTGGGATATGTGAACGAGACATTGGGCGTGGTCATCGGCTACGACGGCACCGACCACTCGATGCAGGCTCTGGACTGGGCAATGGACGAGGCCGAGTTCCGCAAGCTCCCCCTCACCGTCTGCCATGCGTGGCAGTGGCCGTATGGCGACGCGGATCAGACGGGCCGTGACTCACTGCGCCGTGCTGCCGAGCACGTGCTGTGGCACGGCGCCGACTGCGCACGAACCAGTTCCCCCGGGCTTGATGTGCGACCCGACCTGTATGAGGGGTCGGCGACCGGCCGATTGGAGGAACTGTCGGCCGAGGCCGAACTGGTGGTGGTCGGCTCCCGCGGTCTGGGCGCGGTGGCCCGCGCGATCGTCGGCTCCGTAGCAGCCCATACGGTTGCCCATGCGCGGTGCCCGGTCATCGTCGTTCGCGGCAAGGGCTCGCTGCCGCGTAGCCCCCATCCCGGGCCGATCGTGGCGGGTCTCGCAGACGATGACAAGGTGGATGCGGTTCTTGGCTTCGCCTTCACGGAAGCAGCCATGCGGCACCTTCCCTTGCTCGTCGTACACGCCTGGCAGCCCTCCCTGGACCCACCGGCCGTCCAGAACGCGACCGAAAACTGGTTGGCGAGAGCCCTCATGCCGTGGAGGGAGAAAGATCCAACGGTCAGGATCGAGACGCATACGCCGCGTTCGCGAGTAGGCGAGGCGCTCGCCTCCATCGCTGACGCCACCCTGGTGGTCGTCGGAAGCTCGCACGGATGGTTCGGCTCCGTGACGGCGGCCATGTTGGGGCACGCACCCTGCCCGGTTGCGATCGTCCGCTAGGAGGCCGGTTCCAGCACGAAGGGGACCTCCTGTGCGCACCCCGACATGATCAATCGGCCGGCCACCAGCGCGGCGTCCTCAACCGACAGGCTCTGTCCATGACACGCAGTTCCACGGCCAGGTAGCACCTGGGGAAGTTGTGTCCCGGCTTCAGGCGGCGGCCGAGCGAACGAGCTTGCCGAGTTCCTCCTCAATGGCGCAGGCGAACCGCTCCACTTCAGGCGCGCTGTCGTAGTCCCCGGTCACGCCGAAAGCAACCTGGTCACAGTAGGAGAAGATGGACACGCCGGTACGCAACCTGGCGATGATGGGCACGTACGGGAAGATCTCCAGGGCCCGGCGGCCTAGCAGGTAGAGCGACACGGGTGGCCCGGGGACGTTGGTGGTGACGGTGACCACGCTGCGCTGCGGAAGGCGGGCGAGTAACCGGGTCGCCCAGGATACGGGTGGGAACGGCTCATGGCGGGCCAGCGTGGTCATCGCCTCGCAGGCCTGCGCCTCCATGCTCGCTTTCAGCTCGGTGAGATGGGCATGCACAGCTTGGAGGCGTTCGCCGGGGTCGGCTAGATGCACGGGGAGGAACGCCAGCATGACTGAGATCCGGTTCGTGCACACGCCTTCGTCGCCGGCTGCTCGTACCGACACCGGCACCGCCGTGCGCATGGCGTGCGGATCTGGCTCCTCACCGCGCTGGAGCAGCAGGGAGCGAAAGGCTCCGGTGATAGCCGACAGCGCCACGTCGTTGAGGCTCGCGCTGGCTTGGCGGGCGGCCTGCTTCATCTCGGTCAGGGACGCGCGGGCGACGGCGTAGCGGCGGCGCTCGCCGATGGGGCCGTTGAGTGTGGAGCGGGAGGCCGGCCCGAGTGAACCCGCCAAGGTGAGCAGGCCGCGGCCGGTGTCCGCGATGCGCTGCGCGGTGGCGCGTGGCGTCCGGAGCGCCTCGCCGATCATGCGAAGCTGCTCGATCGGGTTGAGCAGCAGATCACGTACCGCGTCAACGATCAGGCGTGACGTGGACGGCCCCGGATCGGGGACGTAGGCATCAAGCGGCGCCTGGCGACCGTCGCCGTCGGGCGACAGGTCGAAGAGCACGTAATACAGGTTGGCGCCGGAGACACCACCGACCAGGCAATGGTGCACCTTTGACACCAGCGCCCAGCGCCCACCGGACAGCCCGTCCAACAGCCAGTACTCCCACAGCGGCCGCTCGCGATCGAGGCGCCGCGACATGATCTCACCGATCCGCTCGCACAGCGCCGCATCGTCTCCCGGCTCGGCCACGCACACGTGCCGGATATGCCGGTCGAGATCGAAGTCCGGATCGTCGACCAGGACGGGTGCGCCGAGGTCGAACGGCACCTGCCGGGCCTTCTGCCGGTACAGGGGGACCAACGGCAACCTGCGCCGCGTGGCTTCGACGAGCTCTTCCCTGGAAGGAGGCGGACCCTCCATGATGGCGATCGACGCGATCGCCATCGAGACCTCCGGCTCCTCGTCTTCGACCTCGAGGAAGGCCGCGTCCAGTGGGCTGAGGTGATCGGTCATGGTCGGCCCTCCCCCTTGGTCTTGTACGGGTTTCCATCAAGCCTCGGAGCGGGACGCGTGGGTGCACAGAGTCTAAAGTCCTGGCCCGATCCGCCATTTGCCACGTCCGTGCCTATCCGAGGGTCAGCTTTCCGACACCACCGCCACGGGGCAGGGCGCGTGCTGGAGAAGGTAGTTCGCGGGGCCGAGGTGCGTCGCGCGCGTGCGGCCGATGACCATGAGCGTGGCACGATCCACCGGGTCGCCCGGCTGGATCCGGACCTCAGGGTGGCGGGCCACCCACTGGGTCAGGTCGGCCGAGGAGGCGAGGGGAACCTGGCGCATGGCGGCCTCGCCGAATGCCAACTCCAGCACGGCCGGGTCCGGTTCCTTGCCGGCCACGACGATCGGGCCCGTAGGCGGGGGAAGGGGGCCTGGGCCGCGTACGACGATCACCGGACAGTCGGCGTGGGCGGCGACGTAACCGGCGACCGAGCCGACGACCGCACGGGGCAGGGCGCTGAGGCCGCGAGAGCCGACCACGACGAGGTCGGCATCGCTGGAGAGCTCCACGAGGCGCTCCGCGGCGGGGCCTTCGTACAGGTCGGTCTCGACGTGCACGCCCGCGCTGGTCGAGCGGGCGCATTCGGCGCCGTGCCACAACACGTGCTCGGCCGCCTTGCGCAGGTGGGCCTTGGCCTCCTCCTCCGCCTCGCCGTACGGCCATTGCCACGCGTGGGCGACGGTCAGTGGCAGCTTCCTCAGCTCGGCCTCGTCGAGCGCCCAGTCCAGGGCCTGCATCGAGAAGTCCGAGCCGTCGTAGCCGAGCACGATGCCGTTCATGTCAGGCGCTCCCTTCAGACCTCCACGGCAACCAGCCTCTCGTATCCGCGGCTCGGTGAGCAGGGACCTTCGGCCTCAAGGCGAGGGCCGTACGGCGGGTGTGCCCACTGCGTTGACCAACGACTGTCCTGCTCGGGACCTACGTCCCTACTTCCCGGACCGTCTGGGAGATGTGATGAGAGCAATCAATAGGAGGCAGTCATGCGAATGACCGTCGCGGATGTGATGACGAGGAAAGTGTTCTCCGTCACCGCCGACACCCCGTTCAAGGCCATCGCTGAAACGCTCATCACCGGCGGCGTCAGCGCCGTGCCGGTCACCGACGACGGCAACCATGTGATCGGCATGGTCTCCGAGGCTGACCTGCTGCGCAAGGAGGAGTTCCGGGAGGAGTTCTACCGCGAGGGCTATCGGCCCCCACTACGCGCCCGGCTCCGCCACCCCAAGAGCCGGCAGAAGGCCGACGGCGACACCGCCGCCGACCTCATGACCAGTCCAGCGATCACTGTCTCCCCCACGGCGTCGGCGGTCGGCGCAGCCCGCCTGATGGACGCCCGCGGCGTCAAGCGGCTCGCCGTCGTCGCACCCAACGGCCGTCTGGTGGGCATCGTGAGCCGCCGTGACCTGGTCAAGCTGTTCGTGCGAAGCGATGAGGAGATCGCCGCCGAGATCCGCGACGATGTCCTCGACCGCAGCCTGTGGGTGGACACCTCCGGCGTCACCGTCTCGGTGAACAACGGCGTGGTGACGCTGTCCGGCCAGATGGACCGCCGTACCGAGGCGGGGATCGCGGTCCGCATGACCGGCCGCGTCAACGGCGTCGTCGACGTGGTCGACAAGCTGACCTGGAAACACGACGACTCCGCGTGGGAGGCCAGGTAGCCATGCTCGTGCGCGAGGTCATGAGCTGTCCGGCCATCACGGTCCGCGGTACCGACCCGGTGCGGCAGGCCATCCGGACCCTCTATGGCCATGACATCACCGCCGCTCCGGTGGTCGATGACAGTGACCATCTGGTCGGCGTGGTCAGCGAGCTCGATCTGCTGCGCGGCGAGCTCGAGCCCGACCCCCGCGCCACCGTACGCCCCCTGCCCGCGGCGCAAGAGCCGCCGCCGCGCCGCGTGCTGGAGGTCATGACCGGCGACGTCGTCACCGTCACCGAGACCACCGACGTCACCACCGCCATCGATCTCATGGTGAACAAGCGGATCAAAAGCCTCCCCGTGGTGAAGAACGGCGCGGTGGTGGGCATGGTCAGCCGCCGTGACCTGATGGCCATGCTGGCCCGCTCCGACGACGACCTGCGCGAAGCGGTCATCGCCGCGCTGCGCGAGCACTACCCCTCCGGCCCGAACTGGAACGTCACCGTCCGCGACGGCGTGGCAGAGCTGTCCGGGTCACCCTGCGAGCACGCCGACCACATCGCCGATCTGCTCGCTCGCACCGTACCCGGCATCGTCCGGGTCAAGCACCTGTAGGAGATCCCCATGAGAACCACCGTCCAGGATGTCATGACCACCGACGTGGCCGTTGTCAATCAGAACGCCTCCTTCCACACCGTCGCCGAGCAGCTCATCGACAGGGAGGTCAGCGGCGTGCCAGTGCTCGACGACGACAACCGCGTCGTAGGCGTGGTGTCCGAGGCCGACCTGCTGGCCAAACAGGAGTTCAAGGAGAGCTACTACGGCGACGGCTACCGCCCACCGCTACGCGCCCGCATCCGCCACACCGTCGGCAGCGAGGGCAACGGCTTCTACAAAGCGCTCGGCGAGACCGCCGGCGAGCTGATGACCTCCCCCGCCCACACCACCACCACCGACACTCCAGTCGTGCTGGCCGCGCGGCAAATGGACAAGTACGGCGTCAAGCGCCTGCCCGTGGTGGACTCCGGCGGAAGGCTCGTCGGCATCGTCAGCCGTCGCGACCTGATCAAGGTGTTCCTCCGCCCCGACACCGACATCGAGCGCCAGGTACGGGAAGCCGTCAAAGCCGTCCCCGGCGACGTCGCCGACCTCCGCATCACCGTGGCCGACGCCGTCGTCACCCTGTCGGGGACGTACGACGAGCACAGCCATGCCATTGCCGTGGTTCGCATGATCGAGCGCATCGACAGCGTGGTGGCCGTCCACGACGAGCTCAAGTGGAAGCACGACGATATAGCCGATCTCCCTGTCGTCTGGGGCGGGGCCTGATCTGGATGCGCGAGGCCTCCGTTGTCCGGCGGCGACCGGTTCTGGCCGGATTGGGACGTGAGCCCGGCAGCTTCGGGCATATACGACGTCTGCGATCGGGTGCTGCGGGATTGGTCGCCGCCGACCGGGCAGGCCCGGGTCCTCACCAGAGGATCTCGGACAAGGGCCGGCGCATCGAGCCCTTGTCGTCGAAGGTGACGCCCAGCCGCATGATCATCTGCGGGTATTGGCCCGAGCAGAGCTCCTGCCTCATGAACTCGCGCAGCAACTCCATCTCGAGCGCCTGGGTGTGGAAGGCGGCGCTGACGCCGTACGCCGAGGCGTACAGCAAGAGGTGTTGCAGCGCCTGCCCGGCATCGATCCAGTCCTGGCGGCTGTCACCCCGCGTGGTGAGCACCGCAACGACCCCGGTCGCCGCGGAGGCTCTCTGGTCCGTCTGGCTTCCCCAGTCATGCCCCCAGGCGTAATCGCGCTGCGGGAAGTGCGGCTCGGTACGCGCCGCCTCACGGGGATAGCCCTCCGCGGGCACCCCGTCCGTGCGGCTACTGCCCGGTGGCCTTGCCCAGCGGATCACCTCGAGGCTGAAGCGCTGGTCCTGGGCCTGCACGCTCTGCGCGGCCTGGGTGAGTGCGGCGATCACGCTGACCGCTTCGGCGGAACGAACGGGCGTCAGCTTGGCCCCCTCCTCCGCGGCTGCCAGGACCAGCTTCTCGACAAGCGGGTCCGGTACCGGCACATCGGCGAAGCCCGCCCGGTGCGTGCGGCGCCGCTCGATCTCGCCACCCAGAGCACGAATGGATTCCTCCGGCTGTACCTCGGCACCCAGCCGCAGCGTGGCGAGCAACGACGGGCGGTCCGGATCGGGCAGGACACGCACGACAGGCTCGAAGCCCTCGCAGCTCATCGCCGTACGCATGGTGAACAGGGCCGCACCGCAGCTGATCAGCATCTCCCGGCCGGAGACATCCTCGACGCGCAGCTTCCTGTCCGGGTCGGCCCGCAGGCATATCTCCTGCTCGGACACCGAGAAGGTCCAGGGCTGAGTGTTGTGCGTGGAAGGCGCCCAGCGCGCGGCATCCATCGCGGCGTCCAGCGCATGCTTGACCGAACCAATTGTCATGGCTCTCACCTCCATGGATCCTCACAGCTAGTTCATCACCCGGAGGCCACCACGGTCAGGGTCGGAAGTCCCTCTTCCCAGGGACGTCGGCCCCTCTGATACCGAACACGGGCATGCCGACCGTGAAATGGCGCTAGCCGAACAGTGTCCAGCCGTACTTGAGCACGACGGCCAGAACCACGACCAGGATCCCGTGACCGCAGCAGCGCAGACCAGCGTCGCCTCTACGATCATGTAGGTCAACCGGCTCAGGCCGCATGGTCTTCGACTGAATCAGGGCATGCCGACCCTCGGCGTGGCGGGAACGCTGCGAGCTCGTCGTATTTCTTGCGTTCTTGCAGGCAGTGGTACAGGCAGCCAAGCATCCGGTTGAAGGTGTTGCGCAGGGCGCTGGAGTGCCGGTCTCCGTCGTCTCGGCGGCGGTCGTAGTGCGCTCGGGGACCTGGCGCTCTCAAAGAGGCGAAGGCCCAAACGTAGCCGGCGGCGGCCAGACGTTGGTTCTTCACCTGCGGTGGTGGACGACCAGGCTCTTGCCGGAGGCGCGGGTGATGGGCGCCGCCCCGGCGTAGGCCTTCAGCGCGCGGGCGTGGGCGAAGCGGGTGCGGTCGTCACCGATCTCGGCGAGCACGCGGGCGCCGGTCATGTCGGCCAGGCCAGGGAAGCTGGTGATGATGGCGGCGTCAGGGTGCTGGTGAAAGGCCTCGCTGGTGGCTTCGGCGAGGCCGTCGGCGGCGCGGCAGGCGGCATCGAGTTGCAGCAGGAGGGCCTGAAGTTGGCGGCCGAACGCGTCCTCGACCAAGGGGAGTTGGCGAAGCTGTTCCTCTCGGAACAGCGCCAGCAGCCGCTCGGCCCAGGCCTCCATGTTGCGCTGACGGCCCGAGGCGCGCAACAGGCCGTGCAGTCGGCGGGCGGTGAGCTTGGCGGCTGTACCAGGGGTGGGCGCCGCATGCAGGACCGCGCGGGCCTCGCGGGAGGTCAGGCCGATGTTCTTGACCTAAAAGGCATTCAGGGCCGCAGGGAAGAACTCGCGCAGCAGTGAGCGGAGCTGGTTGGCCAGCTGCTGGCGGTTCCAGACCGCGTCTTGTTGCGCCCGGGCCAGCACCGCGATCGCCTGAACCAGCTCGCTATCGGCTGGCAGCGGCCGGTGGACGTCGGCGTCCACGCGCAGGATGTTGGCCAAGGTCATGGCGTCGGCGTGGTCGGACTTGGACCGGGCGACGGTGTGGCGTTCGCGATAGCGAGCCACCGCCAGGGGGTTGATCGCGTATACCTTGCGGCCGGTAGCGCGCAGGCAGGCCACCAGCAGGCCGCCCCTTGTCTCGATCGCCACGGGGATGGGCTGGTCCGGGCTGTCGCCGTGGTCGGCCAGCAGCTCGACCAGCGTCCGCCAACCGTTCGCGTCGTCGCTGATGCGTTGCTTGGCCACCAGCTTGCCGATCTCGTCGACCAGGGCGACGTCGTGGTGCTTTTCTGCCCAGTCGATCCCGCAGGTCACTGTCAACGGGGCCTCCTTCCTCGGTAGTAACGGCAGGTGAGCCATGCAGGGACACGCCACGCCCTAATGAGAGAGCTCCTGGGCTCGACATCCGATCAGCAGTTCGTGGCCCCAGCCGGCTGCAGGCTCGCCTTCTCTGCGAGGGCTCGGCGGCCCTGGTCTTCTCAAGCGATGCGTCCTGCGGCTGGCTCACGTCACGATCTTGCCGTTGAGGTTGCCGCTGGTGGGCGGCGATCAAAGAGGAGCGAGGCGCACGGCCTTAGCAGAGGGCTTAGGCCCGGTATCGACACAGGCGTTCACTCGCTCCTCGTCGAACGCCACCCACCAGCTCGCTCACCCGCCCGTGCACGGCCTCTGCATAGGAGTCAAGCTCCCGGTAAGTACACAGACATCGAGCGGGAGAGCCTGCTTCAGAGCGGACGATGAATCCCTCTCCGAAGTCATTAGGTAAGAACGGACATGGACCCAAGATCCCGCACTGCAGGATGTCCACAGCAGGGACCAAAGACCTTCAGAGCGCGTCCGATGGACCGTTTTCCCCAAGACGCCGCAGGCACGCGGAGCCATGGTGCTCTGCGAGGTCGGGACCAAGGTCCCTAGGCCGGTCGCGATCGATCCGAGACAGTCGGACCCATGACACCCATGCAGAAAATTGAGGCGTACTGGCGTGCCGCGAACTACCTGTCCGTGGGCCAGATCTACCTCCTCGACAACCCGCTGCTGACCGAGCCGCTACGGCCGGAGCACGTGAAGCCGCGCCTGCTCGGCCACTGGGGCACCACGCCGGGGCTGAACTTCTGCTTCGCCCACCTCAACCGGATCATCGCCGAACGCGGCCAGGACATGATCTATATTGCTGGTCCCGGCCACGGCGGTCCGGCGGCGGTCGCCCACGCGTGGCTGGAAGGCACCTACAGCGAGAAATATCCGGACATCTCGCAGGACGCCGCCGGTATGGGGCGGCTGTTCCGGCAGTTCTCCTTCCCCGGCGGCATCCCCAGCCATGTGGCCCCCGAGACGCCCGGTTCCATCCACGAGGGCGGTGAGCTCGGGTATTCGCTCGCGCACGCCTTCGGCGCAGCGTTCGACAACCCGCGGCTCGTGGTCGCCTGCGTCGTCGGCGACGGCGAGGCCGAGACCGGCCCGCTCGCCGCCAGCTGGCACTCCAACAAGCTGCTCGACCCCTACCGCGACGGGGTGGTCCTGCCGATCCTGCATCTGAACGGCTACAAGATCGCCAACCCCACGCTACTCGCCCGGATCCCTGAGGCGGAGCTGGTCAAGCTCATGGAGGGGTACGGCTACCGCCCGCACCTCGTCGGCCCTGACCATGAGCAGATGGCGCGGACGCTGGACGAGGTGTTCGACCAGATCGCCGCCTACAAGGACGGTCGCGCGGACCGCCTGCCGGTGATCATTCTCCGCACCCCCAAGGGCTGGACCGGACCGCGTGAGGTCGACGGGCTGCCGGTCGAGGGGACGTGGCGGGCCCACCAGGTGCCGCTGTCCGGCGTCCGCGACAACCCCGAACACCTGGCCATGCTGGAAGCATGGATGCGCTCCTACCGGCCCGAAGAGCTGTTCGACGCCGATGGCAGGCCGGTGCCCGCGCTGCTGCAGACGGTTCCTGAAGGGCCGCTGCGGATGAGCGCCAGCCCGTACGCCAACGGGGGCGAGCTACTGAAGCCGCTGCGGCTGCCGGACTTCCGCCACTACGCCGTGGAGGTCAAAGCACCCGCGCAGCAGACCAGCGAACCCACGCGGGTACTCGGCGCCTTCCTACGCGACGTGATCGCCGCCAACCCGCACAACTTCCGGGTGATGGGCCCCGACGAGACCGCCTCCAACCGGCTGCAAGCCGTCTTCGACACCACCGACCGCGCGTGGAATGCGGCCATCGAGCCGACCGACGAGCACCTGGCCGCCGGCGGGCGAGTGATGGAGGTGCTGAGCGAGCACCTGTGCCAGGGCTGGCTGGAGGGCTACCTGCTGACCGGCAGGCATGGGCTGTTCAACTGCTACGAGGCGTTCATCCACATCATCGACGCCATGTTCAACCAGCACGCCAAATGGCTGCATGCCTCGAAGAAGATCCCGTGGCGGCGGCCGGTCGCCTCGCTCAACTACCTGCTCTCCTCCCACGTGTGGCGGCAGGACCACAACGGCTTCAGCCACCAGGACCCCGGCTTCCTCGACCTCGTCGTCAACAAGAAGGCCGAGGTCGTCCGCGTCTACCTGCCGCCGGACGCCAACACCCTGCTGTCCGTCGGCGACCACTGCCTACGCTCCCGCGACTACATCAACGTGATCGTCGCCGGGAAGCAACCGGTGCTGGACCTGTTCACCATGGACGAGGCCATCGCGCACTGCACCCGCGGGCTCGGCATCCTCCCGTGGGCCTCCACCGATCAGGACCAGGAGCCGGATGTGGTGCTGGCCTGCGCCGGCGACGTACCCACCATGGAGACCCTGGCCGCCGCCGCCATCCTGCGCGAGCAGCTGCCGTCCGTGAAGGTCCGTGTCATCAACGTCGTGGACCTGATGCGGCTGCAGCCTCCGTCGGAGCACCCGCACGGCATGCCGGACGCCGAGTTCGACACCCTGTTCACCACCGACAAGCCGGTCATCTTCAACTTCCACGGATACCCGTGGCTGATCCACCGCCTCAGCTACCGCCGACGCGGCCACCACAACCTCCACGTACGCGGCTACAAAGAAGAAGGCACCACCACCACGCCGTTCGACATGGCCATGCTCAACGACATCGACCGCTACCACCTGGTCATGGACGTCATCGACCGCGTCCCCGGCCTCGGCACCACCGCCGCTCACCTGCGCCAGCAGATGACCGACGCCCGGCTCCAGGCCCGCGCGTACACCCGCGAGCACGGCGAGGACCCCGTGGAAATAGGCTCGTGGACATGGCCGGCCACATTCTCGTCCTGAACACCGGATCCTCGTCGATCAAGTACGAGCTGGTGGACGTCGAGACCCACGAACGCCCGGCCGGCGGCCTGGTCGAACGCATCGGCGAGGAGACCGGGCGGCTCATCCACCGGACCGGGGACGGGCCACCGTACGTGCGGGAGCGGCCCTTCCCCGGGCACGGCGAGGGGCTGGACGCGATGATGGAGGCGTTCGCCGCAGCGGGGCCCGAACTGGCGCCCGTCGCGGTCGGGCACCGCATCGTGCACGGCGGCACCCGCTTCACCGAGGCCGTGCTGATCGACGACGACGTGATCGCCGCCATCGAGGAACTGGCCCCGCTCGCTCCCCTGCACAACCCGGTCAACCTCACCGGGGTCAGGGTCGCGCGCAAGGCGTTCCCCGGGGTGCCGCAGGTGGCCGTGTTCGACACCGCCTTTCACCGCACTCTGCCGCCCGAGGCCTACACCTACGCCGTGCCACGAGAGTGGGGCGTGCGGCGCTTCGGCTTCCACGGCACCTCCTGCGCGTACGTCTCCCGCCGCGCCGCCGCCTTCCTCCGCCGCGACCTGGCGGACCTCAACCTGATCGTGCTGCACCTGGGCAACGGCGCCAGCGCCACCGCCATCTCCGGCGGGCGCAGCATCGACACCTCCATGGGCATGACACCCTTGGAAGGACTGGTCATGGGCACCCGCTCCGGCGACATCGACCCGGCACTCACCGGTTACCTCGCCCGCGTGAACGGGCTGGACGCCCAGCAGGTCGAGCACGCACTCGCCCACCACAGCGGCCTGCTCGCCCTGACCGGCACCAGAGACATGCGCGAAGTACGCGCCCGCGACGACGACACCGCCCGTTCAGCCCTGGCCATCTACACCCGCCGCATCCGCAAATACGTCGGCGCCTACTACGCGCTGCTCGGACGGGTGGACGCGATCGTGTTCACCGGCGGCGTGGGCGAACACGACACCGCCACCCGCGCCGAATCCCTGACCGGGCTCGACCGGCTCGGCATCACCGTGGACCCGGCACTCAACCAGGCCGGCACGGCCGGCGAGCGGCTCATCTCCCCCGCGGGTGCCGAAGTGCCCGTGCTGGTCATCCCCACTGACGAGGAATGGGAGATCGCGCGCCAGGCCCACGCGCTCGTTCAGCCGACCAGCGGCCATCCTTCAGTCCAAGGGGACGTGCCAGCGTAGCCGTGTGCCGCCCTCCGCAGGAGCCTCCAGTTCTGCGGTGCCGCCCAGTCGATCGGCCCGTTCCTCGATGTTGCGGAGGCCGCTGCGGCGTCCTTTCTCTCCCAGGCCGACCCCGTTGTCGGTGACCACCAGCGTGAGCCGCTGGTTGGCGACCTCCACCGAAACCTCCGCCCGGGTCGCGCGGGAGTGGCGCACCACGTTCGACAAGGCCTCGCGCAGCACGGCCAGCAGATGCTCGGCGACATGCTCGGGCACCACGGTGTCGATCTGGCCTTCCATGCGCAGCCCCGGCATGAACCCCAGATGCCCGCCCGCCCCCTCCACCAGATCGACGATCTGCGTACGCAGACTCGGAGCAGCATCCTCCCGCGGAGTCTGCAGGGCGAAGATGGACGAGCGGATCTGCCGGATCGTCTCGTCCAGCTCGTCGATCGCGTGCTGCAACCGCTTGCCCGCCTCCGGCCGCTCCACCAGCCGTACCGTGCTCATCAACGTCATCGCGGTAGCGAACAACCGCTGGATGACCACGTCATGCAAATCCTTGGCGATGCGATCCCGGTCCTCCAGCAGGCCGAGCCGCTCGGCATCACGCCGGGTCTCGGCCAGCTCCAGCGCGACCGCCGCCTGGCCCGCGAACGACTCCATCATGTGCTGATCGGCCCCGCTGAACGGCAGCCGCCCGCTCCGCTTGGCCAACGCCAGCACCCCGCGCACCTGCGGCGCCGTACCCAGCGGCACCATCAGGGCGGGCCCGTATCCCAGCCGCCGCAACGGTGAGTCAGGGTAAGGAGCGCTCAGCAGATCCCGCTCCGACACCGGAGCGCCCCGCCTGAACGCCTCGCCGGCCGGCGTGGCCGAGACCTCGAAAGTCGTCCCCAGCAGCTCGCCGGCTCCCTCGCCCTCCGCCACATCCACGGTCAGCGTCTCACCCGACGCCTCGGGCAGCAGCACCTGCACCAGGTCGGCGTCGCACATCTGCCGGGCGCGTGCCGCCATCGTGGTCAGCACCTCATGAAGGCCCGCGCCGGACAGCAGGCTCGTGGTGATCTCCGACGACGCCTGCAGCCACGTCTCGCGCTGCCGCGACTCCTCATACAACCGGGCGTTCTCCACCGCGACACCGGCCGCGGTCGCCAGGGCGATGACGACGGCCTCGTCTTCCTCGTCAAAGTCGCCGCCGCCACGCTTCTCGGTCAGGTAGAGGTTGCCGAACACCTCGTCCCGCACCCGTACCGGCACCCCGAGGAAGGTGCCCATCGGCGGGTGTCCCGGCGGGAAACCGTACGACTCCGGATGATCGGAGATGCGGCTCAACCGCAGCGGGCGCGCATCCTTGATCAACAAGCCGAGCAGCCCGAGCCCGTGCGGCCAGTGCTCGATCTTGGCGATCTCCCCCTCGCTCAGCCCCACCGGAATGAACTGGATGAGCGTGCGATCCTCTCCCACCACGCCCAGCGCCCCGTAGCTGGCGTCCACGAGCTTGGTCGCGGTCTCCACGATCCGCCGCAGCACAGTCTCCAGATCCAGGTCGCTGCCCACCGACACCACGGCCTCGAGCAGCGCGTGCACCCGATCCCGAGTGGACAGTACGGCGTTCAGCCTGGTCTGCAGCTCTGCCAGCAGTTCATCGAGCCGCATCTGAGGCATCAGCGGACGATGCTCACTCTCGGACATACCGATCAGTGTCGCAGCAGGGAGGGAAACAGCAACACCACCGCGGGGGTGCGGCGAGCCGAGGGCAGCGGGTTCGGGCCGTCGGCGGCCAGGCACACCCTGCCTCAGCTGCAGTGAGACGTGGCCTGAGCTGGGAAACGGTCGTTCGTTTCGGTACTGCCTTCGCGCACACCAGGCCGCTGGGCAGGCACCGTCCGTGCTCAACACCCAGCCGTGATGCTCTTGCTCTGTTCGCCATCAGTACGCCGAACCATGCCTGCTGGTGGCAGGCGCGTGGCCGGGGCGCAGGCTGGATGGCGGGAGGGTGGAGCGCTGCGCCGGGCGGGCCACCCGCTCACTTGAGCCGGAACAGCGCGACGCCCGCCTCCGATCGTTGGAGGCGGGCGTGTTGCCGTGCGCACTACTTCAGGTAGGGGTTGCGCTGGACGATCGGCAGGTTGCCGAGTCCCAGCGTTGTGCCGGCGTTGGCGAGGGCGAGGCCGACCAGGACGATCGAGTAGATGATGTGGTCGTCCATGAAGGGGTTGTTGGCCAGGGGCAGTTCGGCCGCCCACATGAGGACCAGCATGATGCTGCTGGTGGCGGCGGCGATCCTGGTGCCGACGCCGAGGATGAGCGCGAGGCCAATGCCGAGCAGTCCGGCCATGAACAGCCAGTCCACCCACGCCTGCCCGGCCAGCGAGCTGAAGAAGCCGCCGAGCGCGTTCTCGCCGGTGCCCTTGAGGAACCCCGTCGTAGGGCTGCCGCCGGAGATCCAGGCGCGGTTGGCCGGGGTGGCGAACCCCCAGCCGAAGGTCTTGTCCAGGAAAGCCCACAGGAAGATCCACCCGATCGAGATCCGGGCGATCGCCCAGACGTAGTCGACCGGACGGCGCGCCGGCGTGCCCGTGCTGGTCGGGTTGACGGGCCGGTTGATGGTGGCGGCCATGACGGCCCCCTTTCGCTGCGGATGCGTCGTTGTCACACCCCAAGCACACCGCCTGCGGCGTTTCCGGGGCAGTGTCGTACGACCCCCAGCGCCAGGACCTTGGTCCCGTCCCTGCACGGGGCGCCGCCGTTGTGCGGCACGCGAGGACGAACGGCGGCTACACCACCGTCTTTCGGCACTGTCCAACGTCGCATCCGCTTGATGCGATCGAGGCATGAGGAGAACGCGCAATACCGGAAGACAGCTACGACGAGCACTGCTGGGACAAGCTGCCGGTCTCGTCGCCTATGCGATGTTCGTGCGCCCGCGGCTGCTGCGCTGGGGAGCGACTCGGGAGGAGGTGCACGGCACGCTTCCGGGCGACGCCGTCGTTCCTCTGCCCCACATCGTCGCGACTCGCGCCATCACCATTGACGCGCCGCCTGAAGCGGTGTGGCCATGGCTGGTGCAGATGGGCGGATACAGCCGGGCCGGCTGGTACGGCTATGACGCGATCGACAACGGCGGCATGCCCAGCGCCCGCCGCATCGTCCCCGAGCTGCAGAAGCTCAGCGTGGGCGACCTGCTCCTGACCAGCAGCTCGGGCACCGGTTACCGGGTCGAGCAGGTGGAGCGCGAGCGCACGCTCGTCCTGGCGATCCGAGCGTTCCACGTCACGGAGACCTGGGCGATCGTCCTGCGCGACCTCGGCGGTCGCACGAGGATGTTGTTCCGGCTCCGCGTGTTGTGCCGCCCCGGTCTCTTGGGCCTGATCTACCTGCTCCTGTCGCAGTCGGCCGACTACTTCACGGTCAAGAAGCAGATGACTACGATCAAGGCTTTGGCCGAAGGCGGACACGGGAGGGCTAAGACAGCCTCCATGACCGATAGGACCTCCATTCCTGAAGGCGCCCGCCCTCGCGGAAAGGTCGCCCCGTAGGAGGTGCGCCATGACCGCCGCACCAAGCATCGATCTCGCGGTCGGGCGGCTGCTGGTGGCGGCCGAGGAGGCACCTTCGGTGCTCAACACCCAGCTGTTGCGGTTTCAAGGTGCACGCGGATTGACGTGATCGAACTGCTCGCCGGCTGGGACCGCCGGCTGCCGGTGAGCGATCCACGAGACCGTTCCACCTGCACGGCTGGCCCCGGGACGGCGGCCGTACCGTTCGTGGCTGCCCAGCGCACGCACACGACGCTGTACAAGTTCACGGAGCCGATCCTCGCTCATCGGGTTATGCGGCTCGTGTTGCCCGTCGATGGTCACCTCGCGCTCCTGATCACCGCGAGGGGGCAGGGCGCATGATGGAGCAGTTCCTGGCTGACAGATCCCAGGAGCATTCCGGTCAGTGTGCCGTGTCCGTGTGAGCCCACCACCAGCAGGTCGGCGCCGTTCGCGGCCTGCCTCAGCACCTCGACGGGATGGCCGCGCACCTCCTCTTTGACGACGTCGACGTCCGGATGCCGCTCGGCGAGCGTCTCCAGCATGTCCTCCATGGCATCCGGCTCGGCGAGGCCCGCCGGACCCCACTGGCCTGTGGCGGCATGTACGGCGCGCAGCCGCGAACCGCGCAGCCGCGCCTCCGCGATCGCGAACTCCAGCACCCGGCCGGACGCCGGCGAGCCGTCGATTCCGGCGACGATCTCACCTCGTGGTGACAAGGGCGGCTCGCGGACCACGACGACGTCGCACGGAGCGTGCCCGGCCACGCCGAAGGCGACCGATCCGACCAGCATCCCGCGAAAGCCGCCGATCCCGTGGCTGCCCACCACCAGCAGTTCGGCGTCCTTCGCCGCGCCGATCAGCGCACTGCGAGGGTCATCGGGCAGGAATGTGGTGTTCAGGCTGATCTTCGGTTGCTCGCGGCCTGCCCGTTCCTCGGCCGCCGCAAGCACACTCCTGCCGCCCTCGCGCATCCACGCGGCCACCTGGGCGTAGCGGCCGGTCTCGGTCTCGTACGCCCATCGCGGCATGGCATGCGCCACGGTCAGCGGTACCTCACGCAAGGCCGCCTCATGCGCGGCCCAGCCGACCGCTTCGAGGGCCGCCCGCGAGCCGTCCACTCCTACCAGAATCATGGCCCCTCCTCGAACTCCCTTACAGGACACGCTTGAGCAGGGCGACGAGAACAGCGCCGAACGGCCTTACAAAGGAGGACTTTGGCCCTCCGAATCCAGGACCTGTTGTCTTTCGAGTAATGCCGATCGTCGGATAGCGTCGCAAGCATGATTCGTGTGTTCCTCGTCGACGATCACGAGGTAGTGCGCCGGGGTGTGGCAGCTCTGCTGTCGTCCGAGGATGACATCGAGGTCATCGGCGAGGCCGGCACCGCCGAGTCGGCGGTCGCCCGCATCCCGGCGCTCAAACCGGACGTGGCTGTGCTGGACGTGCGGCTGCCCGACGGCAGCGGCGTGGACGTGTGCCGCGAAGTGCGCTCCAGGCTCCCCGGGCTGGCCTGCCTGATGCTGACGTCGTTCGCCGACGACGACGCGTTGTTCGACGCGGTGATGGCCGGCGCGTCCGGCTACGTGCTCAAGCAGATCCACGGCTCCGACCTGGTCGGCGCGGTCCGCACGGTGGCGTCCGGGCAGTCCCTGCTCGACCCGCAGACCACCGCCGCCATGCTGCAGCGCCTGCGCGAGCAGGCCGCCAAGAAGGACCCGCTCGCCGCGTTGTCGGAGCAGGAGCGGCAAATTCTCGACCTGATCGGCGAAGGGCTGACCAACCGGCAAATCGGCGAGCGCATGTTCCTGGCCGAGAAGACGGTCAAGAACTACGTGTCCAACCTGCTGGCCAAGCTCAACATGCAACGCCGCACCCAGGCCGCCGCGCTGGCCGCCCGACTCCACGACGACCGGCGCGACTGACCTATGGAGACGCCAGTCTGGCCGCCGCGACGACCGCCCGGTCATCGCTGCGTCCGCCGTCGTTGAGCTGAACCGCTCGCTGATGTACGGCTCGAATCCGGCCGCCGACAGCCGAAGCCAGCGCGTCGGTGGCCAGCAGCCGGTTCTGAAACCCGCCGGACAGGCGCACCTGGGTGACGTCATGCTCGGCCGCGGCCCGCGCGCACAACAACACCGTCACGGCCGCGATCGTCGCGTGAAATGCAGTGGCGATCCGGCCGACGGGCTCGCCGTCCGCCTTGGCCTCCAGCAGGTGCCGCAACGTGCTCACCCCGTCCTTCACCCACAGCCCGCCTACCCTCGCTCCAGCCACCAGACCAGCGGTTCGCTGCCAGGGAATGTCCCGCGGCCTGCTCCAGACGCATCGCCGCCTCACCCTCGAAGCCGTTGACGTCACACAGGCCCAGCAGCGCGGCGGCGGGTCGATGCCGTGAATCCGGCAGAAATGGTCCAGCGCATGCTCGTACGCCTACAACGCGCGCATCGGGCAGATCGCCGATGTGCGGCCCCAGTACCGCCCCATCGCCCTCGGCCAGCGTGGACGTGCTCTTGAGCTGGCCACGATCGGACGGTCGTGGATGAGCACACCGTCCACCTCCACCCCCGGTTCACCGCGTCAGCCGGCAGTGGCAGACGTCCTTGGATGCCAGATGGCCAAGTCCCTGACCAGAGAGGTTCCTATGAGCGGACCATCGCCACCGGGCAGCGGGCGTGATGCAGCACGCCCCGGCTGACCGATCCCAGCAGCACCGAGCTCAGAGTGCCGCGCCCGTGCGAGCCCACCACCAGCAGGTCCGCTCGCTCTGACGCTTCGGTGAGCGCGTCCACCGGATGCGCGGACACCACCTGCTCAATGATCTCGACCTGCGGATAGTCCCTGCTCAGGGCATCCACCCGGTCCCTGACAAGCTGGTGCTGCGCCGTACGGACCTCGTCCATGTCGTACGGGGCCTCCGGCGCGAACGCGTGCACCGGCAACTGCCAGGCGTGCACCACCCGCAGGACACTGCCCCGCAGCTTGGCCTGCTCGAAGGCATACGCCAGCGCCGGCTCGCACTCGGGCGAGTCGTCCACCCCTGCCACGACCTCCTCGCACACGGGCCGCGTCTCACCGTGCACCACCACAACTGGGCAGGGCACCTGACCGGCCACATGCGTGCTGACCGACCCCAGCAGCGCGCCAGCGAACCCGCCCAGCCCGCGGCTGCCGACGACCAACTCAGTGGCGTCCTTGGCCTGCTCGCGCAGGACATCGGCAGGCGTGCCTTCGGTGTTGTGCGTTTCGACCTCGACCGTGGGCTGGCGCTCGCGGGCGAGCGCCTCGGCCTCGCGCAGGATCCTGTCCCCCTCGCGCAGCAGCAGTTCCGGCACATCCGGAAGGGGATATTTGCCGACCTGGTACCAGTCGCGGTCCACCGCGTGCACGATCCGCAGCGGCAGGCGCATGCGGAAGGCGTCGTCTGCCGCCCACTCAACCGCGGCTCGAGCACTCACCGAGCCGTCCACTCCAACGATGATCATGACGTGTCCTCCTTCGTCCCCGCTCCATCACACCGTGCCCTCTCCCACCCGGTGCAGGGCGGAGGTCAGCCCTTCATGGACCCGAAGGGCCCTGTCGCAGGCACCCACAAATAGGACCTGACATACCGGCCTCGAAGCCGACTGCTACCGGGTCCCCGCATGTATATGTGTAACCGCAAGGCAGCGCATGCGTAACCGGACGGTGGTGCCTCCGGAACCGGTGGTGAAGCCGACATGGTCGGCCAGCCGGCGCATCAGCCAGATACCCCTCCC
Organism: Nonomuraea sp. NPDC049400; assembly: GCF_044466425.1. NCBI lineage: Bacteria > Bacillati > Actinomycetota > Actinomycetes > Streptosporangiales > Streptosporangiaceae > Nonomuraea > Nonomuraea sp. NPDC049400. The sequence goes on from NZ_JBITMP010000084.1 coordinate 24,978, forward strand.
GCCAGGGGCGGCGGGCGGCGGAAGAGGCGACTCGTCGAGTGCCCGCGCGGGGATGCCCGGTCCCGCGTCCTGAACCTCGCACACCAGGTCGCCCCCACCCGGCACAGGCTGAGCCTGCCCTGCCCTCCGCCGTGGGTCACCGCGTTGACCACGCACTCATTGACCGCCACGAGGAAGTCCAAGAGCCGCTCCCCGGCCAGCCCCTGCTCTCTCGCCGCGCGGTGGAGGGCGTTGCGCGTGCGTACCAGACACTTCTCCTCGAAGTGCAGGGCAAGCACGGCAACAGGCTCCATGTCACACCATCCGCTGGGCCATATCGACCAGCCGGTTGGCGTAGCCCCATTCGTTGTCGTACCAGCCGAAGACCTTCACCAGGTCCCCGCTCGCCTGGTTGGGCGCGGAGTCGAACACGCAGGAGGCGGCGTCACCGACGATGTCACGGGAGATCAGCGGGTCAGTGCTGTAGCGCAGGACGGCGACGGTCTTGCCGTTGGCCTCCAGCGCCCCGGGGGAGGCGGAGTCGGGCAAGCCGAGCGGACCGTAGGTGGAGTCGTGCTTGAGCAGGTGAGCCAGCGCGTCCGCGCCGGTCATATCGTTGACGGCAACGATGTCCAGGTCGGTGTCCAGGCCGGCGCGGAGCTCGCGGCGCAGGACGGCCCGGCCGCTCCGCCCGAACCCGTTGATTCCGATTCTCATGCCTGCATCGTCCGGTGTCTGGGGCTCGGTGCTTAGAGGCGACGGTCCCGCGTGCGGTGGGACCTTTGGCCTTCAGTGGAGCAGGGTGTCGTCGCCGCGAACGGCCGACATGCGAAGACACCCGCCAAGGGGAGGGACGTCCTGCCCGGCTGAAGCACTCTCGGTTGCGGGGCGTTGTGACTGCGGCCACCGCCACCGATCGGCTCCCCAGGAGGGATGGCGCCTCAGGGATGGGATCTCATTCGCGCCTCGACGGGTGTCTTCTCACAGAATCGTGGCGTGGGTCGTTCCCGCCCACCAAGACGAGGAACGAGATGGCACCGGCGGCGCCACGCACGCTGCTGACGGCGGGCACGTCCACGGCCAGTGCCTTTGGTCCCGCTGCCCGGGGACGTTCGCTGCTGCACAACGACGTCACCGGCGGTGACGATGGGGACGTCCGCTTCAACGAAGGGAGAGCATCATGATGGGTGGGCGAACGGTCATGGAGACGTCAGTACTCGACGCCGAGCTGATGACCTTGAAGAAGCGCGTCAGCGATCTGGAAGAGTACGTTGACCGCCGCGAACCTGTCGCTCGTACAAGCGGTGGAGAACCTTCACACGACCTCGGCCAGCCTGGAGCCTAGTGTCTAGCACGCACCCGGCCTGGTGATCTACCACTACGACTCCCCGCTCTTCTGTGCCGAGCCGGTGGTCGACGCGCTGGAGACCTGCCCTCTGGCGGTCTGCCAGGAGCTGTTCCTCTCCGAGACCGCCCGCCACGCCGACGTGGTGCTGCCCGCCGCCCTCGCCGAATACGGCCAGGTCGCACCTGTTTTCGGCGGCATTTCGCACCAGTGGCTCGACCGTGAGGGCGCCCTCGCGTGGCCGTGCCCCAACGCCGGTCACCCGAGAACGGCCAAGCTCTGCATGTACCGCTTCGCGACAGCGGACGGACTGGCCCGCCTCGCCGCCCGGCCAAACCTTCCGCCGGGCGAGGGTCCCGACGGCGACTACCCGCTCATCCTGGTCACCGGCCGCCGGCGGGCGCATTACAACGCACCATGACCGCGCCGGGGACGGCCTGGCGCACATAGGCGTCGGGGATGCGCTCCATACTGGCCCAGGCGATGATGCGGTCCACCGACCGGTCGGCGCTGCCGGCGGTGCCGTGGCCGGCAAGCAGGGTGACGTTGGTGTCCCCGTCGGCGCGCACACGCTGCTCGGTGTGGCAGGTGAGTCGGGCTCGATGTCGACGGAGGTGACGTGGCTGGTGTCGCCGACCAGGTGGGACAGCAGTGCGGTGGAGTAGCCGAAGCCGGTGCCGATCTCCAGGACGTGCTTTTGCCCCGGCGATAACTTGTAGCAACCTTACGATTACTGATAGATAATCGTGGGTCCGGGCGGCCCTGCTAAGGAGGGGAGGGCGGCCCGGCGGGACGTCACAAGGCCCTCGCCATTCACGGGGGCCTTGTGACGTGATTTGAGGGGTGCAGAGGCCGGAAGGTGTCACGGCACGCGCGTTTCCTCCGTTGCCTGGTTGGGCTTGCTTGGCCAGCGCCGTCAGATGTCGAATTCGCCCTAGGTGGCGCCTTTGGGGAACGCTTTCCAATCTCCAGCGGTGAAGATCAACGCTGGGCCTTTGGGGGTTCTTGCTGTCGCGGACAGCGCTTGTTCGGGATCCTCTGCAGCCAACAGCTCTGCGAGCTGGGAAAGAACGTCTGCTTGAGAACGCGTCAGGGGATACCGCTGTTCTTCGATCCACTCCGCTGTCAGCCCTTCACCGAGTTCGCCTGTACAGAGGCGGGCGGCTCTCGATAGGGCGGACAGACGATCTGCCGGATCAGCGGCGGTTCTCACCTGCTCCAGCGCCGCCTCGTAGTCCCACAAGTCAACACTGATCAGCTTGCGATCAATACGGTAGATCGCGGAGTCCTTCGTGGTCGAGGCACTGATGAAGGGCGCTCGCCTGGCCTCGGCACTCTTGTAGTCGGTTCCGGTGACAAGCGCGCTCCGGAGGTGGCGTAGCGCGTTGTGAATGTCCTTACCGCAATCGTCTGGCCAAAGTGCGGTGGCCAGTTGGTCGCGGGTCACACCGTGAGCAATAGTCAAGATCTGTGGATCATGAGTTCCTAGGCGGCTGTGGGGACGGGTGATCCTGCGGGGCGTTCGACGAGCTTGCCGTCGATGAAGGTGGCGCCGGCGCGGACGAGGGCGACCAGGTGGGCGCCGTTGACCGCGCGCCAGCGGGATTGGGCGGACTCGATGAGTTTGAAGGCCATGGCCAGGCCGGCGGCGCGGGAGCCGGGTCCCTTGGTGACCTTGGTGCGGTGCCGGACGGTGGCGAAGGTCGACTCGATCGGATTGGTGGTGCGCAGATGCCGCCAGTGCTCGGCCGGATAGTCGTAGAAGGCCAGCAGTTCCTCGACGTCATCGACGACCTTGGCGACGGCTTTGGGGTACTTGGCGCCGTAGGCGTTCTCGAAGGCGCCCACCGCGGCCAGCGCCCGGTCTTTGCTCTCGGCGTTCCAAATCTCGGCCAGCGCCTTCTTCGCACCGGGATGAGCCGACTTCGGGAGCGCCCCCAACACATTCGCGATCTTGTGAAACCAGCATCTCTGGGCCTTGGCCTGCGGAAACACCTCGGCCAGCGCCGACCAGAAGCCGAGCGCGCCGTCACCGACAGCGAGCACCGGGGCACGCATGCCGCGCCGGGCGCAGTCGCGCAGCAGATCGGCCCACGACTCGGCCGACTCGCGGTAGCCGTCGGTCAGCGCGACGAGTTCCTTGCGACCGTCGGCGCGCACCCCGATGAGCACCAGCAGGCACAGCTTGTGCTCTTCCAGGCGGATGTTGACGTGGATGCCATCGGCCCACAGGTAGACGTAGTCGACGTTCGCCAGGTCACGCTCGGCGAAGGCGCGTTGCTCGGCCTTCCACTGCTCGGTGAGCTTGGTGATGACCGGTGCCGACAACCCGTTGCTCGAGCCGAGGAACTGGCCGAGAGCGGGCACGAAGTCGCCGGAGGACCGGCCGTGCAGGTAGAGCAGCGGCAGCACCTCGGTGATGGCCGGGCTCTTGCGGCACCACGGCGGCAGGATCGCCGAGGAGAAGCGCTGCCGCTGGCCAGTGGCCTCATCAACGCGTTTGTCGTTGACGCGCGGGGCGCGCACTTCGATCGCGCCTGCGCTGGTGAGCACGGTCCGGGGTTCGTGCTGGCCGTTGCGGACGACCAGGCGGCGGCCGGCCTCGTCGCGCTCGTCGGCGAACTGGGCGATGTAGGCGTCGACCTTGGCCTTGAGTGCTTCAGCGAGCATCCGGCGGGCGCCTTCGCGGACGAGCTCGTCGATCAGCGCTGGCGACGGGGCGGAGGTGGTGGCCGCGGCGCGACCGCCGTCGGCGGGATCAGGGACTACGGTGAGCACGGGTGTGCCTTCCCGACCGACGTTGGCGCGTCGGTCATGCTTGTGGATTCACATGATCATCGGGAAGGTACACCCCTTCCCGATGATCCACAGATCTCAAGCATTGCTCCCGCCTGGCCGACGCCACGCAAGCCGCTACCGCCCCGGGCCTCGCGATTGGACCTCTACAAGCCGTTGATCGATTACATGCTGCGGGCGGACCTGAACGCGCCGCGCAAGCAGCGGCACACCGTGGTGCGGATCTGGAATCGCCTGGTGGAAGAGCATGGGGCGGCGGAGGTGTCGTACGCGATGGTGCGCAACTATGTGCGCCCGCGCCGTGCGGAGATCCGGTTAGAGGCCGGCCACGGTCCGGCGGCCGCCTACATCGAGCAGACGCATCAGCCCTGTGCCGAAGTCTCCGATCGTGGGAATGCGGTCTTTCAGGCTGTCAGTGGCGCTAGATGCCGGTTGTGGCCGCAGGTCGCGCTGTGGGATGCCGGTCTTCGGCCGGCGAGCCGGACTGCGGGCCTGGCAGTCGCAGCGCCAGCACCGCGATATCGTCATCGAACACCTTGCCGCTTGGGGCGATCAGGGCGTCGCACAGATCGTCGAGTGGAGCCGCGGTCAGGCGGGCGGCCTGGTCGGCCAGGTCGTCCAGGCTGGCATCGATGTTCTGACCGCGGCGCTCCACCAGCCCGTCGGTGAACAACAGCAGGGTGCTTGCCGGCGGCAGCAGGTGTTCATGGTTGAACCGGGGCACGGTCGTATCGATGCCCACCGGAATCCCGTGATGGGTGGGCGCGAGGTAGCAGGTGCCGCCCTCCGCGTAGATGAGTAGCGGAGGCAGGTGCCCAGCGTTGCTCCAGTGAAAGGTGTACTGTCCTCGGTCGCACTCGATGCGGCCGAGCACCAAGGTGGCCGTTGGGGGGTCATCCAACATCGACAGGACATGGTCCAGTTTGGACACGATCAGGCTCGGCGGCCCGCAATGGTCGAAGGCCAGCGCTCGTAGCATGTTGCTGATCTGCCCCATCAGGGGGGCGGCCTCGATGTCGTGGCCGGTGACGTCGCCCACCACCACGCACGTAGCGCCGTCGGGCAAGACCATGGCGTCGTACCAGTCACCGCCGAGCCTGGGCAGTTCGGAGGCCGGCTCGTAGCGGGCTGCCGCCTGCAGCGGCGTCAGGTCGGGCAGCGTGGGCAGCATTCGGCGCTGGAAGTGCCCGGCGGCGTGTTTGAGGCGCTCATACAGGCGGGCATTCTCCAGGCTGACGCTCGCGACGCTGGCGAGCGCTGTCAGCAGGGCCTCGTCGTCGTCGCCGAAGGGCGTGCCATCCTTCTTGTCGGCGAGGTAGAGGTTGCCGTAGACGGTGCCACGCACCATCAGCGGAACACCCAGCAGGGTATGCATGACTGGGTGCCCGGGCGGAAAGCCAACGGAACGAGGGTCGGCCGCCACGTCCGGCACCCGCAACGCCTGCTGGTCTGCCACCAAGGTGTGCAGCAGGCCGTGGCCCTGTGGCAGGCCAGCAACGGTCATCAACCGCTGGTGGTCGACGCCCACGGTGATCAGATCGGTGAACTCACCGCTCTGCCCGAGCACGCCCAGCGCCCCGTAGCGTGCGCCGACGAGGTCGGCGGCCGCTTCCACAATGCGGTGCAGAACAGTGCGAGTATCCATGTCGGCGCTGACCGACACGACCGCGTCCAGCAGGCGTTGCAGCCATTGCTGGCCGACGGCACGCCGCGACGCTCCCGCGCTCATGGCATCCCTGGTCTTTCCCCGCGATGGCTGCTGAGCTGCGGCTCGTCGAGTGGCGCGGCCCCCTGGCTCCCAGCGGGCGTCCGGCCAGCGCCATCTTGCGCCATCCTGCTTCCTTCCGGCATCACGTCGCCCTGTTTTCAGACTACGCGCACGTGCTGAGGAGGCGTGGAGGGCGAGCGGGGGCACCGGCCGACGCGAGCTACGGTACGGGTGCGCGTGACGTGACGAGGCTTATCGGGGCCCAGCCCACATACGCATCGGGTGCTGGTCCGCAACCGCCAGGTCGTCAGTCTCGATCGCCGCGAGCGTCGGGTGACCCTGGCCCGGGTCGCAGGATGCTGCCGTAGCAGCCCGCATCTGGTGCCGGACCCACGGGGCGGGTCGTCGTGATCATCGCTGCGCCGAGCAGGGAGAGGGTGTTCCGTTTCCGTTGAGGTGCGGGCTGATGATACGGCGGCCGGAGATCTGCTCTGCTTCGACGACGATGTAGTGGTCGCGGCTACCGGGGGCCCAGGTGGTGAGGGGGAGCGCGGTCAGCCGGTTGATCTCGGCGGGGTCGGTGACGGCGCGGGCGTGGCCTACGGCGGTGACGGACCAGCCGGTGTGCAGCTCGGTGTCGAATTGGTCGGCTTCGAAGGCCACTATGGCGTGCCGGGTGGCGGCGGCCAGTTTGGATCCGATGGAGGTTCGGATCACGATGGAGTGGCCGTCGAGATGGAAGTTGACCGGTTGTACGGCCGGCAGGGCGCGATCGGTGAAGACGATGCGCCCGATCGGTGTGGTGGACAACAGGCCGAGACACTCCTCGGGGGAGAGCACCTGGAGTCCGGACGAGTCGAGCTGCATACCTCTCAAGATCCCGCTTACGCCCCCACTGCGGTAGGGGCGAAAGTCCCATCATTCTCGCCGAACAGGTCGCGCCTCGCGGCATTCGTATCCCTCGTCCAACCAAGGGGGCGGATCTCGCTTCTCTGGGACTTTGGCGCTGGAATTGTTAACGTGCGCCCTGATGAACGGCCTGCTCAGGGCACCTAGTACTACAGTCATGTTTTGTGATCTATAGTCGGATCCGTGTCGGATGTGGTGACGTCTGAGGATCTCCAGTCGTGGGCGGCGGGGCTGGATG
>NZ_JBITMP010000085.1:0-31683 GCF_044466425.1 Nonomuraea sp. NPDC049400
GAGTTCCTGGCGACCGTGATCACGGGCAACGCCGGCAGCAGGGCGATCTCGGCGACCCGGCCGATGGCGCATCGGGTCTTCGTGAAGCTGGCCGGAAGGAAGGGTGTCACGAGCTGCGTCGGGCAGAGCGGCGTCATCTGATCCGGACCGCTCGGCGCCCGCCGTCGCGAGAGACGGTGGGCGCCGGAGGTCAGGGCGAGGGGTGGGGGAGTTCGAGGTCGGCCGCGATGGGGAAGTGGTCGGAGGCCTCGGTGCCGATGACGGCCACCGAGGTCGTTTTGATGTCGCGAGAGGTCATGACGTAGTCGATGCGCTGGTACGGCCTGCTCACGCTGTAGGTGACGCCGTCGCCCGCACCGGCCACGTCCCAGGCGTCAAGCAGCCCCCGCCAGCCCAGAGGTCTGACCGCGTCCTCGGCCGCCGCCCTGCAAATGCCCCTCGCTCGTGGCCTGTCCGGCAAGGGCGTACCCCAACGCCACACCCGCCACCGCAGATGAACAGCGTCAAGATGGAGTCCGCATCCGAGTTTCTTGACGCCTGTCTGCTGGGCTCTTGGAGCTCATCCTGACAATTCGGGCTGATCAACATGATCGTCCCCGGCCAAATAGGCTGGAGGTCCCCGGCCAGATAGCGCCAGACCTGACAGTTCAGACCCCACGTAATCAACGGAGCCTGCCAGTGTCACTGGCCGGTTGGGTGAGGAGGCCGGTGAGGGCGGCCTTCGCGATAGCCTCCGCCTCGGTGGGTGTGAGGGGGGCGTGGCCGCTGACGAGGCGGAAGATGATGGAGCCGAACAGGACATCCTGGGCGACTTCTACGTCGACGTCGGTGCGTAGTTCACCTCGTTGCACTCCGCGTCGCCACATCTGGCGGATCAGCTCGCGGCGGCCCTCCAGGAAGCGCTGCCGCAGGAGTTCGGCGGCCTCTGGATCGGTGACAGTGGCCGCCAGCAGCTGGGCGTAGACCCGGCCGACCGGACCGGCGTAGAACGCGGCGACGTTGCGTACCTGCTGGGTCAGGTCCTCGCGTGCCGAGCCCGTGTCGGCCACCGGGGTCGCCTCGGCCATGTGCAGGGCGAACGCGTCGATGGCGACGCAGATGCGGTTGGACCAGTGCTTGTAGATGGTCGCCTTGCTCACCCCGGAACGGGCGCTGACGGCGTCGACCGTCGCCGCCGGCAGCCCGCCCTCCGACAGCAGTTCGGCGGCGGCGCGCAGCACCGCCTCCCGCACCCGACGGCTGCGGGGCATGAGATCCTTCTCAGCCGGCATCGTCGTAGGCCGTCGCCACGGCGATTTCGCGCCACTGGTCGAGCTCGGTCTTGACCTGTTGGAGTTTGGCCTCGATGCGGGCGACGCAGTCGGCACCCAGCTGAAGTCGGACCGGCGGATCGCCGGCCCCGGCGATGGAGACGATCGCGGCGGCCGCCTTCGCCGGGTCACCGGCCTGGGCGTGGTTGTTCTTGGTCCGCCAGGCCCGGGTCTGACCGGCGGTCTGCGCGTAGTCCTCGATCACCTGCGCGGTCGTGTGCAGTGAGGAGTCGTCGAGGAAGTCGGTGCGGAAGACGCCGGGCTCGATGATGATCACGTCGATGCCCAGCGGGGCGAGCTCGGCGCGCATCGCCTCGCTCATGCCCTCCACCGCGAACTTCGTTGAACCGTAGATGCCCCACCCCTGTCCGGAGGTGAACCCGCCCACCGAGGTGATGTTCAAGACCCGCCCGGACCGCTGGCGGCGCATCACCGGCAGCACGGCCCGGGTCACCGCCAGCAGGCCGAACACGTTGACGTCGTAGACCGCTCGGACCTCGGCGTCGGATGCCTCCTCCACCGCTCCCAGCAGCCCCCGGCCAGCATTGTTGACCAGCACGTCGATACGGCCGAACGCCTCCACCCCGGCGGCCACGGCCTCCTGGACGGCGGCCTCGTCTGTGACATCCAGGTTCACGGCCAGCAACCGATCACCGGCGTCCGTGAGTTCGGCTTTGACCTGTTCGGCGTTGCGTGCGGTGGCGATCACCGCGTCCCCCTCGGCCAGGGCCTTGCGTGCGATCTCCAGGCCGAACCCGCGCGATGCACCCGTGATGAACCAGATTCTCATGGACACCCTCCGCTAAATGAACTGAACGTTCAGTTTAGCTGATGAGGATCGCTCCCCACACTCGCCCCCGACGGAAGCTGGCTTCTCTTCGGCAGCCAGGCGGCCACGGGCCCCCCATCGCTACTTGTGGCTGGGGTCAGTTTCGGGAATAGGACGCCGAGTTGGTTACGGAATAATCTTCGTTATCTGGCAAAATAGCGACCACCGACGTAGCGTGAGCTGGACGACTGTCGGCCAGCATGGGTGCTTCATTTCCCGGTCGCCTGTATCAAGCTCGGCACCCGCGACCTCGACGACCCCGCATGACGGCGTAGGACCCTGATACTGCTCAGGCCTGCGGCCCCCCTTGGGCTGGCACTACGCGCCCCCGGCCAGGATGGACGCCATGCGGTATCCCGATGCTGGTACGCATGCCGGCCAAGCTCGCCACCGAGCGGACGCTACCTCTACCTAAGCGCGCGGGCGCGGATGGCGGCGAGCATGACGCGGCGGAGGAAACCGCTCCCCGGCCGTATCACCACCCAGTACCGCAGAAATGCCCGCCGCGCGTCCGGACTGGTGGCTTGAACTCGGGTCTCGGTGACGAGCCGGATCCGGCCGTCACCGGCATCCTCCAGCAGAAAGCTGAACGTGGCTTTCGCGTAGCCGGGCCGGTCGAAGGCGCAGAAGGCGTCGGGGCCGTCGACGGAGGCGACGTTCTCGGCCCGGCCCAGGCGCCACCACTGGCCGATCAGGCCCTGCACCACCTCGCGGCCGGGGTCCTCAGCGAGGGGGGTGAAATCGGGCAGGTCGCGTTGGGCGTGTCCGTTCCACACGCGAGAGAGCAGGTTGCGGAGGGCGATCAGCGGCTTGGCGAGACGGAGGTCCGTGGCCTTCAGATTGCTGATGGCGTCCCAAACCCGGTCCCGGGACGCGTTGATCACGATCGAGTGGCGTTCGGCGGCGTCTGGGGTCGGCAAGAGGCGGTGGGCGAGCGTGAGGCGACCTGTCGTCACGTGAGCCTCCATGCGGTTGCGTACGGTGCTAACTGTCCCTGACGCCACACTCCGGCAATCGATCGGGTGGCGGTGATGTCCTCGGCCGGATCACCCTCGACCAGCAGGAGGTCGGCCCGGAGACCGGGGGCGATCCGTCCACGGTCGTCGAGTCCATAGCGGTTCGCGGGCAGGCTGGTGGCCGCCGCCAGCGCCTGGACCGGCGTCAGCCCCGCCATCGTCAGGCACTCCAGCTCTCGATGGAGGCTGGCGCCGTGGACGACGGGAAAAGCGCCGTGTGGCCCGTCGTTGGCGTCGGTGCCCGCCAGCACCACCACGCCGGCCCTGTGCAGCGCCGTCGTCGTCTCGGCCGTGTGAGCGGCGAGCCCCGGCGCGGACGGGAATCCGGGAGGGGTACGGCCGACGGCGGCGCGCAGCTCGGGCGCCAGGCGTGCTCCGATGCGCTCGTCGGCGGCCAGCGACGCCCCAGCCTGATCGTCCAGGGCCTCGAACATGGCGAGGGTGGCCGTCACGAACACCCCTGCCTCCGCCATCCGCGCCGCGAGCCGATCGACCTCGCCGTCGGCGAGGAACATGTGCGTCAGCCCGTCGATGCCCGCCGCCACGGCCATCTCGGCGCCCGCCTGGGTGGTGGCGTGCGCCACAGCCAGCAGCCCCGCCGCATGAGCGGCCTCGACCAGCGCTTGGACCGTGGCCGCATTGAGGCACGGCAGCGGCATCCCCATGGCCGAACCGTCCTCAATGAGGATCTTGAGGTAGTCGGCCCCCTCGGCGACGCGGTCGCGGACGAACGCCACGGCATCTTCGGCCGAGGTCAGCGTCGGGAACGCCCCGAAGACCTCTGCCATGAACTGGCTCGGATGCCCGCCGGGCGCCGTGGCCCCCACCCCGGAGGTACGTAGGTCCGCCGCGTACGGCTTGGCGGCCTCGGCCCGTACCTGACCCAGCACGGACGGCACCGAGAACATGTCCAGCTCGGTCGTCACTCCGAACTGCACCGCCTGCTCCAGCTTCCCGGGAAACGCATGCGTGTGGGCGTCGATCAGCCCGGGAAGGAGTGTGCGACCCTCGCCTTCGACGACCTGCGCGTCGCCCGGCACGTCCACCCGCCCCACACAGGCGATCAGCCCGTCACGCACCAGCACGGATCCGTGCGGCACGATTCCTTCCCCGTCGAAGATCCGCACGTCGCGGATGACCGTGGCGCTCATGCGGTCACCGCCTGACGTTTGCGGGAGGCGACCACCAGCATGACGGCTGGGATCACCCCGAGCACGAACGGCGAGGGCTCGAGCACGGCGGCGCTCGTCAGCGCCCAGAAACCCACGACGACGCCCACATAGGACGGTGGCACCTGGCCACGCCGCCCGTACCCGACGACGAGCGCGCCCACCAGGCCCAGGGGGACGCCGAAGCTTCCCCAGACCATCCAGAACGCTCCCACGTTCGGGGCCAGCATGGCCAGATCGTCGAGGTTGGGCGGGAAGAACCACAGCTCCCCCCGGAACCAGCCCGGGAGGTGATCCGCGCTGAGCAGCGCGGTGGAGGACAGGTGCAGGCAGGCAAGGAGCGCCAGGATCCCGCCCGCCCACACCACGCTCTTTACGGAAACCGAAGTATCGGAACTCATAGTTCCTTTATCGTGAACCCTCGTCCATCCGGGCGCAACGTCGACTGCGTCACATTACGGGTACATCGGTTCCGTAATAGACTGACGCTCATGAACCAACCACTGGGCCGCCCTCGGGAGGGCCGGGTAGACCAGGCCATCGCGGCTGCGGCCCGCGCACTCCTGGCCGAGCAGGGCTATGCCCGGCTCACGGTGGACGCGGTGGCCACCCGCGCCGGAGTGGGCAAGGCCGCGATCTACCGCCGGCACGCCACCAAGCAGGAGATGATCTTCGTGGCGATCATGCACGACCTGGAGCTGACCAGTCCTCCGGACACCGGCTCCCTGGCCACCGACCTGGCCGCAGTGACCCGCGACATCGTCGCCACCCTCGCCACACCCCCACCCGGAGTGGTCCCCGGCCTGCTCGCCGACGTGCACACCGACGAAGCCATAGCCGCCAGGTTCGCCGCCACCTTCGTCGCCGCCGAACGCACTTGCGTCACCGAGATCCTGGACCGAGCGGTCACCCGCGGCGAGCTCCCCCACCGCCCCGACCCCGCAGTGGTACACGCACTGCTCCTCGGCCCCATCTTCGCCTGGCTCTTCCTCCTGCTGGAAGACCGAGAAGCGCTACCCGCCTTCGCCGACACGATCGCCGCCACCGTCACCCAAGTCCTCGACAGCGCCGCCCCGCCCGAGCTCCGGTAATGGCCGGCGTCGTAACCACGGTCGCTCGCCGCGAGCTCGGCATCCGGGAGCGGCCGGCATCGGGCGTTCGTCCGTCGGCGCATGGGGGTGTCGTATGAGGCGTCTCGGGTGCGGCGGGTCGCTGGGGAGGCGATCCGTAAGGTCGTGCAGTCCAAGGACAACCCGGCTGATCTGATCAATGTGGCGTTGGAGGAGTTGGTCCGCGCTCGGTGTGAGCTTCCGGGCTACACCACGCTGGACGCGATGGTCGCGGCGATCCGCGCCGAGGTGAATACCGGGTTCTTCCGGGCGGTGACGGGGCGGCTGGATGCGGCCGCGCGGGCGCGGCTGGCCCGGCTGCTGGTGGTTGATCCGGTCAGCCGGCGCAGCGAGTTCGATCGGCTGAAGGACGTGGCCAAGGCGGCGTCGCTGGGCAAGTTCAAGGAGCGCCTGGCTCTGCTGGGTGATATCGACGCGCTGGGGCCGACCGGGTCGTGGCTGCAGGGCGTGCCGCCGGGCAAGATCGCGCATTTCGCGGGGGAAGCGCGGGTCACCGGCGCGGCCGACATGCGCAAGGTGGGCGAGGACAAGCGGCTGACGCTGCTGCCGCCGTCGTCAGCAGGGTCGGAGCCGCCAGCACCTACAGGGACGGTCTGGTCCTGCAGTGGGCTAATTCCATCCTGAAGTCCCAGGTCACGGGCCTGGCTTGAGGAGGGCTGGGCGTACTCTCCCAGGTGGCAACAGGTGATCACGGCGAGTGATCATCCGTCACGGGTGAAGTGGGGTTCTGGTGGATTCGGCAGCAGTCGATGCCATCCACTGTCCATGATCCGTATCCGAGTAGTTATCCACGGCAATCATCGGAGGTAGGCCGGGCGTCGCTGCCGAAATGGATCGCTGCACGCCGCGCCGAACCGGCCGAGCAGGGCTCGCGCCGCCGGAGCCGGTGCACCTCTTGACAGCCCTGGCGGCCGGGCGTGCGACCGGCTCGAGCGCGCATGTCCAGTCGCACGCCCGCCCCTTTTACCCTTGGCGCGCTGAAAGTTCGGTGATCGGCTCTGGGGGCGGGAAGAGGTGTAGAAAGCGCTCCGCGGTGGCCCGTGGTCCGGTCAGAGTGAGGTCACCTGTGGTGAGGGCGTCGTCGAGGGTGCGGGCGCGGCCGAGCACGGCGGCCAGGGCCTGCGGGCTGGTCTCGATGACCAGGTCCGCCTGTGCCGGGCTGGAGTCGACGCGGGCCAGGTGGAGGCGATCGCGTTCCATCCGCAGCAGGAAATGGTGTTCGCCGAGCCGCAGGCCGACGGTGAGGTGGAGCGCTTCGCCGGCGGCAGGCGCGAACAGGGCCTTCAGTGACAGGGCGGTGGAGTCGGCGCTGAGCGGGGCGTCGTGTGGCAGCGCGGGAGAGCGGCTGCTCCAGCGGGCGAGGTTGGTGACGATGGGCTCCAGTTCAGCGCCCCAACCGGTCAGTTCGTAGATCCAGGAGCCGGCGGGCGGGGAGAGCTTGCGGCGCTGCACGATGCCGGCCTCCGCGAGCTCGCGCAGGCGCTGGGTCAAGATGTCCGCGCTGATCCCCGGCAGCCCGGCGCGCAGGTCCGTGAAACGTTTGGGCCCGAGGATCAGCTCCCGCACAACCAGCAGCGCCCAACGCTCTCCCACGAGTTCGAGAGCGTGCGCAATTGCGCATCCGTCGCCGTAACTCCGCTTGCCCACCATGTTCCCACCCTACCAGCGACAGTCCCTAAATCCATCTTTATAGTTGTTTTTTCCAACTAGAGAGTTGTAGTGTCCGACCATGCAATGGCTACGAGAGAGGCTCGACATGGACGACCACCACATCCAGGACAGAAGGACTCGCGCCCTCGCCGCGTTCCTACGCGTTTACGGCGTACTGTCACTCGCGATCTTCGTGCCGCTCTTCACCGGGTTCATGGTGCAGACGCCCCTGCTGACGGAGGCCGGTGGCCCGCTGAACTGGACGATCTGGAACGACATCAGCTCCGGCCACGACCACGCCCACGTGCCGCCCATGCTGTTCACGATCTACATCGTGTGGGGCGTCTTCCTCCTGGCGGCAGCGCGGAACCCGCTCGCCCACAGGTCGTTCCTGTCCTTCACGATGTGGGCCAACCTGGCCCACGCCCTGCTCATGGTCGCGCAGGCGGCCACGGACCTGGACCGCTACTGGAGCAAGTTCCTGACCGACATCCCCTTCATCCTGATCCTGGCCCTCGGCATCTTCTTCCTCAGGCCCTCCGAGAGGGCGCCGGCCGAGCGATAACCCCGCTTGGGGTACTCGCCCAGATGCTGGCGGGATCATCGCGATTCATCATCTGTCACCGGGTGATCTCGCTGTTGGTCAGCACCAGCAGCGCGCGAAGCAGCATGGTGGCCTGAGCAGGGTTCATGCGAAGCTTGGTGAGGATCCGCCAGTTCTTCAGGTCGGCAAATCCGTGCTCGACCGGGGCACGCTCGCTACTGATCAGCTGGTTGACCTGCTTCTCGGCGGTAGTGAGGGGGTTGGTGTGGGTGGCCTTGCGGCCGGTGATGACGACCGGGTCCTTGGGCTCGTCGTCCAAGCCCACGAAGCCGAGGTCGGCCAGCGCGCCCAGGCCCGCCTCGCGTAACTTCTGAACGAGGTTGTTGTGGCGGGCGGTGGTGATCTCGGAGGACCGGCCTGGCCGGGCGGCGGAGATCCACAGCAGGTTCCCCGCGACATCGGTCAGGGCGAGGAACAGCAGGCCGTGGGTCTTGTGTTTGCCTGAGTAGTTCTTGCGGTCATCGCGGCCGGTCCGGCGTTCGGTGCGGATCAGGGTGCCCCTACGGGTTCGGGGGTTTCGTCGTTTTGGGGTTTGCCTGGGGCTGGTAGTCGCGGGTGGGGTCGATGGTCAGCTCGCGGAGGAGTTCTCCGGTGACGGCGTTGACGACGCGGACGTGCAAGTCGTCGACCAGCAGGATGACGTGGGTTCGGGCGTGGGTTCGTCCCACGCCGATGTGGTGGAGGCGGCCATCCAGGCGCAGGGTGACAACGCCGGAGGGGTCGATGCGGTCGTGGCGCACGCGGGTATGAGTGTCGGCGTCGCGGCTGCCCTCCGGTAGGGCCTTGGGTCGGGCGCTGTAGACGGCTGCGGGGGTGGCCCGGTGGGGCAGGGATCGGTGCGGGCGGTGGTGGTTGTAAGCGTCGCGGAAGCGATCGATGAGTGCCTGCAACTGGGTGAGGGTGGCCGGCTGGCCGGGCTGGGCGGGCAGCCAGTTCTTCATCGTCTGCTGGAAACGCTCCACCTTCCCGCAGGTGGTGGGGTGGTTAGGGGTGGAGTTCTTCTGCCGCACGTGCAGGCGGCGTAGTTCGTGTTCGAAGGCGTTGCGGCCGCCGCGGCCGCCGGCCAGGCGGGTGGTGAAGACCATGCCGTTGTCGGTCAACGTGGAGGCGGGCACCCCATGGACGGCGACGGCCTGGCGGAAGGTGTCGCGCACGATCGGCCCGGTGATGCGGCGCCGGCAGGTGATGTGCAGGGCGTAGCGGGAGTGGTCGTCCAGCCAGGTCAGGATCTCGGCGTCGCTGCCGTCGGCCAGCCGGTGGTGGGTGAAGTCCGCCTGCCAGGTCTCATTCGGCAGCGCCGCTTCGAAGCGGATGTAGGACGAGCGTGGCCGCTTCTTCGGCTCGGGTGTCACCAGGCCATGATGGGTCAGGTAGCGGCTGATCGTGGCCCGCGACACCGTCCGCCGATGGTGCTGTCGCAGATGCCAGGCGATGGTATCGGGACCGGCGTCCAGGCCCTGATCGGTGAGTTCCTTGCGGAGCCGGACGATCAACTCGACGGTGTCGGCGTCGATCGCGGTCGGTGAGGTGTGCGGCCGCCGGGACCGGGGCTCGAACGCCGCCTCGCCCTCGGCCCGATAGCGCGCCACCAGCTTGGACACCCAGCCCTTGGACACCCCGTAGGAGCGGGCGACCTCTGCCTGGGACCGTCTCTCAACGACAACGGCGGTGATGACAACTCTGGCCTTGGACACACCGCCCAGGCTCTTGATCGCGACAGTTGCCATGTCTCGAGACACACCTGGGATCGCCCGGCTCGACGTTCGACGGCGTTGATGTAGAGCTGTCTGCCTGTACGTACATACGTACAAGATCACGAGAAGCGGCCGCCGTGCGATGATCGAGGTGTGTACGGCCATCAGGGCCTCGATCGCGCTTGTATTCGCTGCGGTCAGCCACTCAGCTCGGTGCGGCGGGAGCGGGCCAGAACCAGCCCGCCGAGGACCGCGCCGACCAGCCCAAGCACCAGGGCCAAGGCCGCCCCGAACACTCCGTTGCCGGTGCCGAGACCACCGTCGGCGACAGCCAGTTTCACCGCGCCGTTGAGCCCGCCGGTCAGCCCCACCACCAGGGCCACGATGGCTCGCCTCCTCCCTCCGTTGCCGATACGACGGACGGAGCGCAGCGCCAACCAGCCGATGACCACGCCGCCCAGCGCCACCAGTGCGGCCACACTGGCCCAGATCCGCTCAGGGGTCCCGAGGAAAGTATCAACACCCTGGCCCGCGCATTCTGCCGGCGTCGTACAGACTGGCGAAGCCACCTGGGCGGCAAGCACCAATAGGACGGACATGAGGTTCTCCTCCGCTTCCTGCGACTGGACGTCAGAACTATGTCCGCTGAACCCACCGCCGGTCATCCTGCTGACGAAGGCACCTCTCCCTGCCGCAGACGCCGTATGAGCCGCGAATCTACTACTGCGTCCGCAGTAGGCCCGTACGTCTGTCCGTAACTGGAAAGCTTGCCCTCCATGGCCAGCTTGTGCTGGCAGCCGCCCAGGAGCGGCTCGACATACGTGAACGACCAGCCGAAAGGTTAGCGACTGACGCACCCGGCCGCCGCGGACTTCAACGATGTGGTCCGCGGTGGCCGGGTGCCCACCCTCGACTCGAATCACCCAAGGAGCGTCCATGAGTCTGGAGAGCTTGTCAGCGCATTACGGCCGCCTGCTGCAGGGGGATGGGAGCTGGCTGTCCGAAGGGCTGGCGTGGACCGTCGTCCTGCCGGACGAGGGACAACTGCCACCCGAAGAGGTCGCAACACGCCTGCTCGGTGGAGACGAAGAGCCGTCCCTGACGATCTGCGATGTCGAGGAGGCGAACGAGGCCGGTGTCGCCATTATCGAGCAAGCGGGCAGGGCCACCATGATCGTTGACTTTTCCGGGGCCGGCCGCACATGCGATGACGAGGTTCTGAGCCGGCTCAGCGTCGGTGCTCAGACCTGGCACGTGTCGTGGGAGGTCACTCGGAATTCCAGGTTCAGCTACGCCGCACATGGACAGGTCGCCGTGCAGGTCCCGCATCTGGACCCCGCCTATGCCCTGAGGGCTGACGCCTCTTCCCTCGAGACGGAGCTCACGGCATTGGCACGGACGACCGACGTTCCCTGGCCGGCCACACAGGCCATGGCGCTGGCCATAGTGGAGGCACGTACAGGTGCGCGCCTGGACAGCGCCTGGTTCGAGCGCTCCCACATGGCGGTTTCCGTGGGTGACGAGTGGTGAGCGGCCACAGCTGCTCTCACTGACGCCTGGGACCACGAGCGGATAGTCGGCGGCGTACCCGTCCAGGTCCAGAGACCGCGGCGCTCGCACGACGACCTTCCCCCGGGGCTTCCGCTCATAATCCGTGCGTCGTGGTTCAAGCCCCACCCGCCCTACTCGCTACGACCAGTCCGAACCCCCGCTTGACCTGCCCTGTTGTGCCGGATCGGGGGTTCTTCATGTCCGGCTGTCTCGGCTCACGCCGATCGTTTGCGAGGGGTCTCCCCAATGCGGCCCCACGATCATGGGTCGATGCGGCCGTCCCTCAGCGCCTGGCCGATGCGCTGTCTCGCGATCTCGTCTTGGCCGACGATGCACTTGGCGTAGATCCTGAGAAGGACTTCCACGCTGTGGCCAGCCCATTCGGCTACCTGTGTGGCGGGTACTGCGCCTGCCGAAAACCCCATCCACCGTGTGCGGACGTCCAGGCCGTTTTGGCCGACAGGTACGGGCATGGCGTCGTTACATCAGGTCGCGGCGGCGGCGCAGGACGGTGATCTGGTGCCGCAGGGCGAGAATCTCGACGTCCTTGTCCCGATCGCCCATGGGCGGCGACCGCAACGCGGCGAAAGCGTTCGCGACGGTCAAGTAGGCCAGACGGAGAAGCGCGACTGATCATCATGTCGCACGTCTTCTGCTGGTGGTCGGAGCCCGCGCACGCCACGCGAAGCCCTACATGGCCGTGACCTGGGTGGATGCATTGTCGGCAGGCGCACTGTTGTCCATGTTGACGTCGAGGATGCCGGGCGGGTTGGATCTTGTCTTCGTACTGATGAACGATAGGAAAGAACGTGTCCTTACGATTGGGTCAGCGACTGCTCGCCTGCGCCGCCGCCGTGGTGACCGCGACCGCCATGCTCGTGATCCAGGCCCCGGGTGCCACAGCCGCCGACTCCATGATCGACCTCGGTGTCGACCTCGACTACATGTACGGTTCCGATGTCGTGGCCGCCAACGACAGGGTCTATGCCTCGGTCGACGACCGGATCGTCGCCGCTGACTCCCGTGGTGTCCTCACCGGGACCATCACCGGCCTTGCAGGCGCCAACGGCCTGGCCGTGACGCCCGACGGCACCCGCCTGTACGCGGCCCTGAGGCGCTCGAACGAAGTCGCCGAGATCGCTACCGGCTCCTTCTCCATCACGCGTCGGTTCGATCTGTCGGCGTACCGGTGCCCGCGGCGCCTGGCCTGGTCCAGTGGCCGCCTGTACGTCGGCTACGGTTGCCAATCGGGGGATGGCGGGCTCCTCCGCCTCGACACGACGGCGGCTCAGCCGGAACCGGCTCCGATCATCCCGCGACTCAACAGTTGGCCCGTGGCCGCCGCCGCAGGGTCGACGCTCGTCGTCAGCGCCGACAACGAGACCCTTGTCTACGACACCTCTGGCGCCGATGTCACCCTTCGCGGCAAGCTCGGCCAGCCGTCGTCCATCCTGTCCAGCCAGCCGGACATCACCCTCACACCGGACGGCTCGACCGCGCTAACGTTTACCAGCCCTCCCAGCACGTACGACGCCTGGGACACGACCAGCCTGACCCTCGTCCGCGGCTATGGCACGGGAGGCTCGGCACGAGCCATGGCGATCAGCCAGGACGGCACGTCGGTCCTGGGCGCCGAATATGCCAACGGCGTCAGCAGCGTCAAGGTGTTCGACGCCGCGACAGGCGAGAACACCTTCACCTACGCGGACTCCGATGTGGAGGTGTTCGCGGGCGCCCTGACCACCCTCGGCGACGTCGCCTTCGCCTTGGTGAAGGACGCCTCCGACCGTGTCCACCTGTGGCGGTTGCCGGATGTCGACCTCCCGGCATCCACACTCACGCTGACCGCCCCGTACGCGGTGGACGCGGTCGCACCGCTCACGCTGACAGGTCGACTCGCTCTGGCCGACGGATCGGCGCCCGGCGAGCAGCGGGTCAAGGTAGCCCGCCGCCTCGAATCGCTGGATGGGAACGGCCCCCGCGAACCCGTCGCCGAGGTGACGACCGCCGCCGACGGGACCTTCACCCTCACGGACGCGCTGCCAACCGCCGGTACGTTCAGGTACGAGGCGGTCTGGGACGGCACTGCGGAGCACCGGTGGACCAGAGCGTACACATACGTCACCGCGGCCAAGGTCAAATCTTCGATCAGCCTGAACCTTCCGAGCGCGGCGACCGTCTTCGAACCGCTGACCTTGACCGGCCGGCTCATCCTGGCGAATGGGGCGTCCCCAGGCGAGCAGCGCCTCACCGTGACCCGCAACAGTCCGAACGGCACTCTCCTGACCCTGTCCACGGTGACCGCCGCGGACGGCGCCTTCACCTTCACCGACACCCCACCGCTCGCCGAAAGGCACAGCTACCAGGTGTCCTGGTCCGGCAACGCCACCTACGAACTGAGCTATACGACGCGAAGCGTGCTGGTGGGCAAGGCCCCGACGAGCTTGACCCTCACCGGCCCCGATTCGTCGGTTGCCGACCGGAGCATCGAGTTGAGCGGGACATTGACCGGCCCCAACCTGGATTGGTCTCGCACTCTGATCATCCTGGAACGTACTGTCACCAACAGCGACGACACCGTCACCACCAGGGTGGCCACCACACGGCCGACAGCCCCTGACGGATCGTTCACCTTTGCCGATACGCCCCAGGTGGGCGGTGATTACACCTATACCGTCCGCTGGCTGGGAGACACCACGCACCTGCCCGCTCAGGCCGACCACGCGGTCACGGTGCACGGCCCCGTCGACTAGCTCACGATGTGGGTGTGCGGGCCCCCGCACACCCACCTGGCTCAGGCCGTCACGACCGGCATACCGTGTTGGCCGCAGATCGCCTGGGCGCGCAAGAACGCCCGCCAGGAGGTATCGACGCTTCGGGGAGCTGGGCCGACCCGCCGGCCCCGGAGAATCCGCTGTACGGTCGCCTCGCTCACGCGGTAGCCGAGCCGGACGAGTTCACCGTGCGCCCGGCGATGTCCCCAGATCGGTTTCTCTCGCGCCAGGCGCAGTGCCAAGAGCCGATCTTGCCTGAGCCGCGTCTCAGGTCGACTCCCAGGTCAAGCGCCTTGCGACGACTTCTGAAGCGGTGCACGCGGTCTTCTCGGCCGCGGCCGCGGCCGGCCCCTCAGGCGTCGAACTCGGCCTGGAGATCGCGGTCGGCGAGACCACTGCCGTCGCCTATTCGAACAGGGACGTGTCTCCCGTGCCCCGGCGGAGAATCTCGGGTTCCTCCTGCGAGAAGTCGACGACGGTAGTCGGAGTGGCGCCGCATTCGCCGGAGTCGATGACTGCGTCCACCACGTGGTCGAGCCGCTCCTTGATCTCCCAGCCCTGCGTCGAAGGTTCGGTCTCGTCGGGCAGCAGCAGGGTGCTGGACAGCAGCGGCTCGCCGAGCTCGGCCAGCAGCGCCTGGGTGACGACGTGATCAGGGATGCGGACGCCGACCGTCTTCTTCCGAGGATGCAGCAGCCGCCGCGGCACCTCCTTGGTCGCGGGCAGAATGAACGTGTAACCGCCGGGAGTCGCCGCCTTGACCTGGCGGAACAGCGCATTGCTCAGGTGAACGAACTGGCCGAATTGGGCGAAGTCGCGGCATATCAGGGTGAAGTGGTGGTCGCTGCCAAGGCCGCGGATCTCCCTGATCCGGTCGAGGCCCTCCTTGTTGCCCGGTCGGCATCCGAGGGCATAGCACGAGTCGGTGGGGTAGGCGATGAGCCCGTCCGCCCGCAGGATCTCGGCGATCTGGCTGATCAGGCGAGGCTGGGGATTGTCCGGATGAAGATCGAAGTATCTGGCCACGCCTCGGATCCTAGGGGCCGGCACCATGGCATGACAGGTGGCCCCAGGGCGGTACAGTCTCGCCGTCCGGCAGCGTCTCCCCGAGTCCGCACCAAGGCTCGTGATTCAGGTGGTTGACGTCGGCAAGGAGGTCCAGTCCCCCCGTCCATAGGCCTGGGTAACCACCACATGGCTGTGCCGTACCGGGGGTCGGGATGAGCGGTTCGAGGCTCATCTCATGCTGGGGGAGCGGTAGGCCGATCACCGGCTGGACCGGTCCTTTTCGTGCCAGACGCGACGTCGCCGGTGACCTCGAGTGCAACTGGGCCTCGTGGTGAGCACGCATCACGAACGCCGTCGGCGTCGACGTGCGTTCAAGGCAACATGTCGGGAGGTGTCCGTGGCCATGCAAAAAAGGTGGTTCTGGCCGGTCAGAGGTCCTCGATGTAGCTCGTATTCGAACTGTGGTCACCGGTATCCGGGTGCCGCGCATGAACTCGATCATGGAGAGGGTGGGTGCAGTCATGTCGCCGCGAACTTCTCGACCGGTGCCACACCTTCGTGCCCTGCGCGAGTACGAACGGTTCTACAACCAGCACCGAGCCCATCAGAACGTGCCAGATCCGATCATAGATCCAGGGCGAATCGCCGCCTTGGACATACGCCGAAGAGACCGGCTCGGCGCGGTCCTCCATGCGAGGGGCCCTGGCTCGATTTGTCGAAGGGTCGGGGCGTGACGGTGGCGAGGACACCGCCGCGAACCCCGCGGGCGGGATCAAGCGTCGGAAGGTACTCGCCTGGCTGATCAACGAATACCACTGAGCCGCGTAGAAGCTTCGGAGAACGTGCAGCTCAAACCCAATGCGATGGGCTTTGACGCGGTACAGACCTGAGATCGGAGATTCTGGGCGTCACCTGGAGTGCGGTTGGATGAAGCACACGGCGAGGCCGTCCGCGTTCCCTCCGCCGTAGTCCGACCAGTCCGCGCCACCCGTGTAGCGGTCCCATTCCTTCTTGCTGATCTCAGCGTTGGTGGCGCCGCGGCAAGCGGCACGCGCTGGGTCGGCGACGATTTCGGCAAGGTCGCCCAGATCCCACAAGGACACTCCTCTGTCGGGGCTTCCCATTAGGGCGATGCGGCCGTCGGCGCTGAGCGCGACGGACTCGACCTCCTGTGTGTAGCCCTTCAGAGCGGCCAACTGCGCGGGCCGGGACGGGTCGGTGAGGTCCCAGAGGATCCCCGAACCGCCCGGGCCGGCCAGCAGCGCCGCTGTCCCCGTCGGGGTCAAGGCCATGGCGTACATGTCCGTGAGCGGCACGTCCAGCATGGCCGTGTGGGTGGGGCGTGACCGGTCTTGGAGAGTCCAGACATCGGCCCGGTGGGCGTTGCCGACGAGGAGCATCCGCCCGTCCGCGGCCTGCGGCGCGTCAACGACAGGCTCCGCGCATGTGATCGGCGATCGACCAGCCCGCCAGCCGCCGCGAGCACAGATCCACGACGGTGGCCACGTAGACGAACCGTCCTCCGCCGATGGGCAGGTCTGCTTGGAGGGCATGGCGGCTGACAAGCCGATCGATTGGGAGATCATCGCCCAGCACGCAACCGACCGCGCGTCTTGAAGTCTCTGGAAAGCGAGTTGAAGGGGATTTCCAGCACCGGTCGGCACATTGGCAGGGCCTGGGGGCAAAGGGCCCCTCAACTCTCCGAAAGGCCACGATGCCCAGCAAGTCCGCCCTCGGCCGCCTCCTGGCAGGCCTGGCAGTTGTCGCCACCGCGTTCACCCTTACAGCCGTGGATGCGGTAAGCCTGCCGCAGTCCGCCCATGCCGCAAGCGCTCCCGACGGGAGGATCACCCGATCGGAGGTGCTGGCACGGGCCCAGAACTGGGTTAACCGCAACGTACAGTACAACCTGACCCGCTACCCCAGCACCCTCGTCACCGATGTCGAGGGAGACAACAAGTACGGGCCTGACTGCTCCGGGCTGGTCTCGATGGCCTGGCACATCACGGCCAACTCCGGCAAGGGCGGCAACAGCACCGACGACTTCGCCGGCTGGTCGGGCAAGGTCACCCTGGGGAGCCTGCACGACCTCCTTCCCGGTGACGCGATCCTCCGCGACGGGCATATGGAGCTCTTCGCCCGCTGGAAGAACGAGAGCGATCACTCGAAGGGGGCCTGGACATACTCCCTCAACGGCACTGTCGAGGACGACGGTGACTACCAGGAGGACTGGGCGAAGGGCCCGAGCGCCAACTCCCACGGGCAGGTCGGCGACGAGTCCTGGTCAAGCATGCAGAACTACACCCCCATCAGGTACAAGAACATCGTCGACGACGTCACGCATGTGGTGGCGTTGGGTGTGAATGGTGAGATCTACCACACCATGCGTCGTGCTGATGGCAGCTGGCAGAGCGCGGGCAACGTCGAGGGTCAGGCCGGGTCTTTGCCGGGTGCGGTGACGAATGTTGCCTCGGCCGTGGTGAGTGGCGAACTCCATGTCCTGGCAACGGCGAACGATGAGATCTTCCATGTCACTCGTCACGTCAACGGTTCCTGGTCGGCGTGGGGAAGGGTGGAGGGGCAGGCAGGTGAGGTCGGTGCGCCGACCAGTATCGCGGCTGCCTCGATCGGTGGCGAGCTGGAGATCCTCGCGGTTGCCGGAGGGGTGCTGCGTCACGCGGGGCGTCAGGTGGATGGTTCCTGGTCCAGCTGGGGCAATGTCGAGGGTCAGGCCGGGGAGATCGGTGCGCCGGTCAGTATCGGCGCTACCGGCGTCGGGGGGACGTTGCATGTTGTCGCCGCGGCGGCGGGGGTGGTGCGTCATGTGACGCAGCGGGCCGATGGCGCCTGGTCGAGCTGGGGCAATGTCGAGGGCCAGGCCGGTGAGGTGGGGAACCCGACCAGTGTGGCGGTGGCTGCCACTGGCGGCGTGCTGGAGATCTTGGTCTCCGCCGGAGGGGTGCTGCGTCACGCGGGGCGTCAGGTGGATGGTTCCTGGTCGAGCTGGGGCAATGTCGAGGGTCAGGCCGGTGAGCTCGGTACTCCCGTCAGCGTGGGCGCTGCCTCGGCGGGTAACGGCGTCCTGCACGTCCTGGCTGTGAACAGCGGAGGAACGCCGTATCACGCCACTCAGTCCTCCGGTGGCTCGTGGTCCGGCTGGGGCAACATCGACGGCCAGGTCGACTATCCCGTGGCCATCCAGAAAATCTCCGGCTCCTGATCACTCAACATCGAAACTTGGAACAGCAGATGTTCTCTAAGAGGCGCCCTTCCGGTCGGGTCATGGCGGTACTGACAACCCTCACGTTGGTCGCATTATCCACGCCGGCGCACGCCGCAGATCCAGCCGAGCCCGCGGTAGGCGAGGTATCCGCCGCCTACGCCACCGCTGCCTGCGATTCGCGGGGCACGACGAGCGCGGACTCCGCCACAGCCACCTGGCTGAACGGGGTGCTGAGCGCGAAAATGAAGGGGCACGTTAATGCCTACCGCATCTCCTGCGCCCGCATGGTGGTCGAAGCCGTCCGCGCCCGCGGCCTGGATCGACGCGCGGCGGTCATCGCGATCGCCACCACGATCGTGGAGTCGAGCATCCAGAACGTCGCCGAAGAGGTCGACCACGACAGCCTGGGTCTGTTCCAACAGCGCGCGTCGTGGGGCTCGGCCGCCCAACGACTCAACCCGATCTGGGCGACCAACGCCTTCCTCAACAAGATGATCAGTGAGTACCCGAACAACACCTGGAAGTCCGCGCCCATCGGCGAGGTTTGCCAGACCGTCCAGGTCTCCGCCTACCCCGACCGCTACCAGGTCGAGGCCGGGGACGCCCAGAAGATCGTCGATGCTCTCTGGCCCGCTTCCACGCATGTGGTGGCGTTGGGTGTGAATGGTGAGATCTACCACACCATGCGTCGTGCTGATGGCAGCTGGCAGAGCGCGGGCAACGTCGAGGGTCAGGCCGGGTCTTTGCCGGGTGCGGTGACGAATGTTGCCTCGGCCGTGGTGAGTGGCGAACTCCATGTCCTGGCAACGGCGAACGATGAGATCTTCCATGTCACTCGTCACGTCAACGGTTCCTGGTCGGCGTGGGGAAGGGTGGAGGGGCAGGCAGGTGAGGTCGGTGCGCCGACCAGTATCGCGGCTGCCTCGATCGGTGGCGAGCTGGAGATCCTCGCGGTTGCCGGAGGGGTGCTGCGTCACGCGGGGCGTCAGGTGGATGGTTCCTGGTCCAGCTGGGGCAATGTCGAGGGTCAGGCCGGGGAGATCGGTGCGCCGGTCAGTATCGGCGCTACCGGCGTCGGGGGGACGTTGCATGTTGTCGCCGCGGCGGCGGGGGTGGTGCGTCATGTGACGCAGCGGGCCGATGGCGCCTGGTCGAGCTGGGGCAATGTCGAGGGCCAGGCCGGTGAGGTGGGGAACCCGACCAGTGTGGCGGTGGCTGCCACTGGCGGCGTGCTGGAGATCTTGGTCTCCGCCGGAGGGGTGCTGCGTCACGCGGGGCGTCAGGTGGATGGTTCCTGGTCGAGCTGGGGCAATGTCGAGGGTCAGGCCGGTGAGCTCGGTACTCCCGTCAGCGTGGGCGCTGCCTCGGCGGGTAACGGCGTCCTGCACGTCCTGGCTGTGAACAGCGGAGGAACGCCGTATCACGCCACTCAGTCCTCCGGTGGCTCGTGGTCCGGCTGGGGCAACATCGACGGCCAGGTCGACTATCCCGTGGCCATCCAGAAAATCTCCGGCTCCTGACCTTCCACCTGTGCGGATGGGCCGCACATACCGGATATATACCGCAGCTCGCTAGCCTCCCTGCGTGAAGCAGACAGCGAGCTGGATCCCGGGCCCAAGAAGAACCCCGGGAGCGTCGCGCGACGCTCCCGGGGTTCCGGTGTTTACGAGGGTGACCATTCAACAGGGCCGTAGTGGGCGGCGTGTGCACCCGTGACAAGCGCCCAGTACTTGTCTCCATGAGACCAGTGCCACCACTCAGTGGGGTAGTTGACGAACCCGGCCGTGCTCATGACCCGCCCGAGCAGGTCCCGGTTCGCCCGAATCCGAGGGGAGATCCCTGGGGCATGGGTGTAGCAGGCGCCGTCGCTCTCCTCAGGTCCGGCATTGACCGGTGTGCCCATGTCCATCTCGCCTGTATCAGCATTCAGGAGAGTGATGTCGACAGCTGCCCCGCAGACGTGCGGCGCCACCGACAGGGGTGCGAGCGAGCGACTGGCCTGGACGTACACGAACTCCTCGGTCCAGGCGGGATTGGCGTCTCGCAGTCGCGCGGCGCACCGTGCGAAGTAGTGCTCCTGTAGAGCCACGGGTCGATAACCCTCGACGATCAGCAGTCGCAGCCCGGGCGGAAGAAGGGCCTGAGCTGTCAACAGCCGGTCGACGAGGCCGATACGAAGATGAGCGTAGGCGCCCGTATCGTCCGCCTGGCGATGGTCGAGGGCGAGAGCCGGTACTTTCCTCAGGTCGAAGAGCGACTCCCCGCATTCGACCGAGGGGATCGCGGACACTCGATGATCCGACATCAGGATGGTTGATGTGTTTGCCATAGATCGTGGCCCCTTCATTGACGCGTTTGGTCGAGCATGAAGTGGCGCGCTGGAAATTCTCTTCAAAGCCAGCTGTGAGGTGTCGTGGAATTCCGCCTGCTCGGTCCGGTTGAGGTGTGGGATCAAGGACGGCAGTTGCCCATCGGGGGGCCCAAGCCACGTGCGCTTCTGGCAGGGCTGCTCCTGGGACAGGAGCGTGTGGTCTCGGTCGATCGACTGGTGGATCTGATCTGGTCGGAGGACGCTCCCGACGCGGCCAGGGGCCTGATTCAGACGTATGTGTCCATGATCAGGCGCAAGCTGGGTCCACGAACGATCGAGACACGCTCTCCAGGTTACCTGCTGAGGGTAGGGGCCAATCAGCTAGACCTCCAGCAGTTCGACAGGCTCGTCGCGGAAGGCCGGCGAGCGGCGGCGGAGGGGCAGCGCGAGGAAGCGGCACGAGCGTTCCTGTCGGCCGAAGCGCTGTGGCGGGGCCCGGCGCTTGGCGGGATCGGAGACGTTCTCCAGCAGGAGGCGGCCAGACTCGACGAGTTACGGCTCACCATCGTCGAGGAACGCATCTCGGTGGAACTGCTTCTCGACCGCCACGCCGAACTGGTGCCCACGCTGGCCGCGCTGGTATCCGCCCACCCGACCAAGGAGCGACTGCGCGGTCAGCTGATGACGGCGCTCTACCGGCTGGGACGGTCCGCCGAGGCGCTGGCGCTTTACGAAGACGGGCGCGCCGCTCTGGCCGAGGAACTCGGTATCGATCCTGGTCCTGAGCTGCGTGCCCTGCATCAGGCGATCCTCCGTAGCGATCCAGCACTGTCAAGCCAGGCTTCGCCGTCCCCCAGCCGACCCATCCCGGCTCAGCTCCCACGAGATATACCGGATTTCGCCGGGCGGACCGACACGATAGCGGACCTGAGGCCCCTACTCGGCGGGCAGCGTACGGCGCCGCAGCTGCTTGTGCTGTCCGGCCAGGGCGGCGTCGGAAAGAGCGCCTGTGCCATTCATCTCGCCCATCGGGTCGCCGAGTTCTACCCGGATGGCCAGCTCTTCGCCGATCTTCGCGGGACCAGCGACAATCCGGCGACGGAGCAGGAGGTCCTGGGCCGATTCCTTGGCGCGCTGGGCATCGAGCCCGCCACCCAGCCCGAGTCCCCGCAGGATAGAGGCGATCTCTATCGCAGTCTCCTGGCCAAGCGGCAGGTGCTGGTGCTGCTGGACGACGCCCGAAACGAACAGCAGATCCGTCCCCTGCTACCCGGTGGGGCCGGCTGTGCGGTGCTGATCACCTCACGCCGTCGGCTTGCCGGTGTGGCGGGCGCGCATCTGACGGACCTCGATGTCCTGGACGACGAGGCTGCGCTCGCACTGCTGGGCGCCGTCGCAGGAGCTGGCCGGGTGGCTGCCGAGCCACAAACCGCCCGCGAGATCGTCCGGCTGTGCGGCTCGCTGCCCCTGGCCGTCCGGACGGTGGGAGCCCGGCTGGCCACCCGACGGCACTGGAGTCTGGCCGCCATGGCCGCGAGACTCGCCGACGAGCGCCGGAGACTGGATGAACTCACCGCTGGCGACGTGGAGGTTCGGGCCAGCGTCGGCCTCAGCTACCGGCTCCTGGACGAGCAGGCCAGAACCGCGTTTCGTCGGTTAGGACTACTGGGGGTGCCGTCCTTCACTCCATGGATCCTCGCGCCCCTCCTCGACATTTCACCCGACGACGCCGACGACATCGCCGAACGCCTCGTGGATGCGCAGCTTGTGGACTTCGTCGCGATCGACGCCGTCGGCCAGCCTCGCTACCGGCTCCACGAGCTCGTGCGAGTCTTCGCTCAAGAGTGCGCAGAGGCGGAAGATCCCGAAGCCGAGCGCACAGCCGCTGTCTCACGCGCGCTGCGCACGTGGCTGTGGCTGATCGAGCGGTTCGAGTCTCAGGTCCCGTCCGGCGAGATCACGCTGAGCGGCCACCTGGTTTCCTCCCTGCCCGCCGACGCTCTAGTGGCTGAGCGAGTTGTTGCCAACCCCGGCGCATGGCTAGAGGCCGAGAAGCCCGCTCTCATCGTGGCGGTGGCGCGAGCCGCCGCCATGGGCCTGACCTCCGCCTGTGCTTTGGTCACAGCCCTATCCTTCTCGGAATCCTTCGTCGCCAACCGCTTGGCCGAATGGGGCGTCGTTCACCAGACTGCCTTGGGGGCGGCTCGCCGCACGGGGAACCAGCTGGCCGAGGCGGGCCTTCACGCGGGAATGGGACAGATCTTCTACAGGCTGGATCGCTTCGATCAAGCATGCGAGCATCTTCGTCTGGCGCTGCCTCTCTTCGAGGCGGCCGGTCATGTCCGAGGCAAGGCGGTCGTCCTGGCCAGCTTAGGCAGCGCATATCGGGAGCAGTGCCGGCTCCGAGAAGGTCTGGAGCACCTGACCGCGTCCGCGCTGATCTTCCGGGGTCTTGGTGACGATCTCGCGATCGGTGCGACGGCTCGCATGGCGGCGTCGATCCACCTCGAACTCGGCGAGTACGCGGACACCTGGCCGCTGCTCAGCCAGGCCATCGACGCCTATCGCCGCGCCGGCAGTGACCGTGGGCGGGCGCTCACCCTTCGTACCACGAGCCTGGCCCATCGCGCCCTGGGTGATTACGCCGCGGCGAGCGATCTCAGCAGGCAGGCGTTGGACCTGTTCCGCCGGGCAGGCGACCCCTTGGTGATCGCTTATGGAGTTCAGGCGCTCGTCAAGGCGGAGATCCGGCAGGGGCGCGGAACCGATTACCTGTCGTCGATCGCCGACGCCCTGGAGGTGTGCCGGAGCCATTTCGATCGGTACGGCGAAGCACTCATGCTGCGGACCATCGGAGAAGTTCACCTGGCGCTTGGCCAGCTGGAGCTCGCGGAGGCGCATCTGATGCAGTCGATCGCCATTTCAGAGGAACTCCACACCCCGCTTCCCGCAGCCCGCGCCCGGCGTGATCTAGCCGCACTTTGGCAGGCTCGCGGCGATGCTGCCGAGGCGAAGACACAGCTCATTGAGGCCATGACCACCTTCGCCACGTACGGTGCACGCGAGTATGCGGAGCTGGCACCGCCCTGAGCGGGCGGCGGCTGCGCCGCTCAGGTGCTCCATCACCGCGGCGTAGTCTTCCGGCTCAAGTTCGAGTCTCATCCGGCGGCATACAGCTTGGCGATGCGTGCACCAAGGTCGGCGCCGTAGTTCTCGTGGTAGACCTGGGCGGAGCAGTAGACCGCGCCGCCCTGGCGGGCCAGAGTGGGCGTCCAGACGGCGGCGTTCTCCACGCCGGGGTCGCTCATCTCCAGGCCGGTGAGCGTGATGTCGTCCACGCTGACGTCGATGAAGTAGTCGCTCACGCCCTTGCGCTCGTACAGGCGCCATTGCAGCGTCGCGCTCGTCGTCCCGCTCAGCTTGGCCGTGAGGTCGATCGTCGCCTTCACCCAGGTGTCCGCTGCGTCGGCGGCGACGTCCCGCTCCCAGACCACCTTGCCGTTGAGCAGGAGCTGCTTGATGTGGTATCCAGCCGGATGCGCCGGCCCGCGGGCGTCGCGGTGCCAGAAGCTCACCACCTGCTTGGCCGCCCCTGAGGTCAGGACGGTCTTCCGCGTCGCGCCACACGACATGCCGGCCTTGGTGGCTGTCTGCTTCTGGACGACGAAGCTCAGCCGCCCGTCGCCCGTGCGGGCCAGGTTGTCGGCCGCGGGGCGCGTCCATGCCTGGTCGCGGGAGATGAACGGGAGCTTGTACTGCAGGACCCCGGCGAGTTCACCGCTACGGACGTGCTCGACCCCCTTCTTGGTGACCGCCTCGACGTAGGACACCGTCGGCTTCTGGGCGGCGTGGCTCAGCGGGTAGGCGTATGGCATCAGGTAGACCTCGGTGCCGGGCAGACGCTTGGCGAGCTGCCGCACCTGGTACGACAGGCTCCACGACCAGGAGGTGTCCCGGTACGGCTCGTCACGGAAGGGGAAGATCACGCCGTCCATCAGCGGGATTTGCTCGGCGATGAATGCGTCAGTGAACTGGACGTAGTAGACGGTCGGGACGAACTTGAGCGCGGGGCTGATCGCCGTGGCCACCGACCGCATCTGCCCGACGTAGGCGGGGGTGAACGTCTCGAGGTCGTAGGCGTAGTCGTCCACCGTCCAGCCGACAAGGTTCGGGTGGCTCTTGGCGAGGGTGGCGATCTCGCGAGACCATGCAACGTAGTCGTGCTTGAACGGCCGGGACACGCAGCAGGTTTCCTGGCTCGGCGAGTACACCAGCACCCAGACGTCGATCCCGGCGGCGGCCGCCGCGGGCAGGAACTCGTCCCGCAGGTCGGTCCAGTGCACATTGTCACCGGCCATCGGATAGACGTAGGTGTTCGCGTTGAGTGCTTTCAGCCCTGCGATGATCGCCTTGGTGTCCACGTGCCTGATCCCGTCGGCGCGCGGCTGCTCTTCACGCATGAGGTTGCCCGCCGTGCCCAGCGCGCCCGGAACCCTGGCGTGAGACACGCCGGGGATCATCGACAGCAGCACGGCGAAGACGGTCACGAGCGCGAGACGGATCACCAGAGTTCCTTCGGGCGTGATCAAGTACGGGCCGTCAGCGTAGCCAGCATCGGTATGTCCCCGGTATGTCGCCGGTGAGGCCGATCAGGTCGGGGTAGCCGTCGTTGTACAGGTCCTTGAGCCCGTCGGGCAGAAGCACCCGGTCGGGCTGCAGCGTCCACGATCTCCGGGTCGTGCCTGGACTATCACCACGGCCCGCGGTAGCGGACGTCGGCACCTCCGCCTTCGAGGTCGGGTCGAGGTTGTTGCTCGGCTCGTTCGAGAAGGAGCCGGCCATCTTGCGGGTACCTGTTGGTCACGCTGCGAGAGGTGTTCGCCGTGGCCCCCGGCCTCACTGCCGCACCGGCGGTCGTGTTGCGCACGGATCGCATTGATGCGTACGGCCGAGTCCGGGTCGCCTGCATGCTCGCCGGACGCTTCGAGCGGAGCTCCTTCGACGGCGTGCGATGGGACGCCGTCGACGCGGCCACCGTGGTCAACGACACCGTCGGCAACCTGATGATCAATCAGAAGGGTTCCGCCAGGGAGCCGTGCCCGCTTGATCTCCGGTTCGAGCCGGAGTTGCAGGCACTGGTGAACGCGGTCGACATCACAGAACTGACCACCCATTAACTCGAACCGGAGCGAACGTTCGCGTGTTGGAGCACGTGCCGAGCACGGCGACCGTCATCTATACGTAGTGCCGGCGTGGTCTGGGACACAGGATTCATTGTGTGGCGCGACCAAATCGCGGTGTCAGCGTGCTCGTACGCCCCGTCACGTGGCGTCAGGGGTCGGCACCGCCTGACACGCAATGTACGCGGAGGCGGTACGAACTACTGTCAAATGACACTCTGCGACACTAAAAGATCTTGCTTCTAATCCGACGGTCGCAGGTTCGAATCCTGCAGGGCGCGCTTTGATCATGTTCTGACCTGCGGCTTTGTGGGATCGGATGCGTTCTAGATTTTTCTTCTAGCGGTTGGGTGCTCCCTGCGCGCGAACACGCTGTTCACCGCCAGTGCTCGGCGGCCCCGTCCTGGTTCAGGAACCGGGGATCCGACTCCGCACTGGGATCGGCGACCTCCTGTGTGGCGGGATGAGATGGGAGGCCGGTGCGTGACGGCAGCAGCGCGACGATGGCCACGGCGCCGAGCGCCACGCAGACCGCGCCCGCCGTGAGCCCGCCCGCATACCCCATGACGGACAGCGCGGCCACCCCGACGGCACCACCGACCTGCTGGACGGTGGTGAACAGTGCCGAGCCGAGACCAGCGTCCTTCTCGGTGGTGCCCTCGACCGCGGTCGTGGCCATGACGGGCAGGCTCAGGCCATTGCCCACGCTCAGGACGAGCATGCCGGGCAGGACGTGGACGGCGTAAGAGTCTCCCGCCGCCACGCCGGACAGCAGGAGCAGGCCGGCGATGTTGACCAGGAACGCCAGGAGGAGCGCCCAGCGTGTCCCGATCCTGAGCCAGAGGCGGGAGGACAGCCACATGCCCGCCAGGATGCCGGCGCCGTAGGGCAGGTAGGCGAGGCCGGCCAGGAGCGGGCCGTACCCCAGAGCGGTCTGGATCTGGATCATCAGCAGGAACGCCATCGCGTACATCGCCATCGAGAACAGCAGGGTCGCGCCGTTGGCGACCGCACGGGTCCGCGAGGCCAGGAGCGAGCCCGGCACCAGAGGCGCCGCCGCCCGTGACTCGGCCGCCAGGAACGCCACGGCCAAGGCGGCGGAGAGGACGACGGCACCGATGGCGATCGGGTCGCCCCAGCTTTCCTCGCCGGCCCGCAGGAGCCCGTACACCAAGGACACCGCGGCAGCGGTGATCAGGATCGCGCCGGGAACATCCAGGCGGCGCCCGCCGGGGGCGCGGGACTCGGGGATCAGGCGCGGGAGCAAGGCCAGGGTCACGGCGACGACGGGCAGGTTGATCAGGAAGATCCATCGCCAGGACGCCAGATCGGTCAGCGCCCCGGACAGTACCAGGCCCGAGGTCCCGCCCAGGGCCGCGATGCCGCCCCAGACGCCCAGCGCCCTGGCCCGCTCCCGAGGCCCCGGATACAGCAACGTGATCATGGACATGGCCGCCGGGCTGGCCATCGCGGAGCCGGAGCCCTGGACGAACCGGCCGATCACGAGCTGCCACGGCTCCTGGGCGAGCCCGCAGGCCAGGCTGGCCACCCCGAACAGCGCCACCCCGATGAGGAAGACGCGGCGGCGACCGAGCAGATCCGCCATGCGGCCGCACAGGAGCAGCAGCCCGCCGAAGGCCAGGAAGTAGGCGTTGACGACCCACGGCAGCCCGGAGGCGCTGAAGCCCAGCTCGTCGCGGATGCTGGGCAGGGCCACGCTCACGACGGTGTCATCGAGCACGAGCATGAACTGGACAAGGCACAACACGATCATGGGCACCCGACGACGCTATGGTTCGCCCGCCTTTGGCCACAATCCGCGATGGGGCCAGACTATGTCGCATGGAGGACATGGGTGCGATCATCGTCGGCCACTTCCCGCTGGCCTCGGGGGAGTGGATCCCGCCGCACAGCCACACCCATCACCAGCTCGCCTGGACCCGGCGCGGCGTGCTGAGCGTCAACGTGGGCGAGGTCTACTGGGTGCTGCCGCCCACCAGGGCGCTGTGGCTGCCCGCGGGCGTCACCCACGCGACCGGCGCGACCCGCGACGCGGTGCTGTGCAGCCTGTACCTGGCGCCGGAGCGCTGCCCGCTGGACTGGCCGGAGCCCACCGCCGTGGGCGTCGACGGCCTGCTGGCCGAGCTGATCGGGTACCTGGCCCGTCCTGATCTCGCCGCCGACGCGCGCCTGCGTGCCGAGGCCGTGCTGCCCGATCTGTTGCGCCCGCTGCCCACCCGGCCCATCGACGTGCCCGAGCCCACCGACGAGCGCGTCCGGGTGGTGGCGGCCGCCCTGCTGGCGGACCCGGCCGATCCGCGCAGCCTGGAGGCCCACGCCCGCGCGGCGGGTGTGAGCAG
Organism: Nonomuraea sp. NPDC049400; assembly: GCF_044466425.1. Lineage (NCBI taxonomy): Bacteria > Bacillati > Actinomycetota > Actinomycetes > Streptosporangiales > Streptosporangiaceae > Nonomuraea > Nonomuraea sp. NPDC049400. The sequence goes on from NZ_JBITMP010000085.1 coordinate 27,810, forward strand.
GCGGACGCTGACCCGGCTGTTCGTGCGCGACACGGGCATGAGCTTCGATCATTGGCGCACGCAGGTACGCCTGCGCGCCGCCCTGCCGCTGCTGGCCGAGGGACAGCCGGTCTCGCGGGTGGCGCACAGCGTGGGGTACGCCACGGCGAGCGCCTTCCTGGCGGCCTTCCGTCGTACGGTCGGCACCTCGCCCGGCCGCTACCTGCTCAGCCGTTGACGCGGCAGGCCTCCTCGCCTGCTGAACGGTGCATGCCCGGCTATTCTTTCTACTATGAGTAATAGTACCTTTGGTGACTGGTCTGCACGCAGGCACGGGCTGCAGTCCGACGGCCGGTGTCGCTGGACGAGCCCAAGTGGCGATTTGTCATCCCGTCGCGGCCGAACAGGCCCAACCACTACATTCTGACTTCGGCACCTTTCCCCCCAGGGGTCTCATGAGCGTTCGCCAATCTCATCGTCGTGCTCCGTCCGGTGACACCAGGAGGCCGGCCCGCTCGCGGCGCGTGCTCATCCCGGCCGCCGTCGTGGTCATCGTCGCGGTCCTCGCGTACGCCGTGCCCGCCCTGCTCCTGTCGGGCAAGGTTTCGCCGGGCACCCGCGTGGACGGCGTGGACATCGGCGGCCTGCCACCCGAGACCGCCCGCACGCGACTCGACGCCGGCCTGCGTGAGCGGCTGGAACAGAAGCTGACGCTCAACGCGGCCGGAGAGCGCAAACAGCTCACTCCGGCGAAACTCGGGCTCGGCTTCGACACGAGGGCCACCGTGGAGGCCGCGATGGCCGGCGCCACCACTCCCGCTGGAGTGCTGCGCTCCCTCTTCGGCACCCGCCAGATCCGGCCCGTGATCAGCGTGGACGTGCAGCGGCTCACCGCCGAGCTGACGAGCCTGGCCAAGAGCGTGGACACCGAGCCGGTGGAGGGCGCCATCCGCTATCGGAGCCTGGAACCGCGGCCCGTCATGCCGAAGCCGGGCCGCGCGCTGGACGTCGGCGCGGCGTCGAACGCCGTACGGGCCGCCTTCGCGGCCGGCCGCACCTCCGCCGAGCTGAACGTGCGGGAGAAGCCCGCCGCGCTCACCGCCGACGTCGTCCGCCGCACCGCCACGACCACGGCCCGTACGGCGGTCGCTTCCCCTCTCAAGGTCGCCACCGGCGGCAAGGAAGCCACCGTGTCCAGGGAGCAACTGGCGGCCGGCCTGCGCTTCGTCAGTGACGGCAAGGGCGGCCTGCGCCCGTCCTTCGACGCCGCCGAGGTCGCTCCGGGGCTCGCCAAGGCGCTCCTGATCACTCCGGCGAAGGACGCCTCCTTCAAGATCGTCAAGGGGAAGCCGCAGGTCATCCCGTCCCGGCCCGGGCGTGGTATCGACGTCAAGGCGCTGGGCCCGGCGATCGCGCAGGCCGTGGCGGACGGCGCCCGCCGCGTCGAGTCGCCCGCGGCGGAGCGGCAGCCGCGCGTCACCACGGCGCAGGCGAAGAAGCTGGGCGTCAGGGAGAAGGCCAGCTCGTTCACCACCCGGCACCCCTGTTGCGCCCCTCGCGTGACGAATATCCACCGCATCGCCGACATCGTCGACGGCTACGTCGTCAAGCCCGGCGAGACGTTCTCGCTGAACGGCGTGGTCGGCAAGCGGGACAAGGCGCGCGGTTTCGTCGAGGCGCCGATGATCCTCAACAACCGGTTCGTCAACGACGTCGGCGGCGGGGTCTCGCAGTTCGCCACCACCATGTTCAACGCCGTCTTCTTCGGCGGCTTCGAGGACGTGCAGCATCGCGCCCACCAGTACTACATCTCCCGCTACCCGGCCGGCCGCGAATCGACGGTCTCCTACCCGCAGCCGGACTTCCGCTGGCGCAACGACTCCCGGTACGGCGTGCTCATCAAGACGTCCTACACCAGCACCTCCATCACCGTGGACTTCTGGAGCACCAAGCGGTACGACATCGAGTCGCAGAGCTCCGAGCGCTACAACATCAAGCCCATCACCGAACTGACCGAATCCGGTCCCGAATGCATCCCCATGGAAGGTGTCGAGGGGTTCGCCATCGACGTGTGGCGGATCTTCAAAAAGGACGGGAAGGTCGTCCGCAAGCAGCGCTTCCACACCGTGTACGACCCGGAGCCCCGCCTCACCTGCAAAGGATCTTGATGGCCCCGCGCCAGTGTTCTGGATGTGCAGCCACCGATGGCTCGGGGTGACGGCGACTACGTGTGATCCAACTGATACGACGCTCACGCGGACAGATTTGAACCTCGCGCCGTACCGTTACGGGACAGATGTTGGCATCGGGGGCGAGGAGCGTCCCTGTGAGCTACCCACCTTCCGGCCCTTACTGGCAGCCGCCTCGGCACCGCAGCATGTCCCCCCTGCTGATCGTACTGATCGTGGTGGGAGCGCTACTCGGCGGCTGCTCGATCATGGTTGTGATGGCTTCTGTTCTGGTGAGTGGGACTCCGTCGCAGAGGCTGGAACCTGGAGCCTCGTCCACGCTTTCGATGCCTACGGTCACCGATACTCCGCCACGCACGACCGACCCAGCACCGACGTCTGTGACGGCGTCCCCGCCTGCGACCTCATCCCCGCCCACCGTGGTCTTGCCGGATCTGCAAGGAATGGACGGGGCGACAGCCCGCGACCACCTGGAGACGTTAGGCATCTACGCAGTCGGGTTCGAGGCGGTCAATGGGAAGTCCGTCCTGATTAAGAGCATGTGGCAGGTAGTGGACCAGGTCCCGGCGCCGGGAGCCGCCATCAACCCGCGCGACGGAGTCACGCTGAGGGTGGACCGGTTCAAGGAGACCACGCAGCCGGAGCAGCCCCGGCCGACGGAGCAACCGTCCGAGGACGAACAGGACAAGCAGGAGACCAGATCGGAGGAGCCGGCCCCACAGCGCTCGGAGCAGCCGGGATCTGGTACCGACCCTACATACCGCACATGTGCGGAGGCCAACGCCCACGGTCATGGCCCATACGTACGTGGTGTCGACGAAGAATATGGCTGGTATCAGGATCGGGACGGTGACGGAGTGGTCTGCGAACGCCGTTAGCCCCTCCTCCGCATCTCCTCAGGAGGCCGGGCGCAGGCGCCACGCTGGTCTGGACCTGTTGCTTCAGCGTGTCGGAAAGACCAGTGGGGCCTGAGGATCGAGTCCTCAGGCCCCAACGGTGGTCGGTGCTCGTCTACGTCCTTACGCGGCGGGACGGCCGAGGCTCCGCAGTTGCTCAGGATTGAGCTCGGAGACGTTCTGGTCGACGGGGGAGTCGGTGTACTGGTGGATGGTCCAGGACTTCCAGTCGGCAGGTGGAGTGAGCTGACCCTGGGGCTTGCTGTAGTGAGCGACCCAGGGAGGGTAGTTCGCCAGGCCCTTGCCGTAAGTGTTGGCGAAGTTCCAGCCGCTGTACAGCATCGGGGTGACCCCGGTCTTGGCCTTCACATGGGACAGCCACGCTTTGGCCCAGGCGTTGACCTCGGCGACGGACTTGCCGTCGGTGGTCTCCAGGTCCAGGACCAGCAGGTCGCCGGCCTTGGCGGGCTGGGAGTTCACCATGGACAGGAAGTAATCGGCCTCGGCGATGGGGTCGTTGCCGGGGTGGCCGTAGTGGTAGGCCCCGCGAACGATCCCCTTCCTGTCCAGCTCGCCCCAGTGCCGGGCGAACGAGACGTCGCGGAACCTCGTGCCCTCGGTGGCCTTGATGATGCCGAACTTGGCCGGGCTGGCGCTCCAGTTGTAGTCGGACTCGTATCGCGAGACGTCCACGCTGGTTGTGTCGGAGACAAGTGGATCTGGCGCAAAGTCCGTGAAGCGGTGACGATATGTGATCGCGTCGCTGGGGGCAGGCGATGGTCAGGTTGATCGCGATTTCGTAACTCGATA
>NZ_JBITMP010000086.1:0-31632 GCF_044466425.1 Nonomuraea sp. NPDC049400
CGACCGAACCAGCTACAAGGCCACCATCAGCATCAACATCCACATGCCCGATGAACCTTGACAAACCAGCGTGAAGCCAAACTAAACGGCATTGCGCCTAGTCCTCGTCATGGCCGGTCCCGTCCGCCGACGCCGGCAGCAGCACCGGGGTCATGGCCGTGCGCCACGTACGGCGCATCTCGATCTCGGGCGGCACCAGCGACAGCGGCGAACCCTTCAGATCGATCCCGGCGGACCTGGGGAGCGTCAGCCGGAACTGCGAGCCCTCCCCCGGCTGCCCCCACGCCTGCAGCCAGCCGCCGTGCAGCGTGGCGTCCTCACGCGAGATGGCCAGCCCGAGCCCGGTGCCGCCGATCGTGCGCGCCCGCGACGGGTCGGCCCGCCAGAACCGGTCGAACACCATCGTGTCCTCACCGGGCTTCAGCCCGATCCCGTGGTCGCGCACCGCCACCGCGACGGCGTCCCTGTCGGCGCCCACGGTGACCACGATGTCCCTGCCCTCGCCGTGCTCGATGGCGTTGAACAGCAGGTTGCGCAGGATCCGCTCGACCCGGCGATTGTCGATCTCGGCCATGCACGGCTCGTTCGGCAGCCGGAGCTCGAAGCGGGTCGAGTGCCGCTCGGCCAGCGCCTCGGAGTCGGCGATCGCCCGCAGCACCACGTCGCGCAGGTCCACGGAGTCGAGGTCGAGCGTGGCGGCGCCGGCGTCGTAGCGGCTGATCTCCAGCAGGTCGGCCAGCATCGACTCGAACCGTTCGAGCTGGGCCTGCATGAGCTCCGCCGAGCGGGCGGCCATCGGGTCGAAGTCCTCGCGGGCGTCGTAGAGCAGGTCGGCGGCCATGCGCACGGTCGTCAGCGGCGTGCGCAGCTCATGGGAGACATCGGAGACGAACTGCCGCTGGACCTGCGAGAGCTCCTCCAGCTGGTGGATCTTCAGCGCCAGGTTCGCGGCCATCTCGTTGAACGAGTTCGCCAGGCGGGCCAGGTCGTCCTCGCCGCGTACTTTGAGCCGCTCGTCCAGCTTGCCGGAGGCGAGGCGTTCCGCGGCCTGGCGCGCGAGCCGTACGGGAGTGACGACCTGGCGGGCGACCAGGTAGGCGATGGCGGCGAGCAGCAGCACGAGCCCGAGGCCCACCACGACGATGGCGAGCCGGACGTTGGACAGCAGCTCCTCTTCGTCCGTGAACGGGAAGAAGTGGTAGACCTCGTAGTTCTCACCGGTGGACGGCACGTGCACGATGCCGCCGACCACGTACGTGAGCCTGGGCTGGCTCTCCCCGGCGAACTTGATCTGCTCTATCGAGCCGACGGCCTTGCCTCGCTCGGCCTTCTGCACGTTGCGCTGCAGGCTGAGCGGCACGTTCAGTGGCACGACGCCCCCGGACGCCCGGGACTGGCCGGGCGCGGTCTGGTTGAGGATCAGCACGTCGTAGCGCTTCTTGGAGCCGTTCTCGCCCGACCCGGTGACGATGTCCATGACGTCGTCGAGCGGGTTGGCCGAGCCCTTCTTGCCGGTGTCGGCGGGTTTGGCCTGGTCGTCGGCCTCAGGGGTCAGCGCGTCGGCGATCTGCAGGCGGTCGGCGGACGCCTCGCTGGCGGACGAGCGCTGGCTGCTCGCCACGACCGACCGGTTGATCTGCTCGGAGAGGAACGCGCCGAGCACCACCACGACGATCACGGAGATCACCAGCGTGCTGGTGACCACCTGGAGCTGGAGCGAGCGCCGCCACACGCTCCGTGTCCTGCCCGCCGCACGACGCACCCGCCGGCGAACGCCGCCGAGAATCTGGCGGAGTGTCCGTCGGCGGGACCTCTTCCTCGTCGGGGGCATGGCAGGGCGGGGGGAAGATCAGGCAGGGCCGGCTTTGTAGCCGACGCCGCGGACCGTCACCACGATCTCGGGGTGCTCGGGGTCCTTCTCGATCTTGGCCCTGAGCCGCTGTACGTGCACGTTGACCAGCCGGGTGTCGGCGGCGTGGCGGTAGCCCCAGACCTGCTCGAGCAGGACCTCGCGGGTGAAGACCTGGCGCGGCTTGCGGGCCAGCGCCACCAGCAGGTCGAACTCCAGCGGCGTGAGGTTGATCGTCTCCTCGCCGCGCTTGACCGAGTGACCGGCCACGTCGATGGTGATGTCGCCGATCTGGAGGATCTCGGGGGTCGGCTCGTCGGTACGGCGAAGGCGCGCCCGCACCCTCGCGACGAGCTCCTTCGGCTTGAACGGCTTGACGATGTAGTCGTCGGCGCCCGACTCGAGCCCGAGAACGACGTCGATCGTGTCGCTCTTGGCCGTGAGCATGACGATGGGAACCCCCGACTCCGCCCTGATCCTCCGCGCGACGTCGATGCCGTCGGCCCCCGGCAGCATCAGGTCGAGCAGGACCAGATCCGGGCGTGTATCCCGGAACGCGTCGAGGGCCTTGTCGCCGTCGGATACAAATGACGGCTCGAAGCCTTCCCCTCGCAGCACGATCCCCAGCATCTCGGCGAGAGCGGCGTCGTCATCGACGACCAGCACGCGACCTTTCATGGCCCCTCATTCGTTCTACGCATTGTGGGACATACCCGCACGACCGCTGAAGGTTACCCTTGGTCGGCCCATGAGTGTGACATGAGCCATGCAAAAGGCGAATTTTAGGTCCGCCCCCGCGACCGCTACTTCAGTCTGCGGTAACAGAGCAACTTTCGGCCATCCCTGGACGCGAACCTTGACCGGATTCGCCGTGGAATGCGGGCAAGATGAGGCGGCGAATCCACTCGGTGACACCAATGCCCCGTTCAGCGTGCCAGGATTGGGATATGTCAGACGGTCACGGTCCCCCGCCCGAGACGCCATCAGGCTGGTCGGCCGAACAGCCCCCGCCCTACAGCGCCCCGCCGGCCTCCCCGTGGACCGCGCCGGGCGCGCAGCAGCAGGCGCCCTATGGGCAGCCGTACGGCCAGCCCCCTCAGCAACAGCAGCCACTCGGACCGGGGCCCCAAACACCATATCCGCCCCATCCGCATCCTCAGCCCGGTCACGGCTACGCGCCTCCCCCGTCGGCGCTCAGGCCGGGCATCATCCCGCTGCGCCCGCTTCGGCTCGGCGACATACTCGACGGCACGATCAAGCTGATCCGGTCCAACCCGAAGGCCGTGCTCGGCCTGTCGGCCGTCGCCGCGCTGCTCGCCGCCGTGCCGCTGGCCGTGGGGCAGGCGTTCCTGCTCAACTCCATGGGCGACGTCATGTCCGACCCGGGAAGCGCTGACAGCGCCTCGGGCGGCCTCGACAGCGTGTACGGCGTCATCGCCCAGTACGGCGGCACCCTGGTCTCGTACGCGGTCCAGTTCGTCGTGGTGACCCTGCTGACCGGCGTGCTGACCCGGATACTCGGCCGGGCCGTCTTCGGCGGCAAGCTCGACGCGGCCGAGGCGTGGCAGCTCGTCAAGGGCCGGGTGCCCGCGCTGTTCGGCGTCGTGGGGCTGATGGCCGTCATCATGGTCGTGCCGTTGATCGTGTTCGCGCTGCTCATGGTGGCGCTCGCGATGAACGCCTCCAGCGGCAGCCTCGGCTGGCTGGCCGGGGTGACCATCCTGTTCATCGTCGCGTACCTCGCCTACTACCTGTTCTTCAGGACCCGCTTCGCGTTCGCCTCGCCCGCCGTGGTCCTGGAGGGGCGCGGGCCGATCGACGCCATGCGGCGCTCGTGGCACCTGGTGACCGGCGACTTCTGGCGGGTGTTCGGCATCCTGCTGCTCACGTCCCTGTTGGTCGGCGTCGTCGCCGGCGTCCTGTCGGTGCCCTTCACGATCGCGGGCACGCTGTTCGGCATGTTCGGCGCGGGGTCGGCGGCCACGACCGTCGTCTCGGCCGTGCTGATCGCGATCGGCGCCACGCTCGCGGCCATGCTCACCTATCCGTTCGAGGCCGGGGTCGCCGGCCTGCTCTACGCCGACCGGCGCATGCGTAGCGAGGCGTTCGACCTCGTGCTGCAGACGGCGGCCATCGAGCAGCAGCGTCAGGGGTGGGTGCACGCGTCCGCGGACGAGCTCTGGCACCCGTCCAACTCCGCCAGGTCGTGAGCGTGCTCACTGCCGCCTCCGCGCTGCGGCTCGACACCCCGGTCGAGCGGGAGGAAGCCGCGCGGAAGGCCGCGGAGGAGCTGCTCAAGCCTGCTTACGAGAAGGAGCCGCTGGTCGACCAGATCTACCGGCGGGTCATGCAGTTCCTCGGCGACCTGTTCGACGCGGCCACGGGCGGCGGCACCGCCGGGGGGATCATCGCCTCCGTGTTGATCGCGCTGATCATCCTCGGGGTGATCGTGCTCGTCTCGTGGCAGCTCCGCAAGACCGTGCGCAAGAGAGCGCTCGTCGCGGGCGGGCTGTTCGGGGAGCGGGCCATGACGGCGGCCGAGCATCGGGCGGCGTCCGTGGGGCTGGCCGCCGAAGGACGCTGGACCGAGGCCATCCAGGAACGGCTCCGGGCCATCGCGCGCGACCTGGAGGAACGCGCGCTGGTGGACGGCATGCCCGGGCGCACCGCCGACGAGCTGGCCGCCGAGGCCGCTGTCTCGTTGCCTGGGTTCGCCACGGAGCTGGCCGCGGCGGCGCGGTCGTTCGACGACGTGACGTACGGCGGGGTGCCGGGGACGCGGGAGGTGTACGAGGTGATGTCCTCCCTGGACGACCGGCTCCGCCAGGCCCGCCCCGTCCCGCTCGCGACCCCGGTTCCCGCCGGTGTGGGCGCGGGAACCCCGGTCGGCGCCGGCGCGGCAGTCGGCCCGGTGCCGACGCCCCCGCCGACCGGGAGCGCAGGCGCGGGACCACCGCCTGGGGGCGTGCCTGGAGGCCCGGTTGCAGGGCCACCTGATCAGCCCGGGAACGGGGCGGGTGGGGCGGCATGAGCGTGACCACGCGGCCTCCAGACGCCGGCGGCGCGCCCACCCCGGCCGCCGGGTCCCGGCCGACCTCCCCCACCGCCCGCTCCGCCTGGCGCGGCGGCCGCATCATCGTGCTGCTCGGCGTGATCCTGGTCCTCGTCGCCATCGGAAGCGTCCTGCTCGGCCCTCAGCGGGGCCCGTCGCGCGCCCTGGACCCCGACGACACCTCCCTCGCGGGCTCCAAGGCGCTGGCCGAGGTGCTCAGGTCCAGGGGCGTCACGGTGGACCGGGTCGACTCCGTGCAGGCCGCCGTGGACAAGGCAGGAACGGGCCCCCGGCTGCTGCTGATCACGGACATGTCGTACTTCAACGAGTACGCCCTGTCCAGGATCCCGGGCGACCGGCTGATCGTCGGCAACCTGCCCGCCCTCGAGGCCCTGGCCCCCGGCGTACGCATCGACCAGGGCCCGGCGCGCCCGCGCTCGCGCGAGCCGGAATGCGCGTTGCCCGCCGCGGCGGCCGCGGGCAGCGCGTACATGGGCGGCACCGCCTTCACCGGACCGGCGGGAGCCACCGGCTGTTACCCGAGCCGCAAGGGTTACACGCTGATCAGCTTCCCGAACGCGGGCGGCGTCACCACGGTCGTCGGCGACGGCGGCTTCATGACCAACCAGCGCCTGGCCGAGGACGGCAACGCCGCGCTCGCGCTCAACCTGATCGGCACCGGCAAGCCCGTGACCTGGCTCGTGCGCCCCGACAACCCGCCGCCCATCGCGGAGCTGCCGGTCGAGCGGAGCAAGTCGATGTACGACCTGATGCCTGACAGCATCCGCTGGACGATCTACATGTCGCTCGTCGCCCTGGCCGTCACCGCGTTCTGGCGGGGCAGGCGGCTGGGTCCCGTGGTGACGGAGAAGCTGCCCGTGGTCGTGCGCGCGGCCGAGACCGTCGAGGGCCGTGGCAGGCTCTACCGGGCCAGGCGGGCCAGGCAGCGGGCGGCCGACTCGCTGCGCGCGGGCACGATCGACCGGCTCGCGCCCAGGCTGGGGCTCGCGTCTGGCGCGGGGCAGCACGAGGTCGTCGCGGCGCTCGCCGCCCGCACGGGCCAGGACCCCCACCAGGTCGGCGCGGCACTGTACGGGCCGCCGCCGGTGGACGACGCCGGGCTCGTCGGGTTGGCCGGATACTTGGACTTCATCGAAAGGCAGGTCAGTGAACTCTGAGGAGACTTTCCGCGTCACGAGCTTGGGCGACTCGGCCAGAGAGGCGCTGGGCGCGCTGCGTGCCGAGGTGGCCAAGGCCGTGGTCGGGCAGGACGCGGTGGTGACGGGGCTGGTCATCGCGCTGCTGTGCAAGGGCCACGTGCTGCTCGAAGGCGTGCCGGGCGTGGCCAAGACGTTGATGGTGCGCACGTTGTCGGCGGCCCTGGCCATGGACTTCAAGCGGGTGCAGTTCACGCCGGACCTGATGCCGGGTGACGTGACCGGGTCGTTGATCTACGACGCGAAGACCGCGGAGTTCGAGTTCCGCGAGGGGCCGGTGTTCACCAACCTGCTGCTCGCCGACGAGATCAACCGCACCCCGCCGAAGACCCAGGCGGCGCTGCTGGAGGCGATGGAGGAGCGGCAGGTCAGCGTGGAGGGCGCGGCGCGGCAGCTGCCCGACCCGTTCGTGGTGTGCGCGACGCAGAACCCCGTCGAGTACGAGGGCACCTACCAGCTGCCGGAGGCGCAGCTCGACCGGTTCCTGCTCAAGCTGACCGTGCCGCTGCCGCCGCGCGAGCAGGAGATCTCGGTGCTCGAACGGCACGCCCGCGGCTTCGACCCGCGCGACCTGACCGAGGTGAAGACCGTCGCCACGGCCGACGACCTCGCCCTCGGGCGGGAGGCCGTCTCCAAGGTGCACGTGGCGCCCGAGGTGCTCGGCTACATCGTGGACGTGGCCCGCGCCACCAGGAACTCCCCGTCGTTGCAGCTCGGCGTCTCGCCGCGTGGGGCGACGGCGCTGCTGGCGGCCTCGCGGGCGTGGGCGTGGCTGTCCGGGCGCCCGTACGTGACGCCTGACGACGTGAAGGCGCTGGCCAGGCCCGCCCTGCGGCACCGGATCCAGCTGCGGCCGGAGGCCGAGCTGGAGGGCGCGACCGCCGACGGCCTGCTCGACGGCATCCTCGCCTCGGTCCCGGTCCCGCGCTGATGGCTTTCGCAGAAGGCACCGGGATCGTGGTGGTGGCTCTCGCAGAAGGCACCGGCATCGTGGTGGTGCGCTGATGGCTCTCACGGGACGTGCCGGGCTGATCGCGGCGATCGGGATCGTGGTGGTGCTGCTGACGCCCCAGCCCGGGGCCGCGCTGGCCGGGGTCTGCCTGCTGCTGGCCGCCGCGATCGTCGTGGACCTGGTGTTCGCCGGCGCCGTGCGCCCGCTGAGGTTCCACCGTTCCGGCGACACGCTCGTACGACTCGGCCAGCGGGCCACGGTCGAGCTGATCGTCGAGAACCCCGGCTCCAGGCGCGTACGCGCCGTGCTCAGGGACGCCTGGCCGCCCTCGGCGGGAGCCACCCCGCGCGTCGCCGAGCTGGACGTGCCCAAGGGCGAGCGCCGCAAGATCGTCGTGACGCTCGCCCCGACCAGGCGGGGCGACCGGTCCTCCGTGGCGGTGACCGTGCGCTCGGTCGGGCCGCTGGGCCTGGCCGCCCGCCAGGGCAGCCACAAGGCGCCGTGGTCGGTACGCGTGCTGCCGCCGTTCCTGTCGCGCAAGCACCTGCCGTCCAGGCTGGCCAGGCTCCGCGAGCTGGACGGCCAGCACCCGGCGCTGGTGCGCGGTCAGGGGACGGAGTTCGACTCGCTGCGGGAGTACGTGGTGGGCGACGACGTGCGTTCCATCGACTGGCGGGCCACGGCACGCCGCCACGACGTCGTGGTACGCACCTGGCGCCCGGAACGCGACCGCCGCGTGCTGATCGTGCTCGACACCGGCCGCACGTCGGCGGGCCGGGTGGGCGACGCGCCGATCCCCCTGGCGGGGGCCGCGCAGGGCGGCGGCGGGCTGCTGGTGAGGCCGGACCCGCGCCCCGCGCCCGGCTGGCCGCGGCTCGACTGGTCGATGGACGCGGCGCTGCTGCTGGCCGCGCTCGCCGCCCGCGCCGGTGACCAGGTGGACTTCCTCGCCTACGACCGGGCCGTGCGCGCCTGGGTGAGCGGGGCCTCGCGGACGGAGCTGCTGTCGTCACTGGTCAACGTGATGGCGCCGATCGAGGCCGAGCTGATCGAGGCCGACTCGCAGGGCATGGTGGCGGCCATCCTGGCGCGGGCCAGACGGCGCTGCCTGGTCGTGCTGCTCACCGACCTCAACTCGGCGGCGCTGGACGAGGGGCTCATGCCGGTGCTCCCCCAGCTGTCCGCGCGCCACCTGGTGCTGGTGGCCGGGGTGTCGGATCCCCGGGTGGCGGCCATGGCGGGCCGCCGGGGGTCGGCCGAGGAGGTGTACGACGCGGCGGCGGCCGAGCACGCGCAGCTCGCGCGCCGGCGCATCACGGCCCGGCTGCGGCGGCACGGCGTGGAGGTCGTGGACGCGCCCCCGGAGGACATCGCCCCCGCGCTGGCGGACGCGTACCTGGCGCTGAAGGCGGCCGGGCGGCTCTAGCCGCGTACATCCGGCACGTCAGGCCGTCGGGGCGACGTCCGGGGCGCGTTCGATGTCGCCGGTCTCGTTCTGGCGGAGGGCGCGGCGGCCGAAGGCGATCACGTACGTCAGGAACGCCGCCTCGGCGAGCACGCCGATCCCGACGCGCGCCCACGTGGGCAGCCCGGACGGCGTGACGAACCCCTCGATCAGCCCCGACACGAACAGCACCACGACGAGCCCCAGCGCCACGCTCATCACCGCCCGGCCCTGCTCGGCCAGCGCCTCCGTCCGGCGGCGCGGCCCGGGGTCGATGACCGCCCAGCCCAGGCGCATGCCCACGGCCGCCGCCAGGAACACGGCGGTCAGCTCGAGCAGCCCGTGCGGCATGATCAGACCGAAGAAGATGTCCGCTTTGTCCCGGGAGGCCATGAGACCGCCCGAGACGGCGACGTTCTCGGCGTTCGCGTAGAGCATGTAGGGGATCGGCAGACCGAGCAGCACCGCGCAGATGATCATCAGCGCGGCGACCTCCGCGTTGTGCAGCCACACGTTGCTGGCGAAGGAGGCCGCGGGGTTCTCGGAGTAGTAGTCGGCGAAGTCGTGGTTGACGAGCTGCGTGATGTGCTCCGGCGAGGCGATCGACGCCTGCACCTCGGGATTCGCGGCGATCCATGCCCCCATCACCCAAGCCACCACCGTGAACGCCACCGCGCTCGCCAGCCACCACCACCGAGCCCGATAGGCCACCACGGGGAACGACACCGTGAAGAACCGCACCAGCTCCCGCCAGGCAGGCGTGTGCGCGCCGGTCACCGCGGACCTGGCCCTGGCGACCAGCGCCGACAGCCGCCCGGTCAGCATCGGGTCGCCGGACGAGGAGCGCACGATGGACAGGTGCGTCGACACCCGCTGGTAGAGGTCCACCAGCTCGTCCACCTCGGCACCCGTCAGCGACGAGCGGTACTTGATCAGATGGTCGAGCCGGTCCCACACGGGGCGGTGTGCTGTGATGAACGCGTCGATGTCCACCCGAACATTCTGGCCGCTCGAACAGGGCGACCCAGCCGTTAGGCTCCACATATGTCAGAGGTTGTGACCGGCGACGCGGTCGTCGTCGAAGTACGGGTGGCCCAGGCGCCCTCGCGCGCGGTGGCGATCGTCATTGACATGGTCGTCCAGTACGGCCTGCTGCAAGGCGCCTATTTGATCTTGGGCGCGTTCGCGGTCATCTCGGACTCGGCGATGTTCGGGGCCGTGATGACCGTGCTCGTGGCGCTGGTGCTGGTCGGCTACCCCGTGATCTTCGAGACCCTCACCAGAGGCCGCAGCCTCGGCAAGCTGGCGCTCGGGCTCCGGGTGGTCGGCGACGACGGCAGCCCTGAGCGTTTCAGGCAGGCGCTGTTCAGGGGCGTGGCCGGGGTCATGGAGATCTGGTTTCTCTTCGGGGCGCCGGCGGTGATCTCGTCGCTGGTCTCCCAACGGGGCAAGCGGCTCGGCGACATCTTCGCGGGCACCATCGTGATCTCCGAGCGGGCGCCGCGCGACACCGGGCAGCTCATCGTGATGCCGCCGCCGCTGGCTGCCTGGGCGGCCACGCTTGAGCTCTCCCAGCTCCCCGACGAGGTGGCGCAGACCGCCAGGCAGTACCTGTCGCGATGGCACGACCTGTCGCCGCAGGTACAGCATGAGATGGGGGTGCGGATCGCGACCCAGGTGTCGGCGTTCGTCTCGCCCGCGGCTCCGCCCGGGGTGCCGCCGCACGCGTACCTGAGCGCCGTGCTGGCAGAGCGCCGCAGGAGGGAGCAGGCACGCCTCGCGCAACGCGCCGGCAACGGCCTCCCGCCTCAGGGCCCGCAACCGCCGCACCAGCCGCCGGGGCCGTACCAGCAGCCGCCCTCGGGTCCGTACCAGCAACCGGCTCCGGCGCAGGGGCCGTACCAGCAGCCGGGGCCCCACGCGCAGCCCCAGCCGAACTCCCAGGTCGGCGCGCCCTACCGGCCTCCGGCCGCACCCGCGCCGGAGCCGCCGAAGGCGACTCCGGGCGGGTTCGCGCCGCCTCAGTGAGGACGGCGGTTCCGCGGGCGACCCGTCAGCCGTGCCACCCGTTCCGGTACGACTCCTGGGTCTGCACGTTCAGCCGGTCGGTACGGACGCCCCTGGCGCTGTCCGTGAGCGGATCGTTGATCTTGATGACGTCGAGGCCCTCGTGGAAGTCGGCCCCGTAGATGTAACCGTTGTAGTAGTACGCGGACCAGATGCCGCCGCCACCGCCCGCCGAGCGGGGACCGCGCTCGAAGTAGCCGATCTCCCTCGGGTGGGCCGCGTCGGTGAAGTCCCAGACCGACAGACCACCCATGTACCAGGCCTGGACCATGATGTCCCGGCCCTTGACGGGGATGAGCGAGCCGTTGTGCGCGACACAGTTCTCGCTGTCGGCCTGGTGGCGCGGGATCTTGAAGTAGCTCTTGAACGTGAACTGCCCGTTCGAGATGTCATAGATCGCGTCCGCGCCCCGGTTCGGCCCGATCGCCTCGTTGCAGGTGGCCCCACTGCCACCGCCGAGCTCGTCGGTGAAGACGACCTTCCTGGCGTCGTTGCTGAAGGTCGCCGAGTGCCAGAACGCGAAGTTCGGGTCCGTGGTCCTCGCGGTCACCTTCGGGCTCAGCCGGTCCGAGATGTCGAACAGCACGCCGTCACCCATGCACGCGCCCGCTGCGATGTCCTTCTCGGCGTAGGCGGTGATGTCGTGGCAGCCGGTGGTCGGCAGCAGCAGGCCCGGCTGGGTCTCGTTGCCGCCGTCGGGGAAGATCACCGGGGTGGCCGCGACCGCGGCGGACGCCGGGTCCTTGAGCGGCACCTTGATGATCGAGATCTTGTCGTGCGGCGGCTGGCAGTCGGGGAAGTTCGCCGCCGGCAGGTAGGACGAGACGTAGATGTAGACGTTCTTGTACCGGTCGCGGCCCTTGCCCGGCACCAGGGTCAGGGTGTGGGAGCCGCAGTTGGTCTCGACCGACTTGATGTACTTCGGGCTGGCCTTGTCGGAGACGTCGAAGATCCTGACGCCTTCCCAGGCCTCCTTGTTCGCGGCGCTCAGCCCCGTGCTGTTGCACGAGTCGTCGCTGCGCGAGGAGTCAACGGCGGTGAACAGCAGGTTGCCGTAGACGCTGACATCCATCTGGGCGCCGGGGCAGACGACGGAGCTGACAGGCTTGGCCTTCTTGGGGTCGCGGATGTCGTAGATCGAGAAGCCGCCGTAGTTGCCGACGTACGCGTAGTCGCCCTGGAACGCGATGTCGGTGTTGATCGTCCCGGCGATCGGGGCGGGCTTGGGGATGTTCAGCACGTGGGTCACGTTGGGGCTGTTGACTACGGTGTCGGGCGGCGGGATGTCGGCGGCCATGGCGGGCATTCCCGTCAGCGCCAACGCGACAGCCGCCGCGGCCACCACGAGGGCACGGCGCGGATTGGACACTCCGGAGCCTCCTTGATCGTGTGTCCGGGCATAAAAAGAAGGCGGCGAGGACCCGGACGGGGTCCTCGCCGCTTGACGGTCAGTGGCCGTGTTCGGGATACGACGCCTGGGTCTGCGCGTTCAGGGAGCGCATCCGCACGCCGTTCGCCCGGTTGGTACGCCAGTCGTTGATCTTCAGGACGTCCAGGCCCAGGTTGAAGTCGGACCCGTAGATGTAGCCGTTGTAGTAGTACGCCGACCAGAAGCCGCCGCTGAGCGCCGGCGCGGTGTTGTCGGGGCCACGCTCGAAGAAGGCGATCTCCTGCGGGTGCGCCGAGTCGGTGAAGTCGACCACCGAGATGCCGCCCTGGTACCACGCCTGCACCATGATGTCGCGGCCCTTGACCGGGATCAGCGAGCCGTTGTGGGCCACGCAGTTCTCCGTGTCGGCCTGGTGACGCGCGATCTTGAAGTAGCTCCTGAACTGGAGCTGCCCGTTCACGATGTCGTAGTACGCGTTGGCGCCCCGGTTCGGGCCGATGGCCTCGTTGCAGGTGGCCCTCGAGCCGCCGCCGAGCTCGTCGGTGAAGATGACCTTCGTGCCCTCGTTGTTGAAGGTGGCCGAGTGCCAGAAGGCGAAGTTCGCCTCGTCCCGCACCTTGGCGGTGACCTTGGGCTGCTCGGGGTCGCGGATGTCGAGCAGGATGCCCTCGCCCATGCAGGCGCCCGCGGCGATCCCCTTCTCCGGGTAGGCCGTGATGTCGTGGCAGCCGCTGGTGGCGGACTTGCCGTCGGGGTACGGCAGCGGAACGCCGGGGTTGCCGCCGTCGGGGAAGAGGTTCGGCGTCGCGATCACCGTGGCTGCCGTCGGGTCACGCAGCGGCACCTTGATGATCGTGATCAGGTCGTGAGGCGGCTGGCAGTCGGGGAAGGTCGCGTTCGGGTTGTAGGACGAGATGTAGACGTAGACGTTCTCACGCCTGCGGTCGGGCACCAGCGTGTGCGTGTGGGAGCCGCAGTTCGTCTCGACCGACTTGATGTACTTCGGATTGGCCTTGTCGGAGACGTCGAAGATGCGCAGGCCCTCCCACGACTCCTTGACGGAGGCGGGCTGGGAGGTGCTGCTGCACGAGTCGTTGTTGCGCGAGGAGTCGACGGAGCCGAACAGCAGGTTGCCGTAGACGCTGACGTCCATCTGGCCGCCAGGGCAGACCACTGAGCTGACCAGCGACGTCCGCTTCGGGTTCTTGATGTCGTAGATCGAGAAGCCGTAGTAGTTACCGACGTAGGCGTAGTCGCCCTGGAAGGCCATATCCGTGTGGATGTCGGCCAGCGCTTCGGGCTTGGGCACGTTCGTGACGTGCTTGATGTTGGGGCTCATGACGATCTCGCCGGGAGCCGGGATGTCCGCGGCCTGTACCGGGAAGGTGACGCCGCCCAGCAGCGCGACCGCTGCCACCAGGGTGAGGGCCCTGCGGAGGGTGAACACTCGGGATCCTCCTATAAAGGGGGCATAAATCTACGTAATCCTCGCTTCTTCCACCTCCGCAGGCCAGGAGACAACTTGTCAATTTTTGTTCCGGTTCGGCCTCTTTAAATTTGTCCGGTTATGACCTAGAGTGCGCATTCTCGACCGAGTCAGTCAGGGAGGTTGGGTGCGCGCCGCGCTCATTGTCGTCATGGGCACGGTCGTTGCCCTCTCAGGCTGCAGCTCCCCGCCGCCGCAGGCCCCGCGCGCCGACTCGACCGCACCGGTGATCGCCCCAGGCCGTCCCGGCGAGCAGGCCAAGACGCTCTCGCCGAGCGAGGCCGCCACCGCCGTGCCCTCGGCCACCGCCAACGCGGCCGACATCAAGTACGTCCAGGACATGATCGTCCATCACCGGCAGGCCCTGGACATGGCCCTGCTCGCACCCAGCAGGGCGGACTCGGCCAAGCTGAAGAGCCTGGCCGACCGGATCAAGGCCGCTCAGGGTCCGGAGATCCAGTTCATGACGACGTGGCTGCGGGAGCAGGAGCAGGCGGTGCCCGACCACCACGCCGCACACGACGGCATGCCGGGAATGGCCACGCCCGAGCAGCTCGAGGCGCTCAAGGCGGCAAAGGGCAAGGACTTCGACCGGATGTTCCTCGAGCTCATGATCAACCACCATCTTGGCGCGATCAAGATGTCGGAGCAGGCGCTGACCAGCGGCTCCCACATCCGGGTCGAGGAGCTGGCCACCGACGTCAGCGTGACCCAGGCGGCCGAGATCCGCCGCATGCAGGAAATGCAGTCCGCCCTCTAGCCGCCCTTGCGGCACGCCGGCATCACAGCTTGCGGATGTTCTCCGCCACGTAATCGAAGCTGTCCTGCGACCGTTCGACGAAGTCGAACTCGACCTCGTCTCCTGCCTCCAGCTGCCGGTAGCCGCTTGCCACGATGTCGCTGAAGTGCGCGAACGCGTCGCGGCCAGGCGGGAGTTCCGGGGAGGAGATCGCTCCCCAGCCCTTGTCGGCCTTCCAGAACTTCACTGTGCCACGGGTCATGATCACATTATCCGGGACTCATGCCCGACGCCGCAATGACGTCACAGTGACGTCATGACGGCTTGCTATGACGCCATAGCGGTGGCACCATGACGTCATGGACCTTGCGCCGTATGTCGCCCAACTCCGCCGCGAACTCGCCATCGCCGCCGGGGCGGGCGGCGAGGAAGCCCGCGCGCTGGCGGAACGTCTCACCGCGACGCTCGAGTCGGCCACCCGGCTCGCACTGCTGGAGGCCCTGTCCACCGCCGCGGACGAGATCACCCAGGACCTCGCACCGGGCTCGGTCGAGGTGCGCCTGCGCGGGCGCGACCCCGACTTCGTCGTGACGCCACCGCCGAGCACCCCGTCGTTCGAGGACGAAGGCGAGATCGAGCGGATCAAGAGGCCGCCTGCACCGCCGCCACCCCCGGACGCCGACGAGGGCGGTACGTCCCGGATCTCGCTCCGGGTGCCCGAGCATCTCAAGCCACGCATTGAGGAGGCGGCCACCCGGGATGGGCTGTCGGTCAACGCCTGGCTGGTCCGCGCCGTCTCCGCCGCGCTCGACCCGGGCGAGCCAGGGCGCGGCTCCGGCCGCCGCCCGACCACGCAGAGCGGCAACCGCTACAGCGGCTGGGTGCGCTGATGACCACGCCAACACATGAGGAGGGGTACGCCATGCCGACCTTCGACACCCCAGAGCCCATCCTCGCCGTCATCGACCTGGGTGCTGCCAACGTCAGGATCGACGCGAGCGACCGCACGGACACCGTCGTGGAGGTCCGCCCGAGCGACGAGTTCAACGACGCCGACGTGCAGGCCGCCCGGCACACCCAGATCGAGTACGCCGACGGCCGGCTCCTGGTGCGGACGGACAGGGAGCAGACCGGCTCGGCGTCCGGCTGGGGCCTGTCGCTCGACAGGCTCATCGAGTCGCCCAAGGACTGGGCGCGCTCGCTGGTGCTCGGCCCCGGCTCGGTCGACGTGACGGTCAGCCTGCCGGCGGGCTCCCGCCTCGATGCCAAGACGGAGGCGAGCCTGCGCTGCCGGGGTCCGCTCGGCGAGGTGAGCTTCACCACCTCCTACGGCGGCATCCGGATCGAGCAGGCCGGGCGGCTACGGCTGAAGAGCACCTACGGCGACATCTCCGTCAACCGCTCGTCCGGACCCGCCGAGATCACCGGGAGCCACGGCGGCATCCGCATCGGCGAGATCGACGGCACGGCCGCGGTCAAGACCGCCCACGGCGATGTCCGCCTTGGCGAGGTGACCGGTGAGCTGCGGCTGCACTCCTCCCACGGCGACGTCGACGTCGATCGTGCCCTGGGCGGCGTCGTCGCCAAGACGGCGTACGGCAGCGTGCGGATCGGCGAGGTGGTGTCCGGCTCGGTGTTCATGGAGACCACCGGCGGCGGGCTGGAGCTCGGGATCCCCGAGGGCACCGCCGCCTGGCTGGACGTGAGCTCGAAGTACGGCACCGTGGGCGTCTCCCTCGACTCCAGCGACGGCCCCGGCCAGTCGGATCGGGTCATCGAGGTGCGGGCCCACACCACCCACGGCGACATCGTCATCCATCGTTCCTGACCGAAGGAGATTGTGATGCCAGACGCGATCATGGCCGAGGGCCTGGTCAAGAAGTACGGCGACGTGACCGCCCTCGACGGGATGGCGCTGAACGTCCCGGAGGGGACGGTGTTCGGGCTGCTCGGCCCGAACGGCGCCGGCAAGACCACCACCGTGCGGATCCTGACCACGTTACTGAAGCCGGACGCCGGGCACGCCCGGGTGGCCGGGTTCGACGTCGTCCGCGACGCCCCCAGGTTGCGCGCCCACATCGGCGCCTCAGGCCAGTACGCCGCCGTCGACGACCACCTCACCGGCGCCGAGAACCTGGAAATGGTCGGCCGCCTCTACCACCTGGGCGCCAGGCGCGCCAAGCAGCGCGCCCGCGACCTGCTGGAGCGCTTCGACCTGACCGAGGCGGCCGGCCGCCCGGTGCAGGGTTACTCCGGCGGCATGCGGCGCCGGCTCGACCTGGCCGGCGCGCTGGTCGCCAGCCCGCCCGTGCTGTTCCTCGACGAACCCACCACCGGCCTGGATCCGCGGGCCCGCGCGGGCCTGTGGGACGTCATCGGCGAGCTCGTCGCGGACGGCACGACCGTGCTGCTGACCACGCAGTACATGGAGGAGGCCGACCGGCTCGCCGACCGCATCGCGGTGGTCGACCACGGGCACGTGATCGCGCTGGGGACCGCCGACGAGCTGAAGGACCAGGTGGGCGGCGACCGCATCGAGCTGACGGTCACGAGCTCGGCCGACTTGCAGACCGCCTCGCGGACGCTGGCGCCGATGGCCGTCGGCGACATGCGGCTCGACACCGCCACCTTCCGGATGACGATCCCGGTGACGGGCGGCGCAGCCGCGCTGACCAGCGCACTCGGCCACCTGGCCGCCGAGCGCATCACCGTACGCGATGCCGGCCTGCGCCGGCCGACCCTGGACGACGTGTTCCTGAGCCTCACGGGACACCAGGCCGACGAGAAGGTCAAGGAGAGCGCCCGATGAACGCCCTGCAGATCGCCGTCGCCGACGGCGTGACGATCGCCAAGCGCAACGCCCTGAAGATCCGGCGAGCCCCCGACCTGCTGGGCGGCGTGGTCATGCTGCCGATCGTGTTCGTCTTGCTGTTCACCTACGTCTTCGGCAGCATGATCAGCCTGCCGGGCATGTCGTACGGGGAATACCTGCTCCCCGGGATCTTCGTCATGACGATCGTCACGAGCGCCCAGATCACCGGCTACACCCTGACGCAGGACCTGCAGAAGGGCATCTTCGACCGGTTCCGCACGCTGCCCATGTCCCCCTCCGCGGTGCTGACCGGCCAGACCGTCAGCGACGTGATCACCAACCTGACCAGCATCGTCACGATGGCGCTCGTCGGGCTGCTCGTCGGGTGGCGCATCCGCAGCTCGCCGTGGGAGGCCGCCCTGGGGTTCCTGATGCTGCTGCTGTTCGCGTACGCCTTCTCCTGGGTGACGGCGACGGTCGCGCTGGCTCTGCGCACCCCGGAGGTCTTCAACAACGTGGCCACGATCATGTCGTTCCCGCTGGTCTTCCTGTCCAACGCCTTCGTCGACAGCACGCGCCTGCCCGGACCGCTCAAGCCGATCGCCGAATGGAACCCGGTCTCCACGCTCGCTCAGGCCGCACGCGAGCTGTTCGGCAACACCAGCCCGGCCATCCCCGCACCCGGTGCCTGGCCGCTGCAGCACGCGGTGCCGGTGTCGTTCCTGTGGTCGGTCGTGCTCCTGGCCGTGTTCGCACCGCTGGCCACGCGGCTGTACAAGAGAGCCGTCAGCCGATGAGCTCGGTCTCCGGCCTGAATCGTGAGCGGGCGGTGGAGCTGGTCCAGCAGGCGTACGCGGACGGCCGGCTCGACCTCGCCGAGATGGAGCAGCGGCTCGAACTTGCGCTCACCGCCGCCTCCTCCCAGGAACTGGCGCCGATCCTCGCCGACCTGCCGGACGACGTGGTCCGGCTCGGCTCCACCGGCGGGCGCATCATGCGGACAGGCGACTGGCAGGTGCCCCGCCGCCTGAGCGTCGACTCCGAGTACGGGAAGGTGCGGCTCGACCTGTCCAGGGCCCGCATCCCGTATGCGCAGGTCGACATCGAGCTCCGGCTCGCGTACGGCAGCGCCACGATCGTGCTGCCCGCCGGCGCGAGCGCGAACGCCGACGGAGTACGGACCGAATGGGGCCGCGTGAGCTGCAAGGCAGCAGGCCGCGCACGTCCAGGCGAGTTGCACGTCCACATCACCGGCGAGCTCCCCTACGGCCGCCTGACCATCCGC
Source organism: Nonomuraea sp. NPDC049400 (assembly GCF_044466425.1). Lineage (NCBI taxonomy): Bacteria > Bacillati > Actinomycetota > Actinomycetes > Streptosporangiales > Streptosporangiaceae > Nonomuraea > Nonomuraea sp. NPDC049400. The sequence goes on from NZ_JBITMP010000086.1 coordinate 18,294, forward strand.
AACGCGCGCACGTGATCCAGCGCCCGCCACGAGCTCACGTGGACCGACCGCGCCGGTCAGGAGCCGACGCGCCAGGAGTGCAGGTAGTCCTCCTGCTCAGGGGTGAGCACGTCGATGCCGATGCCGGCGGCGGCCAGCTTGAGCCGGGCCACCTCGTGGTCGATCTCCTCCGGGACGTCGTAGACGCCGGGTTCCAGGCGGGAGCGCTCGCCGGCCAGCCAGGCCACGGCAAGGGCCTGCGCGGAGAACGACATGTCCATGACGGCCGCGGGATGCCCCTCAGCCGCGGTGAGGTTGACCAGCCGCCCCTCGGCGAGCAGCAGCAGCCGCTGGCCGTCGGGCATGACGTACTCGTCGGTGTTGGGCCGCACCCCGCGGTGCACTTCCGCGGACATCTCATCCAGCGCCCGCACGTCGATCTCCACGTCGAAGTGCCCGGCGTTGGCCAGGATCGCGCCGTCCTTCATGGCCGACAGGTGCTCGGCCCTGATCACGTCGCGGTTGCCCGTCACGGTGACGAACAGGTCGCCGACCATCGCCGCCTGCGCCATGGGCCGCACCTCGTAGCCCTGCAGGGTCGCGTCGAGCGCCTTCACGGCGTCGATCTCGGTCACGATCACCCGTGCCCCGAACCCCTTGGCCCGCTCGGCCACGCCTCGCCCGCAGAACCCGAACCCGGCCACGACGACCGTGCGGCCGGCCAGCATGGTGTTGGTGGCGCGCATGATGCCGTCGAGCGTGGACTGCCCGGTGCCGTAACGGTTGTCGAACATGCGCTTGGTGCGCGTGTCGTTCACGGCCACCATGGGGAACCTCAACGCGCCCTCGGCGGCCATCTGGCGCAGCCTGATGATCCCGGTGGTGGTCTCCTCGCAGCCGCCGCTGACGCGTTCGAGCAGGTCAGTACGCTCGGTGTGGAGGATGTTCACCAGATCGCACCCGTCGTCGAGCACGAGATCGGGCTCGAGATCGAGCGCCTGGTGAATGTGCCGGTAGTAGGTGGCCCGATCGACGCCCGCGCGCGCGTGCACGCCGATCCCGTACATCCGCAGCGCCTCGGCCACGTCGTCCTGAGTGGACAGGGGGTTGGAGGCGGCAAGCGCGATCTCGGCCCCTCCGGCCTTCAACGCCCCCATCAGCACGGCCGTCTCGGCGGTGACGTGCAGGCAGGCAGCGATCTTCAACCCGTCAAGCGGCCGTTCGAGCCCGAACCGCTCTCCGATCGCCGTCAGCACCGGCATCGAACGAGCGGCCCAGGAGATCTGCCGCTCGCCACTTTCCCAGAGATCCATGCCAGCCCTTTGAGCGAAGAAGATGAGCGCTCCTACGGAGCGGCTCCGGAGGGGAGAAACCCCCTCCGGAGCCTCGGTACCCCGGTTCAGTACCGGTAGTGGTCGGACTTGTACGGGCCCTCGACGTGGACGCCGATGTAGGCGGCCTGCTCCTTGGTCAGCTCGGTGAGCTTGACCCCCAGGGCGTCGAGGTGCAGGCGGGCGACCTTCTCGTCCAGGTGCTTGGGCAGGGTGTAGACGCCGATCGGGTATTCGGACGTCTTCGCGAACAGCTCGATCTGCGCGATCACCTGGTTGGTGAACGAGTTGGACATGACGAAGCTCGGGTGGCCGGTCGCGCAGCCGAGGTTCATCAGGCGGCCCTCGGCGAGCACGATGATCGAGTGCCCGTCGGCGAAGACCCACTCGTCGACCTGGGGCTTGATGTTGCGCTTCTCGATGCCGGGCAGCTTGGCGAGGCCGGCCATGTCGATCTCGTTGTCGAAGTGGCCGATGTTGGAGACGATCGCCTGGTGCTTCATCTTCGCCATGTGGCCGGCGGTGATGATGTTGAAGTTGCCGGTGGCGGTCACGAAGATGTCCGCGATGCCGACGACCTCGTCGAGCGTGGTCACCTGGAAGCCGTCCATGGCCGCCTGGAGCGCGCAGATCGGGTCGATCTCGGTCACGATGACCCGGGCGCCCTGGCCGCGCAGCGCGTCGGCACAGCCCTTGCCGACGTCGCCGTAGCCGCAGACCACGGCCACCTTGCCGCCGATCAGCACGTCGGTGGCGCGGTTGAGGCCGTCGATGACGGAGTGGCGGCAGCCGTACTTGTTGTCGAACTTCGACTTGGTGACCGAGTCGTTGACGTTGATGGCCGGGAAGAGGAGCTGGCCGTTCTTGTGCATCTCGTAGAGACGGTGCACGCCGGTCGTGGTCTCCTCGGTGACGCCCTTGATGCTCTCGGCGATCCTGGTCCACTTCTTGTCGTCGCCGACCGTGCGGGTGAGCAGGTCGATGATGACGTGCCACTCCTCGGGGTCCTCCGCCGTGGCGGCGGGCACGGCGCCCGCCTTCTCGTACTCGGCGCCCTTGTGGACCAGCAGCGTGGCGTCGCCGCCGTCGTCGAGGATCATGTTGGGAGCGCTGCCGTCAGGCCACGAGAGGGCCTGTTCGGTGCACCACCAGTACTCCTCCAGCGTCTCGCCCTTCCAGGCGAACACCGGCACACCCTGCGGGTTCTCAGTGGTGCCGTCAGGGCCGACGACCACCGCGGCGGCGGCGTGGTCCTGGGTGGAGAAGATGTTGCAGCTGACCCAGCGGACCTCGGCGCCCAGAGCGACCAGCGTCTCGATCAGGACGGCCGTCTGGATCGTCATGTGCAGGGAGCCCATGATCTTCGCGCCGCGAAGGGGCTGAGAGGCCGCGTACTCCTTTCGGATCGCCATGAGGCCGGGCATCTCGTGCTCGGCGAGCCGGATCTCCTTGCGGCCGAAGTCGGCCAGTGAAAGGTCTGCGACCTTGAAGTCCATCGGGTTTTCCCTCGCGTCGCGGATGGTTGTCGGCACCGAGTTTAGGCGGCCTTATGGCGGGGTCGCATCTTCAGGTCCGCAAAGCTGACGTAAGAATGTAAGGATGCGCATCACTGAGGCCGCGAAGCGGCTCGGCATGTCCCCGCGAATGCTCCGATACCGGGAGGCACTCGGCCTGTTGCCGCCGGTAAGAGAGCAGGGGGCGCATCGGCGGTTCGGTCCAGAGGAGCTGGCCGCGGTGGCGCAGGGGGTGGAGCTGGAGAAGCGGTTCGACGTCTCGCCGGCCGAGCTGGCGTTCGCGCTGCGGGTGCTCACCGAGCCCGCGGTGGCGGCGGCCGTGCGCGACCTCGGGGTCCGGATCGGGCGCATCCAGGTGCCCCGCCGGGCCCTCGACTTCGAGAAGGAGAAGGCGCTTCGCCTGCTCCGCCCGTCCGGCGGGTGAGCTTGCTGCCCCTTCCCGCCGGCAGCCCTCGCCCTTTTCGAGCGGCTTGATCCCACGTCCACCAGCGTGCCCGCACCGCCCATGCGGGGCCACCCGTAGCGGACCCCACTCCGCAGGCGGAACCCCCGGATCAGGCGGCAGGGGTGGCGAGTTGCTGGGCGAGCCATGGGAGGGCCTGCGGCAGCTCCCGGTTCCAGGTGTTGAAGTTGTGGCCGCCGCTGGGCAGGAACAGCGACGACGCCTGCATCGGCGGCTTCACCGCAGCCAGGAAGCGCACTGTCGCGGGATAGTCGCTCTCACCCTTCTTGCTGCTGGTGACGAGCACGTTCACGGCGGGCGCGGGCAGGTGCGCCAGCCGCCACATGAGGTCGTTGCGCTGCTCGACCGATTTGTCCCCCTGGAACAGGTCGCCGGTGGTGCGGTCGATGATCGTCTTGAAGTAGCCCGACAGCGAGACGGCCGCGGAGAACTGCTCGGGATGACTCATGACGATCTTGAGCGCGCAGTAGCCACCGGTCGAGCCGCCCAGGATCCCCCACGAGTCCCGCCCCGAGGCCACCCGGTAGTGAGCGATCATGTCCTGTTTGACATCGTTCGCGAAGTACGTCTGCACCTGCGGCCCGCGCGGCACATCCACACACTCGGTGTCGCGCGGCAGCACCACGCTGGGCCGCATCATGACCAGGATCGTGGGTTTGACCTGGCCCTCGGCGATCGCCTTCGCCATCCGCCCCGGCAGGTCCAACCGGGTCATGAGATTGCGGGGGTCGCCCGGGTAGCCGGTGAGGGCGATGATCGCGGGGAAGTGCTCCGTCCTGTGCTTCAGGTACGCCGTCGGCAGGAACACGTACGCCTCCTCGCTCAGCCGCGTGGACGGCCCCGGCATGATCACCTGCTCGATGCGCCCGCCCGGCACCGCGCGGCTGCCGAGCACCTGCAGACCCGTGGCGGCGACCGTGATCGGCGCCGTCGCCGTGTCGGTGCCCAGCAGGTCGCTCCAGGTGCTGTAGAAGGCGAAGTACGAGTTCAGCGCCAGCCCCAGGGTGGCCAGCGTGAGCACCTGGCAGACGGCCAGCACCCCCACCCGGCCCAGCACGACCCCCCAACTGCTCGCGCCCAGCCGCGGCCACAACCACACCGTTGCCACCAGCGCCGCCACCGCGAGCACCGCGGTGGTGACCAGCAGCCCCATCGAGGTGAGTCCCATAAGAAATGGGATACCTGCCGGCGCGTAAGCAGCGAGTTAACAAGCGCATTACCAGGCCAGGTCTTCAATGTGAGGTGTGAAGCGTTCCTGGATCCCAGCCGTCGCCGGTTACGCGTCATTGGCGATCGGCCTGCTGGACATCGGCAAAGCCGTGTTCCCCCATTTCGAGCACACCCGGATGGGCGAGTGGTCCGACCTTCTGCCGGGCATCGTCTCGACCGTCGCCAGGGCGTCCTCGCTGGTCGTCGGCATCATGCTGGTGATGATCGCGCACGCGCTGCGCCGCGGGAAGGTGCGGGCCTGGCGCGCTGTCGTGGTGCTGCTGCCGGCCAGCGCCGTCGTGAGCTTCATCCACCTGCGCCCCACCTCGGCCGTGATCAGCCTCGCGCTGCTGGCCTTGCTGGTGGCGGGCAGGCGCGAGTTCTCCGCACTCCCTGACCCGCGCTCACGCTGGCGGGCACTGGGCAACCTGCTCGTGCTCGGCGCCATCGACCTCGGTCTCGGGTACGTGATCGTCAGTGCCCGGCCCCGGATGCTCGTGGGCCATCCGAGCGTGCTCGACCGCCTCGAACACGTCCTCCTGGGCCTCGCGGGCATCGAGGGACCGGTCACGTTCACCGTCGAGCGGGTCTCCGACCTGGTCTACTTCTCGCTGCTCGCGCTCGGCACGCTCACCGCCGTCACCACGCTCTACCTGGCGCTGCGTCCTGAACGCCCGATCGCGGAGCTCACCGAGGACGACGAGCGGCGCCTGCGCGGCCTGCTCGCCCAGCACGGCGAACGCGACTCGCTCGGCTACTTCGCGCTGCGGCAGGACAAGAGCGTGCTCTTCTCCCCCTCGGGCAAGGCGGCCATCGCCTACCGCGTGGTGTCCGGGGTCATGCTGGCCAGCGGCGACCCCATCGGCGACCGCGAGGCCTGGCCCGCGGCGATCAAGACGTTCATGAACGAGGCCAGGCGGCACGCCTGGGTGCCCGCCGTCATCGGCTGCGGCGAGACCGGCGGCGAGGTGTGGACCCGTGAGGCCAGGATGTCCGCGCTGGAGATCGGCGACGAGGCCGTGATCGAGGTCGCCGACTTCACGCTGGACGGCCGCGCGATGCGTAACGTCCGGCAGATGGTCAACAGGACCGAGCGCGCCGGTTACACCTGCCGCGTGCGGCGCACCGCCGATCTGACCGAGCCGGAGAGGGAACGCATCCGGCAGGCGGCCGACTCATGGCGCGGCACCCAGACCGAACGCGGCTACTCCATGGCGCTCGGCCGCTTCGGCGACCCCGGGGACGCCGACTGCCTGGTGTGCACCGCCCACAAGGACGGCGAGCTCAAGGCGGTGCTGCACTTCGTGCCGTGGGGACCGCACGGCATCTCGCTCGATCTCATGCGGCGCGACCGCGACGCCGAGCCCGGGCTCAACGAACTGCTGATCGTCAAGACCCTCCAGGCCGCGCCCGCCCTGGGCATCACGCAGGTCTCCCTGAACTTCGCCATGTTCCGGGCGGTCCTGGCCCGCGGGGAGCGCCTCGGCGCCGGCCCGGTGCTGCGCGCGTGGCGGGCGCTGCTGATCTTCCTGTCGCACTGGTTCCAGATCGAGTCGCTGTATCGGTTCAACGCCAAGTTCCGGCCGATCTGGGAGCCCCGCTTCGTGGTCTATCCGAACGCCCGCGACCTGCCGCGCATCGGGATCTCGGCGCTGCAGGCCGAGGCGTTCATCACTCTGGGCCGCTCGCAACGGGGTCGCCTGCGGCTCCCCTGGCTGCGTCCGGCCCAGCTCACCTCATGACACCGCCCGCGCCGGGCTCACGATCGGGCCGGGACGCGGGCGAACGCGCTCAGCCCGAGGTGGCCTCGGAGGGCGAACCCGAAGCGGTGGTGCGCAGGCGGTCCAGGTCGGGCTCCAGGTAGATGACGCGGGCGATCGGCACGGCCTCGCGGATGCGGCGCTCGGCCTCGTCGATGCCATGAGCAACCTCGGCCGCCGTGCCGTCGTGCGCCACCGCGATCTTCGCCGCCACCAGCAGCTCCTCAGGCCCCAGGTGCAGCGTGCGCATGTGGATGACCCTGTCCACCTCGGGCGAGCTCTCCAGCGCGGTCCGGACCTGCGCCTCCATCTCGGGCGTGGCGCCCTCACCGACCAGCAGCGACTTGGTCTCCATGGCCAGCACGACCGCGATCAGGCCCAGCAGCACGCCGATCATCAGGGTGCCGATGGCGTCCCAGACGACGTCGCCGGTGATGACCGCCATCGTCACGCCGAAGAGGGCGAAGATCAGACCGAGCAGCGCGCCCAGGTCCTCCAGCAGGATGACCGGCAGCTCAGGAGACTTGGACCGGCGGACGAAGGCCACCCAGGACTGCTTGCCGCGTACCGCGTTCGACTCCTTGATCGCCGTACGGAACGAGAACGCCTCGGCGATGATCGCGAAGATCAGCACCGCGAACGCCCAGATCGGCGACTCCACCTTCGCATGCGGGTCTGAGAGCTTGTGCACACCCTCGTAAATCGAGAACGCCGCGCCGATCGTGAACAGCACCACGGCCACCACGAAGGCGTAGAAGTAGCGTTCGCGGCCGTAGCCGAAGGGGTGCTCCTTGGTGCTGGCCCTGGCCGCCCGCTTGCCACCGATCAGCAGCAGCACCTGGTTGCCCGAGTCGGCCACCGAGTGGATGCCCTCCGCCAGCATCGAGGAGGACCCGGTGAAGAACGCGGCCACGAATTTAGCCACGGCGATTGCCAGGTTCGCGGTCAACGCCGCAATGATCGCTTTCGTTCCGCCGCTCGCGCTCACCGATCTTCTCCACTCATAAAGATCACGTACAAAGGCCTGAAAAAGGATCCTATTGCGAAATTCTGGCCTTCAGCTCAGTGATCGCCGACACAGGGGTCGGGTCGACGGCATATCCCAGCGCCAGATAGGTGCTTGCGTAGTCGCCGAGCGCGATCAGCGTGGCGATCCGTTCCAGCGGGTGCACGCCCTCCGCCGCGAGCTCCGTCACCGGCACGTCGCGATCGTTCGCGAGCCGTACCGACGCCTCGCGCCGCCGCGTCACCTGCGGATGCTCTTCGGCGTCGCGCAGCAGGACGAGCTTGAGCGTGCGCCCGGACGTGTCGGCGAAGATGTCGCGCTCGGCCAGCGGCCCGTCGAAGGCCACGATCTGGTTGTGATCGGCCTCGGGCAACTCACCGTAGATGGCGGGATATTTCGCGTTCGTGTTGAGCTGACAGGCCATCCGGTACGCCGCCACCGACGCCAACGCCGACGAACCCCAGATCATCGGCACGCTCTCGGCCAGGTCCATGGCCAGCGACTTGCCCGGGTTGATGAACGACTCGCTGGACGGCCTGCACCGGTGCGCCATGTCCTCCAGCGTCTTGGCCACCCCTTCGAACACGTCGGCGTCGGCCTGCACGAGCCGGAGCCCGGCGGCGGCCACGATGAGGGGGGCGGTCAGCAGCCAGAGGTTCGCCCTGGACTGTCCGGTGACGGGCACCGGCACGTACGGCGCCGACGCCTGGGTGGCGATGGCCTCCAGCGGAGAGCCCGGAGCGCCCACGCCGAGCAGCGTGCAGCCGCGCCGCACGGCCTGGGTGGCGACGGACAGCGTCTCCTCGGCCGCGCCGGAGCCGGAGACGGCGATGACCAGGTCGGTGGCGCCCACCCAGCCGGGGAGCTGGTAGGAGCGCAGGGACACGATCGGCAGCGGCGCGCCGTTGCCGGCGATCGCCGCGAGGATGTCGCCCGCGATGCCCGAGCCGCCCACACCCGCGACCACGATGGCCCGCGGGCGCCCGTGGCCGGTCAGGCGGGCGACGACCTCGGCCTCGACGGCCGTGCGGTAGCCGGTGCGTACGTGGGCCGCGGAGGCGGCCACCGCCGGGAGCATGCCGCCAGGGTCGGCCTCGCTGAGGTGACGCTGGTCGTCGAGCCGCTCCGGCTCCCAGGTCACGGCTTCCTGGCCTCGTCGACGAGCAGGACGGGAATGTCATCCCGTACCGGATAGATCAGGCCGCAGCCCGTGCAGGCCAGCTCCTCGGCCTCGGTCTCGGCGCGCAGGGGAGCCTTGCACGCCGGGCAGGCCAGGATCTCCAGCAGCCAGTCGTCGATCTTCACTCTGACACCCTTCCCACGATCGCGAGAACCTCGTCCCTGATCGCCTTCATCTCGGTCTCGTCGGCCGCCTCGGCGTTCAGCCTGAGCAGCGGCTCGGTGTTGGACGCCCGCAGGTTGAACCACCAGCCGGGCCCGGTCACGGTCAGCCCGTCGAGCTCGTCGAACTCCCCGCGTCCCGTGAACGCCTCCCGCACTCGCCGCAACGCGTCACCCTGGTCCGCCACGGCGCTGTTGAGCTCGCCCGAGGCGTGGTAGCGGGAGTAGACCTCCACCGCCTCCGACAGCGGCCGCCCCTGCTCGCCGAGCGCGGCCAGCACGTGCAGCGCCGCCAGCATCCCGGAGTCGGCGAACCAGAAGTCACGGAAGTAGTAGTGGGCCGAGTGCTCACCGCCGAAGACGGCGCCCGTCCGGGCCATCTCGGCCTTGATGAACGAGTGCCCGACCCGCGTGCGCACGGGCACGCCGCCGTGCTCGCGCACGATCTCGGGAACCGCGAGCGACGTGATCAGATTGTGGATGACCGTCGCGCCCGGGTATTTGGCCAGCTCCCGCGCCGCGACCAGCGCCGTCACGGCCGATGGCGAGACCGACTCGCCCCGCTCGTCGATCACCCAGCACCGGTCGGCGTCGCCGTCGAACGCCAGCCCGATGTCGGCGCCGCCCTCGACCACGGCCCGCTGGAGGTCGACGAGGTTCTGTGGCTCGATGGGGTTGGCCTCGTGGTTGGGGAAGGTGCCGTCCAGCTCGAAGTAGAGCGGGGTCAGCTCGATCGGCAGGCCCTCGAACACGGCGGGCACGGTGTGCCCGCCCATGCCGTTGCCCGCGTCGACGACGACCTTGAGCGGCCTGATGCGCGTGAGATCGACGAGGGTGCGCAGGTGGTGCGCGTAGCCCTGCAGCAGGTCCTTCTCGATCAACGACCCGCTGGGCGTGGCTGTGCCGCCCACCAGCTCGGCGGCTCTGTCGCGGATCTCGCGCAACCCCGTGTCACCGCCGATCGGCACCGCGCCGGACCGGCACATCTTCATGCCGTTGTAGCGGGCGGGGTTGTGGCTGGCGGTGAACATCACGCCGGGCAACCCGAGGCTCCCGCTGGCGTAGTAAAGGAGGTCGGTGGAGCCGAGCCCCGCGTGCACCACATCGGCGCCACGCGAACGGGCACCCCGGATGAACGCGTCGGCCAGCGGCACGGAGGACTCGCGCATGTCATGCGCGACGACCACCGACTCGGCCCCCGTGACTTCGACGAAGGCGGCCCCCACGGCCTGGGCGGTCGGCTCGTCGAGCTCGTCGGGCACCACGCCGCGAACGTCGTACGCTTTGAAGATCTTGGCGAGGTCGCCCACTCTCCAGCTCCGCCCCTAGGTCGTTGCTCCGTGTCTATCGAGCGTCTTTCGTCAGCTTAGCGATCCTGCGCGGGACATAGGGTCCTGGAACGTTTCCCATCGTGGCCGCAGGCATGGGCGCGCAGCCGGAACCCGCCGGTGGCCCAGGCGTGCCAGGCCTCAGCCGGATGGGGTGGGGCGGCCTACCGGTCGCGGTGCTGCTGGGCCGACCGCAGCACGCGCAGATGCCCTCTGCGGCCGACCTCGACGCCCTGACCGACCGGCTCACCGCCGCCGGACGGCGTGGGCCGCGCGGCCTCCCTGACCGCGTTGGCCAGCGCCTCGAGATCGTCGGAACTCGGGGAGGCACCGTCCGTCGGCAGCCGTACCACCTCCCAGCCGCGGGGAGCGGTCAACCGCTCGGCGTGTTCGGCGCACAGGTCGTAACAGTGTGGCTCCGCGTACGTCGCCAGGGGGCCGAGAACAGCGGTCGAGTCGGCGTATACGTACGTGAGCGTGAAGACGGCAGGCTGACTGCAGGCGGTGCGGGAACAGCGGCGGACGGGGCTCACGGAGGGACCGTATCTGGTAAGAGTGCGAGGCGCCACTATCTGAGCGCTCTTAACGAGCGTGTCGCCACAATTCGGACACCTGTCGCAGCCTTTCCACCCACATGCCCCGAAGACCCCGGCCCCGGAAACCCCGAAATCAACGGGGGATCACCCATCCTGGGCACCGCCCGGGAGCCCTATTCCGGGCGCGCATTCCACGCTCTGCCCGCCGCCCGCAACCCACCCCCTTGAACCCCCCGTCCTCCGCTCCCATGCTCCCTGCCCCCAGACGACCGCTGCCCAAGGTAGGGAGCACCGCGGAAACATGCGTTCCGGGACGACACCACTCCCCCTAGCCACCGGACCGGCCCCTTAGACTTTCCTCGTGACTCAGAAGCGCGGTCCCCGACGGCGCGATCGCCACGGTCGCGGCCTCCGCGGCCCGCTCGCCCCCTCCCACGTGCCCATGGCCAAGTCCCGCAGCGAGCGCTTCGACGACCTCGTGCTGGACGCGGTGGACCGGCTCCGCCCCCGCTGGGAGCGCCAGTTGTCGGCGGTGGAGTTCGCGGTGGAGGAGGTCCCGCCGCTCAGCGAGCTGGGCGACGGCCCCAGCCTGAGCCCGGACCCGATCCCGTTCGGGCGCGCGGACGCGGCAAGCGGCCAGAACCCTGCGTCGATCGTGGTGTACCGGCGGCCGCTGGAGGCAAGGGCGAGAGACCGGGACACCCTGGGCGCCATGGTCCACGACACGGTGGTGGAACAGGTGGCCACCCTCCTGGGCCTCTCCCCGGAAACCGTCGACCCCGGCTACGACGACCGCCGCTGAAACTCGTACGGGGCCCAGACAATCCCTCTACGAGCATTCAGCCCTCAGCGTTTCCAGCGGCTTCTTCAACTTCGACCAGGCGACGGACGCCCGGTCAGGTCCGGGACGAGCTGTCGGAGGTGAAGCGGCGGGCCTGGTCGTGACCCACGTCGGAGGCGCGGCGGAGGTAGTCGGCGATGACCTCGAGCTTGTCGTCGTCATAACGGTCGAGGACTTCTCCGAAGGCGTTGCCGGGAATGGCCCACGCCGCCCCGATCCTGGCGCGCGCGTCGGGCGCCAGGGCGACCAGGGCGCGTCTGCGGTCCTGCGGGTCGGCCTGCCGCACGACGAAGCCCGCCTTCTCCAGGCGATCGACCAACCGTGAGGCGGCGCCGGGGGTCAGGCCGGTCAGCGCGGCGATCTCCCCGGTGCTCACCGGGCCGGACTCGAGGTCGAGCAGGGACACGCACTGCAGGTCGGTGGGGTGCAGGCCCAGATGGTCGGCCAGCGCCTGGTTGAACAGCACATATGCGGCGTAGTGCCGCCGACTCTCGGTGACGACGCGCGCCATCAACTCGGCTCGGTTTGACATCCGGCCCTCCATGCCCCAAGTTTATGTGCGTCACACAATATTTGTGTGACGCACAATGTGTGTCGCGTATAGATTCTAGCTCGAGGGAGACACCGCAGCCGGCGCCGCCGTGGTGACCTCCGTCTGATTCGGCTCCCTCACCGCCGCCCAGGCCACGGCCGCGGCCGCGGTCCCCAGCCTCGCCGTGCGGCCGTCACCACACTCATCCGCTGCGCCCTTGATGCGGCGACTACCACGCAATGTCACGCCCTCGAAAGGAACACCCCCATGACCGTTCTCGTCACCGGCAGCCGCGGCGCCGTCGCCAGAAACCTCGTCGCCCTGCTCCGCGACCGCGGCCTGGAGGTCCGTCCGGCCTCCAGCACGCCGGGCGACCCGCAGACCGTCAAATGCGACCTCACCGATCCGACCACCTTCCCCTCCGCGCTGAAGGGGGTGACCTCGGTCTTCCTGTACGCCGAACCGGCCTGCGCCGACGCCTTCGCCGAAGAGGCCGCACGCGCAGGAGTCGAGCACATCGTGCTGCTGTCCTCCTCAGCGGTCCTCATCCCCGACCCCGAAAGCAGCCCGCTCGCCAAGTCGCACCTGGAGGCGGAGAAGGCTCTGGAAGCCTCCCCAGTCCGCGCCACCTCGCTGCGCCCCGGTTCCTTCGCCGGCAACACGCTGGGCTGGGCCTGGTCCATCAAGTCCGGCCAGCCCGTCGGCCTGCCCTATCCCGGCTCCCACAACGACCCGATCCATGAGGCCGACGTCGCCGAGGCCGCTCTCGCCGTACTCACCGACCCCGCCCTGGGCGGCCGGCCGTACACGCTGACCGGCCCCCAATCCCTCACCTTCGCCCAGCAGATCGACATCCTCGCCGAGGTGACTGGCCGGGACATCACCGTCAAGCAGCTCAGCCGCCAGGAATGGAAGGTGGAGATGGCCGAGTACATCCCCGCCTCCTACGCCGACCCGCTGCTGGACTGGTGGCAGTCCAACGACGGCCGCCCCGTCGAGATCACCCAGACCGTCCATGAGCTGACCGGCCACCCCGCCCGCACGTTCGCCGACTGGGCGCGGGACCACGCCGCGGACTTCACCGGCTGATTCCCCGGATCGCGCCGAAGGTGACTCCGCCTTGAACGTCGTGATGAGTTTCAAGGCGGCGCCTCGGATCCGCGATGAGCTTCGGGCGGCTCGCGAGTCCACGCAGGTGAACCGAACGACAGGAGACCCGAAGTGGGCGAGCGAGTGAGCACCGCAATCCACGGCGTCGGCGAGCTGCTGCTGTGGGAGGGCGATGGTCAGGTGCTGCTGGCGCGGGATGCTTCCTGACCGCGCGCGCTCGAGTCGGCGGGGTGGAGGTCAGCGGGGGAGGTCAACGGCTCGCGGCCGGTGAACAGGGTGAGAAGGAGGGCTAGCGCCAAGACCACTTAGTTAGCGATTTCGTGGTGTCGTCAAATCGGCGGAAACAGCAACAGAGCCCCTGCTAGAACAGTGTCGACCAAGATCACAGT
>NZ_JBITMP010000087.1:0-4854 GCF_044466425.1 Nonomuraea sp. NPDC049400
GCTGCGCGAGGTCGAGGCCAAGCGGCGGCTGCTCGACCTGCACAAGCTCGGCCGGTACGGGGAGTGCGTCACCTGCGACGTGGGCGCTCAGTCGTGCGGGTGCTGCGGCTGGGGCGACTTCCCGTGCGCCACGGTGCGCGTGCTGGCCCTGCCGTACGCCGACCACGAGGACTATCGGGAGGAGTGGAAGCCGTAGGCGGCTCTGAGACAATGGATCTTATGACGGACACTGCAACGCTGCTCTGCGACGCGTTCCCAGTCGAAGGCGGCCATCTCGTGGTGCCCGCCAGCCTGCCCTTCTACGTCCCCGACGAAGCGTTGCCCCTAAGCGTGGGCGAATGGTTGGACCTGGATGCATCGTGAAGCGCGACCGCACCAAGAGACGCCTACAACCGTGGCGGGCACTGCCGTCAATCTCCTGTGAACGATGCGAGCGGCAGGCGCTCTATCGCGTGGGAGTCGCCAGCATGGTCTTCGATCGTGGGCCATCCGACTCTGTCACCATGCGTTCCGGGGAATTCGGTGCTCTGGCGTGCGACACCCATAAGGAAGACCTGCTAGATGAATTGTGCACCGAGCACGGCGGTTCATGGTCGGAGCCGCTGAAAGAAACCTGGCTGGGCTGGCTCTACGGCCTGCCGATCATAAGCCCCATCGAAGTTGCGCTTCATAACTGGCGGTTCGAACGCTCAGCTCGACGGGCCCGCGCGCCGAAGTAGCGCAACCCCCTCACCTGCTGTAATATCCGGACTTAAGTTGGATCACTTGCGCCCCTAGAGCTACACGCTCAGGGGCGTTTCGTGTGTCGGGGGACGCGCATGGAACGAGACCCGGTCGCCATCGCCGTAGCAGCCGAAAGACTCCAGGTCCCCGAAGGGCGAATCCGCGTCTGGGGCACCCGCTATCGCGCCCGCAAGGCCAAGGTGAACGGCGTCGTCTACTGGGACTACAACGACCTGTCCACCATCGAAGCCTTCGTCTACCGGGGCGAACCCGTACCTAAGACGCCCGAGCTGCGAGACGCCCACCGCGTCCAGCTCCAGAACGCGGCCTAGACACCGCTAGATACCCCAAGAACGCGCACTCCCACGTGCTGGGGGAGATGCGCCCGCTCCGCAGCCTCCCGCCCCGTAGGAGTCCCCCTGTGGAGCCCCAGGTGACAGTCCCGGCTCGCTTCCGGGGGGTCGAGAGCCGGGCTGTCACCACCCTCAGAACTCCGGGCGGATGGTTTTAGCCGCACGCCGCATGCTTGCCACCCGCCCGGCTCCACAAGAGGCCCTTACACTGGTCGGCAGAGGCGGAGGTACGGTTCGAGTCCGACAGTCGATCTGGCTTTCGTGGCTGTGGTGTAAGTGCTGATGGGGGCCAGTTCTGTCAGCACACCCGACCAACGGGTGGAGCACACCGCCTCCCAGCCCTCACGTACCGGCTGTCCTGCTCGCGTCCTTCGGGGTAATCACGCCCGTTGCGCCTTACGGGCCGCGTTGGCGTCGCGGTGTGGGGCGGGGAACTAGCCAGCCCGCAGCGGCAGGGCGGCCGGACACCCCACGCCCGAGACGACCACGAAGCGTAAGAAAACAGGGCCAACGGCTCCCGAAAACCGGGCTCTACACCTACCACGCGTAATCACCGCAGGAAACGGAGAACCCGTCGTGGACATCCTCCTACTCCTCGCCCTCGTCTGCCTTCTATCGGGTGCCCTGGTGGCCGGCATCCAGAAGGCGTGGCCGCTCACGCTGCTTTGTCTTGGGGTTGCCTTCGCTGTCCTCGCTGAGACCGGCATCCTCGGCAACTGACACATGCCTCGCAGCCCAGGCCGCACCGGCACCGCCTGGCGGCGCATCCGAACCCGGGTACTCGCCGAGTCTCGAACCTGCTGGATCTGCGGGCACGGCGCAGCCGACACGGTCGACCACGTCATTCCGCTCTCCAAGGGCGGAGACCCGCTCGACCCCAGCAACCTCAGGCCGGCGCACGGCGTCAACGGGTGTCCCGTCTGTGGCAGGAAGTGCAACAGCTCCAAGGGTGCCAACCTGACGGCGCCGGCACCTCGCGCTTCCCGGGCGTGGTGATGCTGTACGTCGTCACCGGGCCGCCGGCTGCGGGGAAAAGCACGTGGGTGCAGCAGCGAGCCCAGCCTGGTGACATCGTCGTCGACTTCGACGCGCTGGCCGCGGCTCTCACCGGCCCCGGACATGACGGCCAAGACGGCAACCGCAGCTACCCCAAGACCCTGCGAGACGTCACCTACAGAGCTCGTCGTGCTGCTGTCGACGAAGCACTCAAGCACTGCGCTGACGTCGATGTGTATGTCATCCACTCACACCTGTCTGATCACGCTCGAACCATCTACTCCGATCACGATGCCCAGTTCATCGTTGTCGATCCTGGAAAAGCTGTCGTTCTTGAACGAATCAGACTGATGCGCTCGCCCTCGATGCGTGCTGTCGCCCTGCGTTGGTATGCCTCGTCCTCTCCTCCTCCTGTTAGTCACAGTCTGTGCTCAACTCCTCAACAGTCTCGATCTTGGTAACATCCATCTCAGTCACACACAGTCACAACACTGATTGATCATCAGATCTCATCACAGATTGTGACAACTAACAGAACTGAGAACAGAGACAAAACAGCAGGTCAGAGAGTTGCAGTCACGACGGAGGAGGGGGGTGGACCACTCACGTAATCAATGACACAAAGGGACCCCGCGCCCAGTCGCCCTTTTCTCTCCCCACGTGCGAAAAGTCATTTTCAGCCCCAAGTCACTCTGTGTGACGCCCATCGAGTGACTGTATGTAAGGGGGGCGAGATGACTGAGCGTGACGGATTGCCGGGAGTGCTCGAGCAGGCGATTCTCGCCGATCTCGCGAAGTGGCGGATCAGCGAGGACTCTTCCCTCGCAGCGAGCGCACTTGACCTCGCTAGGCGCCTGGACGTGCCGGACGTGCGACCTGCGGCGGCTTCCATGCTGCACGCCCAGCTGCGGATGACTCTTGCTGAGTTGGTGAAGATGGCGGCCCCAGTCGAGCCGGAGCAGGAGAAGAAGGACCCGGTCGACGAGCTCGCGTCACGTCGTGAGGATCGCAGGAAGGGCGCATGACCACGGCAACCCTGCTGGGCGCTCAGACACCGCGGATCGCGTCCATCCCCGAGTATGTGTCGTCGGCAGGCCAGGAAGCTGTGGAGCTCGCCGTGGCGGCCGGGTTGGTGTTAGACCCGTGGCAGCAGTTCTGTCTCCAGCACGGCCTGGGTGAGCGCGAGGACGGTAAGTGGGCGGCGTTCGAGTGCGGCGTAGTGGTCAGCCGGCAGAACGGGAAGGACTCGCTGTTTGAGGCGCGCGAGTTGGCGGGGCTGTTCCTCTTCGGGGAACAGTTGATCCTCCACTCAGCCCACGAATTTAAGACCGCGCAGGAGCATTTCCGCAGGGTGCTGTTCCTGATCGAGAACACGGACGCGTTCCGCAAGCGGGTGCGCCGGGTCCGTACCTCGCACGGCGAGGAAGGCATAGAGCTCGTCACCGGCCAGCGGTTGCGGTTCGTGGCCCGGTCGACCGGTTCGGGCCGCGGCTTCTCGGGCGACTGCGTGATCCTCAACGAGGCGTTCAACCTGCCTGACACGAGCGTGGACGCGTTGATGCCGACCATGTCCGCCAGGCCGAACCCGCAACTGTGGTACGGCTCCTCACCGGGGGACAAGGACATCGCGCCGTGCGAGCAGTTGGCCCGGGTGCGGCGGCGTGGCATCAAAGGGGATGACCCGTCGCTGTTCTACGCCGAGTGGTCGATCGATGCGTGCTCGCCAGAGTGTGGTCCAGAGTGCACGGTTCACGACAATCCGGCCAGCCCGGACTCGTGGGCGAAGGCGAACCCGGCGCTGGGAATCAGGATCTCGCTCGAGCATGTGGCGCGTGAGCACGCCTCGATGGGCGTAAAGGGCTTCCTGCGGGAGCGGCTCGGCGTTGGGAACTGGCCAACGGATTCTGCAGACCAGTGGATGGTCATCCCTGAAGCCAAGTGGCGGGCTGTAGCGGACGAGCAGAGCGAACCAGTGGGGACGGTGGCGTTCGCCATCCACGTCTCCCCGGACCGGTCATGGGCGGCCATAGCGACCGCCGGACGGCGCTCTGACGGCCTTCTGCATGTCGAGGTGGTCGACCATAGGCCGGGAACCAACTGGGTTGCCAAACGGGCTGAGACGCTCGTGGAGCGGTGGGAGCCGTGCGCCCTGGTCGTCGATGCCGGGTCGCCTGCGGGGTCGCTCATCGCGGAGCTCGAAGAACTCGGGCTTGAGGTCGTCAAACCCACGTTCAGGGAAGTCGGCCACGCGTTCGGGCAACTTGTGGACGCGGTCATGCCCGAAGAGGGCGACCCGACCATGCGGGTCATGCCGCACCCGGCCCTGGATGCCGCGGTGGCCGGCGCTGTTACACGCCCTCTGGGTGAGGCGAAGGCGTGGGACTCCAAAGCCACGAGCGTCGACATCTGCCCGCTGGTGGCGGCGACGTTGGCGGCGTGGGGGTTCGCCACGAAAGGTCATGACGAAGAGGCGGCAGAGCCGTTCGCGGTGTGGAGGTAACGATGACGGTTCCGTCCATTCCGCTGGACCGGATCAGCGGCCGTGCCCGGCAGGTGGATGCTCGTAAGGCGCTGGCGTGGATCGTCAGGCTTGTCGGGACGGTGCTCGTGGGCGTCCCGTACCTGATCGGCTGGACGCTCAGCAAGGTGTGGCTCGGCATGACGATGCTGTGGGTAGCCGCGGGCGAAGGGTGGCGGGACGCTCGCCGGGCTAAGGGCGGCGTGCGCACCTGATGGGACTGCTGCAGAAGGTCGCGGACGCGCACCGTGACCGGCGTTCGCG
>NZ_JBITMP010000087.1:4952-29365 GCF_044466425.1 Nonomuraea sp. NPDC049400
GCGCATTGGCGGGGCATGTCGTGGCTGACCCCGGTCTTGCGGGAGATCAGTTCCGACCTGGCGGCAACCCGCCACAAGTGGAAGTTCTTCGAGAACGGCGCGACCCCTGGCCTGGCAATCACCTTCGACAAGACGGTGAAGCCAGAAACCATCCAGAAGCTCATGGCCACCATGGAGTACGGCCACGAAGGCGTCGACAACGCCTACCGGACGTTGTATCTGGGCGGCGGCGCCGATGTCACCCCACTGACCATGGACCTGCAGCAGCTCGACTTCAAACGCACACAGGGAGCGGGCGAGACGAGGCTGGCGGCAGCTGCGGGCGTTCCAGCATCAATCGTGGGCTTTACCGAAGGGCTGGCCGGCAGTTCGCTCAACGCGGGCAACTATGGCCAGGCGCGTAGACGCTTCGCTGATGGAACCTTGCGGCCTTTGTGGCGGAACTGCGCCGGGTCGCTGGCGTCCCTGGTCGACGTCCCGGAGGACGCCGAACTTTGGTACGACGACCGTGACATCGCATTCCTGCGGGAGGACCGCAAAGACGCCGCCGAGATCTTCCGCATCAAGTCGGCTACGGTGTCCTCCTTCATCACCGCAGGATTCAAGCCGGACTCGGTGAAAGCCGCCGTAGAGGCGGAAGACCTTGCGCTTCTCGAGCACACGGGCCTGGTCAGCGTGCAGCTTCTGCCGCCCGGGCTCACCCGAGACGCACCCGCAGCCGCACCCTCGACCGCTTCGTCATCTGATGACCCATCCGGACCTGATCCGGCAGAGGAGCAGTGAATTGGACACCAAGAGCCTCCGCGTCGAGATCAAGGATGCGGACCGCGGAGAAGTGCGTGCCGTCTTCAGCACGTTCAACGCCATCGACTCAGACAACGACGTCACCTTGCCGGGCGCCTTCGAGGACGGCGCCCCGGTGCGCATCAGTGCGTACGGTCACACCTCGTGGCAGGGAGCGCTCCCGGTCGGCAAGGGAGTGATCCGGCAGACCGACGAGGGCGCGGTCCTGGAGGGCCAGTTCTTCATGAACACCGCCCACGGGCGTGACACCTTCGCCACGGTCAAAGAACTGTCCGAGGCAGGCCTGCAGGAGTGGTCGTACGGGTTTGACATCACCAACGCCGAGCCGGGCGAGTGGAACGGCAAGAGCGTCCGCCTGCTGAAGAAGGTCAAGGTACACGAGGTCAGCCCCGTCCTTCTGGGTGCCGGCGTGAACACCCGGACGCTTAGCGCGAAGTCGGCCAGGCCGGCGGCGTCTCCCGCTCGCAAGCGGGCGATGGCACCGCATGACACACCCGTAGTGGCCAGGTCCTGGGACGGTCCGCGTACCGTGGCGGGGATCGCCGACGACGCCCGCCCGTCCGAGCTCAGGTCGGTGTTCGCCTGGGTGGACCCGGACGGAGACCCCGAGGCGAAGGGCTCCTACAAGTTTCCCCACCACCACGGCGTCGGCGGACCCGCGAACATCCGCGCCTGCTTGGCCGGGATCGCTGCCCTCAACGGGGCCCGCGGCGGCGCCTCCGTCCCCGAGGGGGACCGGGAAGGCGTCTACAAGCATCTGGCGGCCCACCTGAGGGACGCCGACAGGGAAGTGCCCGAGCTGCGTTCCGCGCCGGGCGCCCCCACCAGGTTTTCCGAGGAGCTGATCGAGGGCATGGCCGTGCTCTCCGGGCTCATCGATAGCGCATCGAGAGTGGTCGCTCTCCGCGCAGAGAAGGGCAAGTCGCTGAGCAAGGTGAACGCCGAGGTCCTGGGCTGGATCGCGGACGACCTGAAGCGGCTGGAGCGCCTTCTCGCTGTTCCCGCAGGCGACGAAGAGCCGGAGATCGACGAAGAGGCCAAGGCCTCTGTCATCGCCGCCGGTATCGCGCGCCTCAACGGTTTCTAACGAGAGGTGAGCGACCCCATGACGGTCGAAGCACAGGACAGGATCGTCGAGTTCCCGGCGCTGAAGGACGCGCAGGCCAAGCTCGACGCGAAGCGTAAGAGCCTCGCGGACATCTTCGCTGAGGCTGGCCCCGAGTACGACATGGCCAAGGTGAAGTCGATCCAGGGCGACAGCCGGGCCAAGGTGGACTACATCGGCCAGCTCAACGCCGAGATCGACGAGTGCAAGGGCAAGGTAGACGAACTGCTGGTCGTGGCCCGTGCTGCGGCGGCGGCGAAGGCCGCCGAGCAGACCGAGTCCGGCCACCAGGACGTCGGGGACGAAGAGCCGACCCGCACCAAGAGCGGCAAGCCTCGCTCGTTCGGTGAGATGTTCATGGCCTCAGACGCGGCCAAGGGGTACCGGCCCGGCATGGGTCAGGGTCCGCAGGCGCAGCTCGACATCGAGTTCGGCGCGCTGCTTAAGGCCGACTTCCTCACCTCCGCTGGCTGGGCGCCGGAGACGACCCGCACTGGCAGGGTGGAGATGTTCCCCACGAGGCCGGCACCTCACGTGGTGGAGTTCCTGCCGACGACCACCACCACGCAGGCCAGCGTCGTCTACATGGAAGAGACGACGTTCACCAACGCCGCGGTCGAGACGGCGGAGGCGGGTACATTCCCGCAGGCGTCGCTGGCGCTGACGGAACGGTCATCCGCCGTCCGGAAGATCGCCGTCTATCTGCCGGTGTCGGACGAACAGTTCGAGGACGAGCCGCGCGCCCGCGCCTACGTCGACAACCGGCTCCCGTTCATGCTGAGGCAGCGACTCGACCTGCAGATCCTGCAGGGCAACGGCACGTCGCCCAACCTGCTCGGTACCTCCAACGTGGTGGGGATCCAGTCGCAGGCCAAGGGCGCGGACCCGACTCCGGACGCCATCTACAAGGCGATGCGGAAGATCCGCGACGACGGTTTCGCAGAGCCCAGCGTCGTGTTCGTGACGCCCGCCAACTGGGAGCCCGTCCGGCTCCTGCGCACGGCGGACGGTCAGTACATCTGGGGCCACCCGTCCATGCCCGGCCCGGTCACCATCTGGGGCGTCCCTGTGGTGGAGACCACCGCCGCCCCGTCCACGAAGATCCTGCTCGGCGACTACGCCAACTTCTCGGAGTTGGCGATGCGGCGCGGCATCGATGTCCAGGTCAGCAACAGTCACTCCACCTACTTCGTGGAAGGCAAGCAGGCGATCAGGGCTGACCTCAGGTGCGCCTTGATCCACTATCGCCCGAAGGCGTTTGCCGAGGTCACGGGCATCTAGACCGGTCCGTAAGTGTGACTGGCTTCTGATCCAGACCATGCGAGGAGGGGCAGACGGCCTCTCCTCGCGCGGGTGAGAACTTCAAGGAGAGTAATGCCCATCATCGAAGGCACCCGCGGTCTCAAGGAGGCGCGGGGCGAGTACGACTTCGCCGTGGATGGCGGCGCTGTGTCCACCATCACGCTGCGCTCCGCAGCGGGCGACTCCAACGGCAACGAGATCCCCGCCGGAAGCGTCATCACCGGCGGCTACATCGAGGTGGACACCGCCGTCACCTCCGGTGGCGCCGCGACTGTCGCTGTCAACTCCGAGGGCGCGGGCGACCTGCAGACCGCCGCTGCGGTGTCCGGCGCCCCCTGGTCGTCGACCGGACGCAAAGCGATTACCCCTGCGTTCACAGTCGCTTCGTCCATCAAGACCACGGCGCGACGCAACCTCGCAGTCACTGTTGCCGCCGCGGCGCTGACGGCTGGCAAGTTCCGCGTCGTCGTCTTCTACCGGTAGGCGCAGATGGCTCTCAACTTTGTGAAGCCGCACACCGACGTTGGCTCTGGAGTTGTCACCGTTGACAAGCGCCTGTATCTGACGGAGGACGATCGGCTGGTGGAGGAAGGGAACCCGGACGGCCGCTGGCTGTGGTGCACCCCCGGCATGCCGATACCCCGGGAGCAGGCGCAGCACTACGGGCTGCTTGACGAGCCTGAGCCTGAGGTCGCGGCGGAGTCCGAGCAGGAGGAGGAACAGCCGCCTGCGCAGCCGAAACGGCGTGTTCCCGCCGCGAACAAGGCCCGCACTCGAGCGACAGACAAGTGATCGATCAAAGGGAGGGCCGCCCCAGGTGGGCGGCCTTTCAGTGTGCCTGGAGGTAGGCCGTGCCGTTCAACGACACCTCGAAAAACGTGATGCTGGACGCGCTCGACGAGTCCGCCACCCAGATCACGCACATCGGCGTGCACACGCTCACCGACCCTGGTACGGGAACGAACGCCAATGCGGGCGAGGCGTCCGGCGGCAGCTACGCCCGGCAGGCGGTCACATGGGGTGCGGCATCGTCGGGGCAGAAGGCCAACACGGGCGCCCTGTCGATTCCCGTGCCGGCGGGAACGTTCGGCTTTCTGACGTTCTGGAACGCCAGCGGCACGGGCAACACCAACAACTACCGCGGGTACACGCCGCTCAACGGCAGCACCAAGGGGTTCGGCACTGTCGACAGTGCCGGCGTGACGGCTGACGCGATCCAGTCAGCCGCGCATGGGCTGGCTGACAACGACCGGGTGATGGTGTTCAACGTGTTCGCCGAGTCGCTCCCGGCTGGCCTCACGGAAGGCACCATCTATTACGTGGTGTCGAGCGCCACGGACACGTTCGAGGTGTCGCTGACCCAGGGTGGTGCGTCGGTGAACATTACCGGCCAGGGTGAACTGTTCTTCCAGAAGGTCGTTCCTGAGACGTTCGGCGCTCCGGGGAACATCACGGTCGACGTGGGCGCCCTGGTCCTGGACAACACCGGCATCTAGGCCGTGGCTGTTCCGGTCGTCGTCGAAGTCCTTGAGACTCCGGACGGCGTTTTCACCACGCAGGTTCTCAATACGTCGGCTGCTACTGCGGCGGGCGACACGCTGATCATCTGGTACGGCAGCGATTTCTACACCTTCGCGTCGATGCCGAATGCGACATCGTCGGCGGGCACGTGCACGCTGATCACGTCTGTGAGCTTGGGCGATAATGTCGGCCACCAGAAGGTGTTTATCTGCCCGGTGACCAGCGGTGGAAGCAAGTCCGTCACGATCCCGGCCCACACCGACTGCGACATCCATGGGGTGGTCTGGCGTATCTCGAGCACTGTCACAGCGGACGTGAGCGCGACGCAGTTCGACCCCAACAACACCACCGACCTGCATGTGGCTCCATCGGTGACCACGACTGGTGCTGACCGGCTGCTCAGCTGCTGCTGGCTCACCCCCAACGGGCCGTCCTGGACGGGCGAGGTGTACGCCCCGCCCGCGTCGATGACGAAGAAGGGTGAGACGGACGCTTCGCCGTTCTCGGCGATGATGGCCGCGGTCGAGGGCATCGCCACTGCCAGCGCGACCGGCACTCGGACCGCGACCTGGGTGGCCGCCCGAAAGTACAGCGCGATCACGCTCGCGCTTGCCGGGCCGGATGGTGGCGGCGGCGTCGCGGTGACCGGACGGTCTGCCGCGGTGGTGGCGAGCCAGGTCACGACCCGCAAGGTCGTGGCGGTGACCGCGGTCGCGAGTGTGTCCGCAGGCGCCACTGCGACCGCCCGCAAGGCCGCACCAGTGGCCAGCGTGGGAGCCGCCGCGACTGCCGCGGCTGGCGTCGCACGCAAGGTGACGCCGGCTGGTGGTGTTGCTGCCGTCGCCGCGGCCAGCCGAGCAGCCGCAGCCAAGAAGGCCCCAGTCGCTGGAGCTTCCCACGCCGTTGCCTGGGCTTACCAGTCACAGGTCATCACACGGCCGGCGACCGCGGTCTGCTCGGCCGCGGTTACTGGGTCCGCAGTAGTGTGCAAGGTGCTGCCCGCATCAGGTATGGCGACGACGGCGGCCAGCGGTTGGGCGTCTTCCTCCCACGCGGCGCAGGTTACCAGCCTCGCGTCGGTCGGAGCGACTGGCCGGGCGCAGACGAGCCGGATCTCTGTAGTGACAGGCCGCGGGGTGCTGGCCGTCACGGGCGTGGCGGCGGCACGCAAGACAACACCCGTCACCAGCCGCGCCTACGCGCTCGCCCTGCCTGTTCAGGTCGTGCCGCCAGAAGAGACCGACCTGGTGGGCTCCCTGTCCTCGTCAGACGGTCGTCGAGCTCACCTGGCCACCGGTTCAGGCCTCGTTGCCACCCTGTCCTCAACGTCATCGTCCGCGGTCCTGCAAGGGGGTGACGAGTGAGCACGTACGGCGTAGGCGCGGTCGTGCGCCTGTCCACCTCAGTACGCGACAGCACGCAGACCTTGGTAAACCCGGCGTCCATTCAGTTGACCATCCAACTGCCGGACGCCACCACCGCGGGGCCCTTCACGCCCATCAACGACAGTACGGGCATCTACCACTACGACTACACCACCACCGCGACAGGCCGTCACATCGCCCGCTGGGCCACCGTCACGCCAACCTCCAACGACGAGGAACCGTTCGAGGTCGCCCCCATGTGGGGCGAGGCGGGCATCCTGTCTCTGGGTGAGGCGAAGAAGCAGCTCAACATCGACGCCGACGACCGAGACTATGACGAGGAAATCGCCGGCTTCGTTCGCGCCATCACCGAGGCATGCGAGAAGCACGTCGGCGCCTTGGCTCGCACCACGTACACGGAGAAACACCGGGGCGGGCGGGGCATGGTTCTGCTTCATTCGCCGGCGCTGTCGTTGACGTCGGTGGTAGCGATCGAGACCAGCGGCACCGACCAGGCGGTGGGGGACCTGGACCTGGATCAGCCGACTGGCATTGTCCAGCGCAAGGACGGCGGTTGGATGCGCGGCCCGTTCCGGGTCACGTACGTGGCCGGGCAAACCCAGATCCCGGCACATGTGAGGCTGGCGGCGCTCATCATCTTGCAGCACATGTGGGAGACCCAGCGGGGCAGCATGGGCGGCGTCCGAGTGGGCGGCGCCGACGAAGTGTATGACCCGCGGTTCGGCTTCTCGATTCCACGCAGGGCTCAGGAGCTTCTCGGCGACCCGCCGCCGGAGATCGGCCGATGACCACCACGTCACGCGCACCGACAGTCATCGACGCCCTGGTGGCGCTGTTCGACGCCGCCCCGGCGCTGGATGGCGTGAAAGTGATCGACGGGCCGATCGTGACGAACGACCCGCTGCACAAGGCGGTGTTCGTCGGCTACGACGGCGACCCCGAGAACGACGGCGGAGAAGCAGTCACCTTCAGCCAGGACTGGGCCAGCATCGGGCAGAAAGCCAAGGACGAGACGTTCACCGTGCAATGCGCCGTCGCCGCGTGGAAGGGCTCCACGAAGGTCAAACCGGTCCGCGACCTCGCCTACAGCCTGCTAGCGGCAGTGGAGAACACGCTGAGAGCGGACCCGTCGCTGGGGCAGCCGCCGCCCACCATCGTGGCGTTCGCGTCCGGGGCGCTCATTCAGGCACAACGACAGTCCGGCATCGAGTGCCGGATCCCGTTCCAGATCGCAGTACGGACCCGCATCTAGGGAGAGGTGGCCGGTGGCCAGATTCAAGAACGTGTCCGGCGAGGCTCGCCACCTCGGCCGGGTGGACGGGCCTGTCGTGGCCGCAGGCGACGTTGCCCAGGTCGACGGCGACGTGACCAAGGTGACCGACGACGCCTACATCCTCGGGGCCGGCGACGAGGCGCGAGCGTGGCCGAAGAGCACGTGGGAGCTCCTGGACGAGCCCAAGAGCAAGAAGGCGGGTGAGTAGTCGTGGCCACGGGAACCGGTCTTGACGCACAGCTAGGGTTCGCCGCGGAATCCACCGTGGGGACCGCTGTGACGGTCACCAAATTCGTGGAATTCAACAGCGAGTCGCTGGCATGGACCCCGAGCTTCGTTGAGCCCACAGGGCTGCGCGTTGGTCGCAAGTTCAAGCGCGTCAACCGGCTCGTCCAGTCGCGCAAGACGGTGGAAGGTTCGTTCGACTTCGAGTGGCCCACCAAGGGCGCCGGCCTGCTGATCGCGCACGCGCTCGGCTCGACGGGCACCCCAGTACAGATCGCTGCGACGTCGGCGTACAAGCAGATCCACACGCCCGGCGGGCTGGTCGGCAAGGGGTTGACGATCCAGGTCGGTCGCCCCGAACCCAGCGGCACCGTGCGTGCCCACACCTACAGCGGCTGCAAAATCACCAGCTGGGAATTTAAGCTCTCCGACTCGGAGATCGCCACGTTCTCGTTCGAAGTGGATGGCTGGGATGAGTCCACCGCAACAGCGCTGGCGACGGCCTCATTCCCGACCGGGGCGGAGGTGTACAACTTCCAGCAGGCCGTGCTGAAGCTCGGTGGGACCGCCTCGACTGCCTCTGGAGAGATGAGCATCTCCGGCGGCACAGCCGTTACCACCGTCATCACCGAGATCAGCATCAAGGGCGAAAACCCGCTGGCGACGGAGCGGTACGGCATCGGTAACGCCGGCGTGAAGCGGGAGCAGCTGGAGAACGACTACCCGACCATCACGGGGTCGCTGACAGCCGAGTTCAACAAGGCCGAGCTGTACGACCTGATCAAGAACAACACGACGACCGCGGTTGAGCTCACATTGACCGGGTCGGCGATCCCGTCCGGCGGTGGCAACAACAACACGCTCAGCTTCATCATGCCGGCCGTCAAGCTGAAGGAAGCGGCGCCGTCCGTTGAGGGTCCGGATGTGGTGCAGATGAGCACGAGTTTCGAGGCGTACGACGACGAAACGAATGCGCCACTACAGATCAAGATCGTGAGTTCGGACACGTCTCTCTAGGCAATGGCCACTGATCTGAAAATCACCGGCGCCGAGCAGCTACGGCGTCTCGCTATCCGGTTCAAAGACGCAGGCCCGCGCGGCAAGCAACTGCAGAAAGAACTCCGGAAAGGCATCCGGACCGGCGCGAAGCCCGCACTGGCGGCGACCAGGACAGCCATCCGGACGATCCCCGTGGTTGGGGTGAAAAAGTCCGGCGGCCACGCGGCCCGCGAGGAACACCACTTCGGCCGGTCACGGGCCAAGGACGAGGAGAAGCGCCGGGCTCGAGCCCAGCGAGGCGCCGGGCTACGACAGACCATCGCGGGTGCCGTGCAGCTGAAAGTCGCCATCGGCTCCCGCGCCCCCCGGGTGCGCATCTTCGTTGACGAGAAGCGCCTGCCCGAGGACCAGCGGACCCTGCCCCGGCACCTGGACTCCAAAACGGGCTGGCGGCATCCCACCTTCGGCAAGAACCCGTGGGTCAAGCAGTACGGCAAGCCCTGGTTCGAAACCACCATCCGCAAGCACCTCAAAGAGGTGCAGACCAGCATCCTCAAAGCGATGGACGACATCGCTGACAAGATCGAAGGGTAACGGGGAATGGCGACCATCCACATCGGCGATGACAGCGTCGAGTTCGACCTGAACCATCTGTTGTTGCATGAGGGCATTGCCCTACAGAAAGCGACCGGGTGGCGGAGCAAGCAGCTCGCCGAAGCGATCCAGGACGGCGACTTTGTGGCCATTGGGGCGCTGGCGTGGCTGGCGCTCACACGCATGGGCAAGGACGTCTCGTTCGCCGACATCGAGTCCGGCGCTTACCCGATCGACATGGCGTCCATCTCCGTGGAAGTAGAGGAAGAGCCGGCCCCTTCCCTCGACGGCGAGGCGAAGACCTCGCCGGCAAACGTCTGAAGTATCTCGCCAGCCTGGCCTACCACTTCGGCATCCGCCCTTGGGAGACGCCTCTGCTGACAGAGGTGGAGTTCGAACTGCTCTGCGCCGAGATCGACCAACTGAATAAGCAGGCGAAAGTCTGACCCCACGCCGGGAGGTGCTCCGTGGCCTCCATGGCGTTCGACATCTTCGCGAGAGACCACGCCTCCCGCGTGTTCGACAAGGTCGGCGACAACGCCGAACGGCTCGGCCGGCGCATCGAAGGGGCAGGATCGTCCACGGGCGGCCTGTCGGCCAACCTGCGCAACCTGGACGGGGCGGCAAACGACGCGGACGGCAGCCTCGCCCGCGTTGGCGGGCAAATGGCCAAGCTCTTCGGTTCGGCTGGCGCGCTCGCCGGCAAAGCAGCTGCTGCTGCCGGGGCGCTCGCCACCGTGGGTGCGGCGGCAGCGTCAGCCGCCGGCTACACCGTCGCATTGGCGGCGTCGATCGCACCACTGTCGGGGCTGCTCGCTGGGCTGCCCGGCGTTGCGCTGACCGGCGCGGCGGCGTTCACCACGTGGAAGCTCGCTACGGGCGGCCTGAGCGAGGCGATGGGCGCCGCGATGAGCGGCAACGCGGAAGCGCTGGCGGCGGCGCTAGGCAAGCTCTCGGACGGCGGACGAGCGTTCATCACCGAGTTCGAGCAAGTCATCCCGCAGTTCCGCGCCTTCAAGGCCGCCGCTCAGGACGCTTTCACCGAGCAACTCTCGGGCCAGATGCAGCCGTTCATCGCCGGGATCTCGGGCCTGAAGTTTAGCCTCGGCGAGGTGGCCGCCGCGTTCGGCGGCATGACCCGCAAAGTCCTGGAGTTCGCGTCCGCCAGCAGCACCGTCGACCAGCTCGACCAGGTGCTGAGGAACACCCGCCAACTGCTGGACGGGATCTGGGGCGCCCTGCAGCCACTCTTGCAAGGGTTCACCGACCTCGGCGTGGTGGGGTCGACCTGGCTGGCAGGGTTCTCCGGCAACCTCGAAAACGTCCTGACCCGGTTCGGCGAGTGGATGACGAAGATCGCCGAGTCTGGCAAGGCGCTGGAGTGGCTGAACGAGGCTACCGCCGTACTCAAGCAGCTTGGCTCGCTCGCGAAGAACCTGTGGGACATCCTCACCGGGCTGCTCAAGGCGGCAGAGTCGGCTGGGACCGGCGCACTCGGCGTTCTGTCCAACCTTGTCGAGAAGTTCGACGCATGGGTGAACTCGACCAAGGGTCAGGACACCCTGATCACGATCTTCAAGGCGCTGGACGGTGTCGGGCGTGCTCTGGTGCCAGTGATCGAGGCATTGGTCGGCGCGATTTCGGCGATCGCACCCGTGGTGGCGCGGATTGCTGTCGTTGTGGGGTCGGTCCTCACGGAGGCGATCACGGCGCTGGGGCCAGCCTTGGCGGTCATCGGAAACGGCGTTCGGGTCGCGATACAGGGGATCGGACAGGCAGTCTCCGCATTGGCGCCCGCTCTGCTGCCACTCGGGCAGGCGATCGGTTCGGCCTTCGCAACGCTGAAGCCCTTGTTCGCGGCGATTGGGGAGGCCGTAGCCGCCCTGCTGCCCGGGGTACAAAAGTTCTTCCTTTCCTTCGCGAGCGGCTTGCTACAACTCGCTCCGACCCTGGCTCCGCTCGGGGCGGCGCTCGGCGGCATCTTCGCCGCGTTGGCGCCTCTCCTGCCGCTTGTCGGCCAACTGGCGGCGCTGTTCGTGACCAGCCTCGCGTCAGGGATTCAGGCGATCCTTCCGTCCTTGCAGCTACTGGTAGCCAATATTGGTCAGGCGCTGCTCAATCTGGCGCCGATCGTCCCGCTGTTCTTCGAGTTCGCGGCGGCGATCCTCAACGCGCTGGTGCCTGCCCTGGCTCCGCTCCTGCCGCAGATCGCCGCCCTGATTACGCAACTCGTCAGCGGACTGGTACCCGCTCTGACACCGCTGATCCCGATCATCGGCCAGATCGTTGGGATCATTGGGCAGACGTTCGTGAGCGTGCTCGGTGTCCTGGTCGCGCGCGTCATCGAGATCCTGCCGCCACTGTCGCAGATGGCGCAGATTTTGGGGCTCGCGTTGCTGGACGCGCTCCAGAAGATCGCGCCACATCTGCCGGCGCTCGTCAGCGCCCTGCTGGAATGGCTGCCCGCGATGGTGAACCTGCTGCCGTCGCTGACGTCGCTGGCGGTGTCGCTGTTGCCGCGGTTCTTCGACAGCCTGGACAAGATCCTGCCGCTCCTGCCGGGCTTGATCGAGGGCATGATCCACCTCAACCAGGTGATGTACCCGATGATCCCGATCATTGCGGATCTGCTCACTCAACTGGCGCCGTACATTCCGCTGTTCATTGAGCTGGCGGCCGTGATCGCGGTCCAGTTGATCCCGCCGCTGATCCGGTTCTTGGAAGTTGTCACGAAGACGGTCGGCGGAGTCATCAAGCAGTTCTCTGACCTGTATGACAGGTTGGTCGGCCATTCGATCATCCCTGACCTGATCACAAAGATTGACGAGTGGGTTGGCAAGTTGCCCGGGATGTTCAGCAAGTGGGTCGGCGAGGCCAAGGACTGGGCCATCAGGAAGTTCCAGGAGCTGGCCAGCTGGGTGTCTGGCCTGCCCGGTCAGATCGTGGGCGCCCTTGGGAACATGGGCGGCTTGCTTGGCGGAGCCGGCCACGACCTCATCATCGGTTTTTGGAACGGCATGGTCGGCATGTTCGAGTGGTTGAAGAGTTCGATCTACAACTTCTTCAGCGCGATCATGCCCGACTGGGTCAAGGACGCTCTCGGTATCCACAGCCCAAGCCGGGTCTTCGCCGCGATCGGCAGGCAGATCCCGGCCGGCATGGCGCTCGGCATCGACAGGGCGTCCGGGCTGGTCGAGTCTGCCGTTCAGGGGCTGGCGGGGATGGCGACTGTGGCCGCTACCGCCCAGGTCGGCGTCTCGGCGGTGGGCGGCGGTGCGTCTATGCCGATCACGCCGCGAGCCTCCTCGCCAACGTTTGTGTTCAACTTCGCTGGTCAGCCGCTGGTCGGCCGTGACGAGATCTCCCGCCTGGTTATCGCGGCTCTAAATGAGGCCCGCGGCCGTGGCTTCAACCTGGGGGCGGTGGGCGCGTGACGGTGATGCCGCAGGTCTGGTGCGAGATTGCGTTCGCTAAGGACGCGTCGGGGTTCAAGCTGTGGCGGGATGTCACGGACTACGTGGAGTGGCAGGAAGGTGTCCGCATCTCGCGGCGGCGCTCGCACGAGCTCGACGAGGTGCAGCCGGGCACGCTGTCGCTCACGCTGAACAACGCGGATGGCCGGTTCACCGCGGGCCGGACGAGTTCGCCGTACTACCCGAACGTGACGCTGAACCGGCCGATCCGGATCAGGGCGCGCTGGCCGAACAGCGTCAACCAGGTCACGGTCGATCAGGCGACCGCGGCCACGGCAGGCGCGTTCGCTACAGGCGCGGGCACGGTCACCCGCGACACGACCGTGTTCCCGGCCGGGCAGACGGCGAGCATCCGGTGGGACGGCGGCGTGCTCGGCTCCACCGGGCAACACATGTGGCTCGGCTCCAACAGCGTCACGACCGCGACCGATCAGGCCGTGCCCGTCGTCGCGGGTGCCACGTACAGCCTGCAGACGCAGGCCCGGCGCGGCGCGACTGCCATCTCCATCACGGCGCGCATCCGCTGGTACGACGCCGCTGGCGCGTTCCTGTCGGTGTCGGCGGGCACTTCGGTGGCGCTGACCACGTCGTTCCAGACGGTCAGCGTGTCCGCCGCAGCGCCTGCCTCCGCGGTCTGGGCGCGGCTGGCCATCGCCAACGCCACCACCACCGCCTCCAATGCGCCCGTCTACACCGGCGCGTGGCAGTACGAGCAGGCCGCCTCGCCGAGCACGTACGTGGCGCCCGGCGTCGAGTACCGCAGATTCACGGGGTTCGTGGACCGGTGGCCGCACGCCTGGACCAACGGCGTGCTCGGCACCGCCCAGATCACCGCCACGGACCGGCAGAAGCTGCTCAGCCGCAACAAGATTCGGCGGGCCATCGTCGAACAGACGCTATCCACGAACCCTCGCTGTTACTACCCGCTGGGCGAACCTGCAGGGTCGGAGCAGGCAGGCAATATCGCTGCGACGCCCCAGCCCGACATGACGGTTCAATCGTGGAACCTGGGCGGCGGTGCCGAGTTCGGGGCAAATGGCGGCCCCGATGGCACCACAGGCGTGCAGTTCACCCCGACCGACATCTATAACGGCCGGTTCCTGCTCACATCGCTCACTACACCGCTCGGTGGCGTGGCTGGAGTTTCTGTCGCCCTCTGGGTGAACTTTGGCGCCACAACCCAGACTGGCCAGAACCGGCTCATCTTCGTGGACAACGGCACGGACAACGTCCACTTGCGTGTCAATTACAGTCCGTTCACGAACTCGCTGTCTCTCGGGGCGCGTACCGCGGCGGGTGCGGTGTCCGGGTCCACAACGTCGGTGAACCTGGACAATCTGCAGACCCACCTTCTGGTGGCCACAGCCCAGTTCTCTGGCGGCACCATGCAACTCCGTGTCTACGCGGACGGCGTCCTGGTCATCAACACCAACCCGGCCCTTTCTGGCTCAACCTGGCCGAGTTTGTCCCGGATCCGCATTGGCGGCCTTCCCGGCACGGCGCTCGACCCTCCTGAGATGCTGATGGGGCTCGTCAGCCATGTGGCGTGTTGGAATTCTGTGCTCACGCTCTCCGATGCGCAGGCGCTCAGCAATGCCGGGGGCGGCTTCGCCGGGGAGTTGTCAGGCGCCCGCGCGGCAAGAATCGCCACCTGGGCGGGCGTCACGAACACGGCGTTCGACACGGGTTCGTCCCTGATGGACAGTAACCCGTCCGCGGAGCAAACGCCTCTGGCAGCGTTCAAGCAGGTCGCGTTCAGCGAAGCAGGGATCTTCTTTGTGTCAGGCGACGACGTGGTGACCATCCACGGACGAAACCGCCGTCAGCTTCCTGCGTCGGTGTCCATCTCCTTGGCAGCCCACCAGCTCGGCGCGGACCTGCAGTTCACGATGGACGACCAGCTCCTGATCAATGACGTGTCGGTGAGCCGATCCGGTAAGAGCGTCACCCGAGTTGTCGACCAGTCCAGCATCGACGAGAACGAAGGCACCTACGCCGCCTCGATCGACACGCTGCTGTATAGCGACACCGAGGCGCTCGACCGGGCTGCTTACACCGTGACGACCTACGGGCACCCACAGCCCCGCGCGGGGCAGATCTCCGTCGATGCCCACAGTGTCGGCACAGTCTGGGACCAATTGCTCGCATCCGAGATCGGGCAGCGCATTCAGATCACCGGCCTGCCAAGCGAAGCGCCAGCCGCCACGGTCGACCTGTGGTGCGAAGGCGTGGCTGATGTCATCGGCGACGGCACATGGTCGTTCGTGCTCGATACCTCTCCGGTGCGGGACACGCCCGTGTTCATCCTCGACGACCCGACGTACGGGACGCTCGACAACAACTACCTGGGGTGGTGACGTGGTCGTACGGGCGCGCCTGCGCTACATGCAGGACATGATTCCGGCGCCGCAGCCGTTGACGAGCTGGGAAGCGTACTGGCAGTTCGCCGACTCCCGCCGTGCCGCCTCCCACCAGCAGCCGGTACCGCGGCCGACCGGCGACAACCCCGACAAAGCGGCGCACGCCCGCATCGATGACGGCCGGTGGATCGCGGACTGCCCGTGGGGATGCGGCGCCGCGTTCAACCTGCCCAAGGACGCCACCTGGATGTGGTGCACCGAGTGCGCTGGCGGCGGCTTGGGACTCACCGCCGCCCTGGTCTGGCCGGACCACCTCGACCGGTTAACGATCAACATCGAGTCGTTGCCATCGATGCTTCAGTACTGGCCGTGCGCCGTGTGCCTTCCACGGCTAGGCACCGGCCGTCCGTGCGAGGCGTGCCAGGGCATGCAGGGACTCGATAGCTGATGGCCACCGTCCCAACCCCCAGAACCTGGACCGTCGGGGAACTGCTGACCGCGGCAAAGCTCAACACCGACCTTCGCAATGGCTTGAACTTCCTGCTGTCGGGAAAACCGCTGGCCATCCTGGGGAAGACAGGAAACCAGACGATTCCAAACAGCGCCTGGACCACCATCACCTGGAACTCCGAGACGGTTGATCGCGACGCCGGGCACGACAACGCAACCAACAACTCCAGGTACACCGCCCAGACCGCCGGCTACTACCGTGTGGTCGCGGCGCTGCTATGGAACTCCGGCTTCACCGCGAAGATAAGGCAGACGATGGTCGTCAAGAACGCCAGCCTTGCCATGTTTCAAGGCACTGGCTTTGGTGATGCGGACGGAAGCTTTGCGTCATCCACCAGTTTGGGGACAGTGTTCCTGGCCGTGTCGGACTACCTGGAAGTCCAAGGGATGCAGGCAACTGGCAGTTCGTGGGACGTCGTTCCTTCCAGCACGCGCTTCGAGTTGGAGTGGGTCAGCTCCTAGCAGAGCTGCAGTGGCTACCGGTAGTGCTGTACCGGTACGACCCGCTTGACCCGCCACCCGATGATCGACACGGGAATGGCGACGATCAGCCACAGCCCGAGCGTGATGAGCGCCATCCACCAGTGCACGAACACCCACAGGCAGCCGTGGATGATGGCCGCGATCGGGTTGAACCCCCACTGCTTCACCGTCGTGTACTGGACCGGCCCGTACTGGGGTCCACTCGGCGCCGGCATGTACGGCTGGCTGTAGGGCTGCGGCTGGTACGGCTGCGGGTACTGCGGTCCCGACTGTCCGTACTGCTGGCCGTACGGGTCTTGCGGCTGGGGCGGGTAACCCATAGCGCGGCTCCTGAGACGAGGGTGCGACGACTTGGGACGTTCCAAGCATGCGCCCGGTTTACCTAGATCACCTGTCCACATCCGGCCACCATGCCCCTCTTGACGTGCCGTCCCGTTGCTGAGGGTGCGGACGGGACGGCACCCCTAACCAACCCTGACGAGGAGACACGTGGCCGATGAGCCAACCCCGTGGGAGCTCCACCGCTCCATGGAGGCGCTTCGCCGCAGCCTGGAGTCGGGGTTCGCCTCCCTCAACGCGCGACTAGACCGCGTCGTCCCGAACGAGCTGTTCCAGGCATACCAGCAGGCCGTCCAACGCCAGTTCGACGACCACGAACGGAAAATCGCCAGCATCGAAGCCGAGCGGGACGCCGAGAAGACGCAGCGCGCCGCCGACCGGAAGCTGATCGTGACGGCCGTGTTCACGGCGTTCGTGTCGCCGCTGGTCATCCTCCTGATCCAACTGTGGTTGACCAGCAAGGGGTCATGATGGGCCGCCACGAGAACGACGGGCTGGACGAAGACGACGCGACGGACAAGCCGTCACGGCATCGGGCATGGTGGCTGCCGCTGACGGCAGCGGTCGCGTTCGCGGCGCTGATGGCGGTCGGGATGGCCGCGATTGGCGATGTGCGTAGCCAACTCCGGGAGTCCGAAGAGAACCAGCAGGTGCTCTCCGACCAGGTGAAAGGTCTCGGCGGGGTTCCGCTCGTCACGCCATCCGCTGGCCCGCGGGGTGAGCGCGGAGAGGTTGGCGCGTCTGGACCGCCGGGCCCTCCTGGACCGTCTGGCCGCCCTGGGCGGGACGGGAAGGACGGCGCCACTGGCAAGCCGGGCAAGGACGGCGCCCAGGGCCCGCCAGGGCCGCAGGGAAGCCCCGGACCGAAAGGCGAGCCCGGGGAGACCGTTACCGGCCCTCCAGGACCTCGCGGCGAGCCCGGCAAGGACGGAGTCGACGGCAAAGACGGCGCGGACTCGACTGTTCCCGGCCCTCAGGGCGAGCGCGGTCCTCAAGGTCCGCCCCCGAGCAGCTGGACATTCACGGTCGGCGTCATCACCTACCGGTGCACACCTACCGAGCCCGGATCCACCACCTACTCATGCAAACCGGAAGGGTGACCATGCAACTCGTCAAGCGTTCCGCGTTCGGCTGGGGAGCCTCCGGCGCCTCCTACGCCCACCCCACCCGCGGCATGGTCATCCACTACGACGGCTCCAAGCAGGGCCTAGCCGGCAAGGAGCACGGGGCATGCGTGGACTACTGGCGGCGTACTCGGAAGTTCCACATGGGTTCGTCGCGAGGTTGGGCCGATATCGGCTACTCGTTCGGGGCATGCCCGCATGGCTACGTGTTTGAGGGCCGCGGCCTCGACCGGATCCAGGCTGCCCAGCCGACTGGGAATGCCACCTACTACTCGGTCACGCTCATGTCAGGGCCGGGCGAAGCGCCCACCGAGGCTCAGATCAACGCCGTCCGCGAGCTGCGTGCGTGGCTGATGGACAAGGGCGTCGGCCCGCTGGTGAAGGGCCACCGCGACTTCTACAGCACCGACTGCCCTGGGGACGCCCTGTACCGGCTGGTGAAGAACGGCACGTTTGCCCAGCCGCCTACCGGCGCAGCGCCAGCCGACCTCACCTCTTGGACGGAGAACATCGTGAAGGACCTGCCTGTGCTCGGCGTGGGCGACGACTCCTACGACGTGAAGACCTTGCGAGCCGCGCTGTTCGCCCGCGGTGGCCTCAACGAGAAGGTCTACGGGGGCGCCGCCGGCCTGCGGTCGTGGCTGGAGTCCACCAAGTTCGACGCGGCCCTCAGCGAGGACGTGAAGGCTTTCCAGCGGCGTATGAAGCTCGACGACGACGGAATCGTCGGGAAGCTGACGTGGCCTCCCTTGCTGCGCGTCCAGTGAGTGACGGCCTGCTGGCCCGCTGGTGGTCGCTGCTGTACCAGACGCCTCTTCCCCGCTATCCCGAGCCTGTGGAAGAGCCTGTCGACGGCCGGATCGCCGACCTGGTCGACGAAACCAACTGACGAGCCCGTGAGGCTCACCTGGAGCGCCCCGCCCGATGCGGAGGCGCTTCTTTCGTATTCACCTCATCGAGGAGCATCCTCATGCGCCCATCCAAGAGCGCAATCCTGCTGACCGCCTTCGTCGCCGCCCTGGGCGTGACGGGCCTGTCGGCGTCGTCTGCGTCGGCTGACGTGGATGGCCTGTCCATCACGCAGGTCGGCTACAACGCCTACGGCGCGGACACCGTCTGGAATCGCAACCAGGAGTTCGTCGACGTCAAGAACGACGGCGCCACCGCAGTCAATGTCAAGGACCTCGTCGTCACTGACCAGTGGGGCAAGTCCCACCTGGCCGACAACGACCGCGGCTGCAACACCTACAAGGTGACCAGCCTGCCCGGCCTCACTACGGGAGCGGACGGCAGCGTCATGCTGGCCGCCGGCCACACGGTGCGCGTCTACTCGGGCCGCGGCACCGCTTCTGTGTCGGCGAGCGGCACTGTGCACGCCGTCTACATGGACTCGGGTTGCGGCTACCACGGCCACATCTGGGGCAACGGCGGCGACACCGCATGGATCGTCCAGGGCGCCGCGGCGGAGTCGTTCGCGTTCGACTTCGACAACGGATACACCGTCAAGCCGTAGGAGGCTGGCATGAAGTTCACGATCTTTGGCCGTGAGCCGGTCGTATGGCTGGGCGCTCTGCAGGCCGTGCTGGCGGTCCTGGTGACGCTGCCCGACCTGGGCGTCACCGAGACGGTGGCGGGCTGGATCGTCGTTGGCGTGTCCGGCGTGTTCACGATCCTCGAGGCTGCGATGACGCGGCCTATCGTCGTGTCCACGCTCGCCGGTGGGGTGCGTACGGTGCTGACCGCCGCTGTGTTCTTTGGCCTGCCGCTCGGCGAGCAGACGTCGGCGGCGCTGGTGGCGGCGTTCACGTTCATCATGGGCATGGTGCTGTCCAACAGCGTGACGCCAGCAGCGGACCCGGACCCCAACTTTGCCCGGGCGCGGAGTGTCGGTCCGGTTCATTAGCCTGGCAAGGCGTTCTCGTCGTTCAGTGGCCTAGGACGCGGCCCGCCAGCATGGGGGCTGAAACGCCGGTTCGAATCCGGCCGGGAGCGCGCAAGGGAAGACCGCCGTCAGTGGTTAGCAGTAGGTGCGGTAAGTAGTGGCCGTGAGGCTGCGAGCACGTTCGGGGCGGTCCGCGCTGGCTACGGTCAGGATGAGGCCAGCACCAGAGGGGTCGGATCACCTTCGGGCGGTCCGGCCCCACCTTCGTGTTTGGCAGGTGTCGAGCCCTCGAGCCGCGTAGCCTGGCTCTGCCCGGGCGCGAGGACCGGAGGGGGGCTCGACCCCGGGCAACCCTCCAACATGCGAATGCCCGCTCGTCTCCCTACGGGGAGGCGGGCGGGCTTCTTCGCGTTGTACGGCTCAGGCCGCAGAGACCTTGGGCGCCATCGACCTCAGGGTCATCGCGTGGAGGCCGACCTCATCCGCGATCCTCATGTCTGACACGCGGGCTCCGTAGTGGCTGGCCAAAAGCTTGCGCACCAGGATCGGCTCCTCATGCCCGACCTCTACAGGCTCGCTCTTCTTCCAGCCGCGGGCTCCGAGTTGGATGAACAAGGACTTCTTCCGGGCGTCGTCGATGAGCCCGAGGTGCCAACCGCGCATGATGAGCGCCTGTATGGAGATTCCCCAAGTGGCCTTCATCCGTGCCAGGTCGGTTAGGACGATGGGCGCCTGGAGCAGATCGATGGCGCGCTTGCGTGGCAGCAGCAGGGCGCCAGCGAACCGGTGCGCCTCTCCCTCGGGGTCGGCGACGACTCGACGTCTACTGTGCAAGACCAGATGCCCGAGTTCATGCGCGAGCGTGAACCTCAGACGGTCGCCCGGGCCGCCGGTGAAGTAGGCGATCAGGGCGGGCTCGTGGGGTGCGGGCCAGTAGCTGATCCCGAAGTGGTCCACCTTCTGGGCCTCGTCCTCTTCGCCGGGCAACGTGAGAGGTACGACCGCGATTCCAGCGCGCTCGCAGGCGCGGGTTACGTGCATCATTGGGCCGTCCCCGCCGATCTGGAGCGCTTCGCGGGTTTGGGCGGCGAGGTCCTCGATGTCGTCGTTGGACACATCTTGCGTGGCGAAGGGCAGCGCGGGGCCGCCGTACCCGGCCTTGAACATCAGCTCGCTTGTGATGCGATACGCCTCGTCGAAGAGCGCCTTGACCTGCTTTGCTTCAGTGCGGCGCGCGGTCGCGTACTTACGGAACCGCAGCGTCGCCAGTGGTACATCGGGCGGGATTACCTCGAAGAAGCGCCGCGGAGTGGCGGTAGCCGCAGCGATGGCGTCGATGACGTCGTCAGTGGCGGCGAGCCTGCCTCGTTCGATCTCCGAGATGCGCGACTGGCCGACGCCGGCCGCCTCTGCGAGTTGCTCTTGCGTCAGGGCGAGGAGGTGCCGAAGCGCACGAATGCGTTCACCCGCGAGCGGTGTCGGCATCGCCCTCATCCTCATCTCGCTCGAACGGAAGCACCACGTCGATGCTGCCGGTGGAGGGCGTGAACTCCAGATTCGCCAACTCGTCCCAGGTCCGCGACAGCGGGAAGTCGATGTCCACCTTGGCGACCTGGCCGACGCTCCACTTGCCAACCGTCCGCACGATGCGGATGTCGATCTGGTCCTGGTCGGTGAGCGCCCATACGCCCACGAGTTGGCTCGCCTCCACGCCGTACAGGCCCACGTCCGGGTTGCGCCAGTAGTGGATGCGGGCCTCGTTGCTGCCGGGCGCGGGGATGCCGTCTTTCGGCCACTCATGCAGCATGCGCAGCTTGAGCATGCCCTGCCGCAGGAGGACCTGTCCGTTCATCCTGTTCTGCACGAGGGTCCAGCCGCCGAGGCTCTCGGAACGGAGCTGGCTGCGCAGGTGAAAACGCGTCAGGTGAGTGATTCCGCACTGATCCTCAGCCTCATTCATGCCGTGCTCCAGAAAGTGGGCTTCGGCGATGGAGCGCGCCCGCTCCAGGGATCTGTGCAGGGGCGCACACAACGGACCGACGGCGTCGGTCAGATACTGCTGATCAGCGGGAGTAGCCATGTCGCTGATATTATCAGCCAAAATCCAACACCACGATCATCTTTGCCAACCTTTTCGTCTCGCACTCCTGTTCGGTCGTAGGATCCCCTCGAACCACACTCACCTGGGGGAGACCGCCATGGCCGACTACGACCTGCCCGAAGACTTGCTGCAGCTCAAACGCGACTTCTTGGAGAACGAGGCACGCCTGCCTGGCCTCGAGGGCGAGGAGTGGCAGGCGGCGTTCAAACGCTCCCAGGACCTCGCGCTGGCGCTCCACAACCACCCGTGGTGGGCGAGTGTGGACAACCGCTATCAGGCGGATGTGGCGTTGCTGAGGGCCGCCAAGGGTGAGGGTTAGGCCGGGAAGCTGATGACCTCGCAGAGGTCCGCCAGGTCGACGTGGCGCGTCAGGTCAGCGATCGTGGCGTAGTAGCCGAGGAGGTAGCGGCGGCCGTTGATGGTCTGTGTGACCTTGAAGAGCGGCCTGGTGTTGAGCTGGATCACCTCTACGGTGATGCCGTTGGGACCGCTCCACTGTGCCATGTCGGCACAATACGCAAAACGGACAAAAAGTCATAGTCTGGACATGTGGGGTAGCCGCTCAGAGGGAAGCTGGATAGCGACGCCCACGAGAAAGCCCCGGCCGCGCTGAAGGCGGCCGGGGCTTCTTGCGTTGTACGACTACTTCTTCGGCACCTGCCCGGTGCCACGGCACGGCCGGCAGTTGACCCGCTTCTGCGTGGTGACTTTGCCGCCGGATGGGGTGTCGACCACGACGGTCTCGTACCAGTAGCCGTTGCCGTCGCATCGGCTGCAGGGCTGCGTGTTCCCGGCGGCCTCGGTGCGTGGCGGGAGGGGTTCTGCGGGTGGCCCATACTGGTCGGCTATCCCTGCCGCCTCCTGCTCTGTGAGGAACGGCATGGTGACGACGCTCCCGCTGGGGGTCGTGATCGTAGCGAAATGATCACGCTCTGTGGGCTCCATGGCTCTGACGGTAGAGGCGGGAATACCGTTCGGCCAGCCGATCCGCGGAAACTGTGTGGGATCCATCAAGCATCTCCTTGATCGTGGATGGTTTTGGGTTGGGACGCCCCGGCCTCGGGGAAGAACGGCCGGGGCGCGGGGCGTGTTAGGCAGCGCTGACGGCCTGCTTGAACCCGGCGCCCGCCTTGAACGCCGGCACGTGCTTGGCCGCGACGTGGACGGTGCCGCCCTGCGGGTTGCGACGCTCGCCGCCCTCACGGAACCTGCGCTCGAACACGCCGAACCCGGGCACGGTCACCTTGTCGCCCTTGGCAACGGCCTCCTGCACGACCTCGGTGGTCGCGTTGACGATCGCGGCGACGGTGGCCTTGCTCTGGCCGGTCCTGGCGGCGATGGCGTCGATGAGCTGGGACTTGTTCATGTGCTTCTCCTTGCTGTGACTGTGGAGCGCTCTGCTCCGGACACCCCGCCCGCGCTCGTCGGGCGGGGATCCGCAACCTCAGCGCTTCTTCTTGGGGATGACCGACTTACCTCCCGCGCGCCGGTACTCGACCTCCAGGGCGCGCTCCTTCTTGAGGTTCTCCACCGAGTCCTTGAACATTTGGGCTGCGGAAGACCCCTCCGCGTCGCACTTGTCAGCCCATGCCTGCTCGCGTGCGATCGCCTCGTCGAGTTCCTGGACGGTGTAGCGGCCTCGCTGCAGGGGGGTGTAGTACTTCTCGCCCATGCTGGGCTCCTCTCTGGTGGGTTTTCTGATGGAGAAGGCTGCTGCTCAGCGGGTCGGGTCGACGCCGG
Organism: Nonomuraea sp. NPDC049400; assembly: GCF_044466425.1. Taxonomy (NCBI): domain Bacteria; kingdom Bacillati; phylum Actinomycetota; class Actinomycetes; order Streptosporangiales; family Streptosporangiaceae; genus Nonomuraea; species Nonomuraea sp. NPDC049400. The sequence goes on from NZ_JBITMP010000087.1 coordinate 28,173, forward strand.
CTGAAGCGAGCCACCGCTGCCCCTGACGGCCTGCCAGTGCGGCACCGGGGGCAGATGACATCTGCCAGGCGAGCGATGCCATCGATAGGTGGGCTTGAGCTGCGGCGGCAAGAGCGGCGACCTTGGGCCAATCACCCGCGCCCCGCGCTTTGGCCAGGTCGTCCAGGCATGTGTGGGCCGCCTCGAGATGTTCGGGACCGCTCATCTTTCGAACCATGGATCCTCCTACGCTTCGGTGGGAACGAGCTGGTAGAGATCGCCCTTCTGGCGGGCGGCTCCTGAGGACGTCAGGCGGCGCAGGGCGGCTGGGATCTCCGCCAGGGGCACGTCATCGCCAATGCGGCGGCGGACAGCGACGCAGACGGCGCCGACCTCCATCGGGCCTGACTGGAGCGCATCCTCGACCGCGGCCTGGATATCGCCTGACGTCGGCCGCGACTGGTGGGACTTGCTCTGCGGGGACGGCACCTCGCGGGGGTCGCGACCGTGGGCCCGATGGTGGTGGTATTCCTCGATCCAGGCCAGCGTCCGCTCGCCGAGCGATCCCGCTGCAGGCTCGGACGCGATTCCGAACGCGTCACGCACCGGCATCATCCGGGCCGTCGCTGCCGGGCGGCAGTCAATCCCGGTCAGGTAGCCGAGCCCGTGAGTTTTGTCCTTGTTGCGGAACCGCTCCGGCAGTTTGCTCGGGTCCGCGGGTAGGCCGACCATGTTGTGGTCGGCGCTCGAGCCGGTCCGTAGGGCTGTGAGGCTGCCGCCGGACAGCAGGTTGGACCGGAACGACTGGCTGTTGCCAAAGTTGTCCAGGCCTAGGTTCTGGTTGACCACCAGGAGGCCGCCGCCGGCCTTGCGCCAGGTGCGGACCCCGGTGCCGAGCAGTTCGAAGCCGGGCTTGCCGAACGGTCCGTCGAGGAACAGTTTTAGCTCCTCGACGCACACCAGGATCATGGTCATGCCGTCCATGTCCGGGTCGCCCGGCAGGAGGAATGGCTTACCGCGCCGCTCGCGGCCCTGCTCGTCCACCCATGGCCTGTGCGCCACGAAGTCAGCGCGGCGGACCATGATGAAGTCGAGCATCTGCAGGTTGTCGAACGTCTCCTCGTGTCCCTCGCCGTACAGGTGGGTTTTGCCGGCCCAGTCCGGCTGTGAGCTCCCTGCCTGCGGGTCGAGCAGCGCAGTGGCGATCAGAGAGG
>NZ_JBITMP010000087.1:29463-31322 GCF_044466425.1 Nonomuraea sp. NPDC049400
CGAGATGTGGACGCCGTTGGCGGACGCGATCGTCTCGATCGCGGCCTGGTGTGACATCTGGCTGAACCGGGTCGGCCCTCGTTCGCCGACCACGATGCCGGTGTAGCCGTCTGGGACGGGCTCTACCTGCTCGAGGTGGGTCAGCTTGAACGCCTGATGGTTGGGGACGACTCGCTTCTGCCACAGCTCGACCTCGGAACCCGTCGTAGACGACTTCCGGGCAGCGGGCTGCTGGGGTGTCACCCGCGGGCGTGGTCGGCGCAGCACAGTTACCCAGAACGGGACGGCCATGATGATGCCGGCGATCCACAGCAGGATCGCCACCCAGCCGTACGGGCCGAATACGCTGGCCGCCGTCGCCCACAGAACGCCGGCGGCGACGGGAACGATCGGCAGGTCTTGGCCGCGCCGCTCCGCGTTGCCGAGCACAGCAACTGCTGTGGCGGTGATGACGCCGGCTCGGATGAGCGGGTGCACCTCGAGGCCGTCGGCCGCCCACGCTGTGGTGTGGAGGGTGGCCAGCCATGCCACGGGCTGCAGCAGCGCAAGCTTGCCGCGCTCGTGGTGAGCGACCTTGCGGGCGGCGCGAAGAACCGCGTCGGCTCCGCTCGGCTGCGCCGGCTTGCTGGCCTCCTCCGCCGGTGCGGCGGGCGGGGCAGCCGCCGTGTCGTGGCTGGCCATGAGGTTCTCCTTCGAGGATTAGTTGTTGGCGACGGTGGTGGCTCGCTCGGCGATCCGGTCAGCGACGCCGGCGGCCTGGTTGAGCAGGTCCTGAAGGACGGCGGTGTCGCCGATCAGGTCGGAGTGCTCGTTGAGGATGGTCGCCATCGACGCGGCCAGGCTTTCGCTGCCGCTCATCTGGGCGCGCAGTTCGGAGGCGAACTGCTGGTGGGCGTGCGCGTAGCTGGTGAGGCCTGTGGCTTCGGTCTGCACGTCGGTTCCTTCCTGTGGTGGGTGGTGGGGTTCCGGCTCCTTGCTGGAGCTGGAGTCGGGGGGTTCCGGGTCTTTGTCCCAGTCGTCGGGCGGGTCGTTCGGGGCGCGGTAGAAGCAGACCTTGTGGCCGCACGGGCAGGTGACCCAAACGTCCTGCTCGTCGCCCGGGATGATGCCGGTGATCCTGGCGCCGCAGCGCGGGCACTCGGTCCAGCCCTTGACGGGCGGGTCGCCGAACTCTGCCTTGTCGGGGCCGACGATGACCTGCTCGACGACCTCCTGCGCATCGACGGGCTGAGCGTCCTTCCACGCGCGGTAGCCGTCCTTCCCACCGCGCCACGCGGCACGGCGGATCCGGTTAGCCGCGGCCAGCGTCTTCGCCGCCCCGTACCCGGTGGACAGACCCCACGAAGCCCAGCGGCGCGGGCTGTACCAGCGAGGATCCCCGGCGCGCAGCTGCTGCTGGGCAAAGGTGTAGCCGTCGCGGAACTCGCGGACCGCCTGCGCTTTCCCAGCCTGCCAGGCTCCAGAGACGGCAGCCCGGGCGTCAGGGCGGCGCCACGCGATGCCGCAGACGATCGCGGCGACGACCAGGGCCAGGATGAAGAGAATCACCGCGTGTCCATCTGCGAGGTCAACGTGTTGGCGTTCGTCTTCACCAGATCGGTGAGGTAGGTGACGGTGGTGCCGCCGGTGATGAGCACGATGGCCGCCAGCGACGGCAGCATGAACAGGTTCCACGGGTGGTCGATCCGCTTGTCCGGGAACAGGTCAGCGAGAGTGGCCATCAGGAAGCCTGCGAACAGGATGAGCGCGATCCCTCCGACGATCAGGACGGAGGTGAGGCTGGTGGCAAGCCGGGCGAGCGCCACGGCGACACCGACCAGGCCCAGCCCGGCGAGGAACATGAGGATGCCCATCGTGGT
>NZ_JBITMP010000088.1:0-31240 GCF_044466425.1 Nonomuraea sp. NPDC049400
GAAGCGTGAAGAACTCCCATCCTCCCAGTTCAAAGGGCACCTCACTTGATTTCCTGGTCCTCGCTCAAAGTTTCACGCCGTGGATTCAGGCTAAGGGCTTGCCGATCAATAACCCGTAGCATCTGCTTGTTTCGCCCGATGGTCTGGTATGGCGGGTCTTCGTATTTGACCGGGCCGGTGCTGTCATGTGATCACCTTGGGTGACCGGGTTCTGGCTGCGGAGCGTGATGGTGGTCGGCGGCTCGCCCGCGTTGTCGCGTAGCGAGCGCGGCGTCGTTGGTTGATGGGGTTGCGGAAGCCGAAGGCGATCCGCGCGACGAGCTTGATGACACGGTTGGTGCCCTCGCTGGCGGCGTTGGAGACGCCGCGCAGGATGGCGGTGGCGATCTCGTGCCGCCAGGTGCTGATGGTCTGGGCCAGCCCCGTCAGCTCGGGAATGTGGGCGTGATCGGCGCACCAGAACATGAAGGTGGCCAACCGGTCTCGCACCTGACTGGCGCAGGTGGCCCGGAAGACAGCGCGCAGTTGTTCCTTGGCCACCCAGCAGGCCAGCACCTGCTCGCCGGGCGCTCCGGCACCCAGGAAGACCTCCCACATCGCCGTCACCCGTGCCTCGGGCACGTCTTCCCAGTTGCGCAGCAGCGTGCGGCGCATCCCGTACTCCGGGTCCCCGGCCCGGCCGCGCCGACCGTAGCGGGCATGGATGGCGCGACGGCGCACCAGGTTGATGACCTTGTTGGCGGCCTGGATCACGTGAAAGTGATCGACAGCCAGCGCTGCATGCGGCAGCGCGGCGCGCACCGCCTTGGCATACGAAGTACTCATGTCGATGGCCACCACGCTGATCTGGTCACGCCAGGCGGCCGGCTGCGCGTCCAGCCAGGAGGCGACGGTCTCGGCGGTGCGCCCCTCCACCTGTCCCAGCAAGCCCTGACCACCGCCGAGATCGACCAGGCCGGTGTGCCAGGTGTCCGCCTCCAGCACCCGCCGCCCCTGCTCATCGAGCCGATAGCGCGGCTTACCATGGCGCGTCTCGTCAATGCCCAGCGCCTTCACCGGTTGCAGCGGGCGTTCCAGCACCGGATCGACCGCCGCCGCGAAGGCGTCATGAGCGGTATGCCAGCTCACCCGATGAGCAGCGGCAACCTCAGACACCGGACGCGTCTGATCGCCGATCTCGACGGCCATCTGCTCCCGCAATGGTTCGCTGATGCGGGCCCCGGCGGCGATCGGCGGCACCTGCTCGGTGAACGAGGCCCGCTCACACCACGGCGTGGCGCAGTGCCAGCGCCGTTTGTGCACCACCAGCGTGACTGGCCCCAGCCCGACCGGCACATGCGTCGCCCGCGCCGTGACCCACTGCTTGGCCCGGCCTGCGGGAAGACCGCAATCCGGGCATAACGGCGGCCCCGACCGCTCCGAGACGACATGCACCACCCGGCCGCCGTCCCCGTCGTACTCCACCTCGAACACCGACACACCTATCAGCCCCAGCAGGGCCGAACCCGTATGCTGCTCCATGCACCCGTGTGACTGTGATCTTTATTCTTTGGCGAGAACATGATCCACCACCACGGGTGCTTCTTCGTCTTCCCGACCCCGCTCGCTTCTCCCGATGACTGACCGTCACCTCGCAAGATCACCTTAGGTGATCAGCCGACAACCTGAGCCCGGCGAACTACGAAGAGCCGGTATGGCCGTGTCGCTGGAGACTGTGGGGATGCTGGAGGCGAAGTTCGAGGCGATCTTGCCGCATCTGGATGAGCGGCAGCGTCGGCTGCTGCTGGGTACGGAGGCTCGGGCGATGGGTCATGGAGGGATCCGGGCGGTAGCTCAGGCTGCTGGGGTCAGGGAGGCGACGGTGTCGCTGGGTGTGAGTGAGTTGGAGGCTGGTGAGGAGCCGTTAGGGCGGGTGCGTCGTCCGGGTGATGGCGCCCGCCTCTGGACGGCCGAAACCTGCTCGTTAGGGCTGCTCCACCCCGTCGCGCGCGAGCGCGCCACGCGTGGGAACCTCGGCCGCGGCCCGTCTGCTGGAGCCGCATCGTCATCCCTCGCCCGCAGCGCCGGCGTCGACGCCCGCTCATCGCCCCACGCCGTCAAGGAGCCGATGGCGTGCGGTCCCGCCGGCTGGCCAGCCGGGCTGCCCGGCGCAAGGCGGGCTCAGCGGGGGCATGGTCATGGGCCAGGCTTGGTCGCACGGGCCGGTCTCGGCAGTAGGGTGCACCCGAGGTCACCGCAGACACCCTCACGCCACTCGTCACACAGGACGCAAAGCGCAGCGTCATAACGTTCGCAGTAGTCCTGCCGGGTGCCGCACCGCAGGCAGGAGCCTGCTCCCGGCCGGAGGGCGGAGGGGCGTTTACGAGGCATCCCCCGTCCGAGGTTCAGCATCTCCTCAACCACCATGGTTGGGACGGATCGGCGTCGAAGTCCACGATCGTGCGGGAACAGTAGAGCTCATCAAGCGGCTGAACCCGCTGCCGCAGCTCCCACGACGCGCCGGACGGAAGCCCACACAGGGCCTGCTCCAGCATCTCTCGCGGATGAGCGTCGAAGGGGCAGCACGCCTCAACTCCGCAGCCACGAACCACCGGATCGGTCAGCCGGCGAGCTGGCCCGTGAACGGTCCCAGCCCAGCGCGCCACCGCATCGGCGATGGCGCCCGGCCACAGACGCGAGCTCTCGAACTTGGCGATCTCGCTCTGCGCACGCGCCGAGACCCCAGAAACAATCGTCCTGCCCTGTCCCGGGCGGAGCCTGCGCGGTAGGTTCGCGCGCACCTGGCCTGGCCCTCTACGCGCCATAGGCCTTTCGTCGGTTCGACGTCACAACGGGCATCTTCCCAAAGAAAGCCGCGACGATCAACGCGGCCCTTCCCCTCCCCATCCAAGTGGTCACACAAGATCAACGACAGCCTGCACCCGGGTCGAAGAACCACATCGGGCGATCTTCCCGAACCCTCTTGGTCTTCTATCGAGAACATGTAAGCTACGTATCGCCGCAGGTCGAAGGCCATCTATGGACTCCCGCGGTCGGTAAAACCGACGAGGCCGACCGGCTCAAGACCGCGGGCCTGGAACAACTGCGCGACCACTCAGTACGGCGTTATCCAGATGGTCTTGAGCTGGGTGCACTTCGAATGCTTCGAGACTGAATCGCCCCGGGTTCGGTGGAGTCAAAAGCCGGGGCAGTTCATCTTCAGGCACATGACACCAGATGCTCCTCAGTGACATCAAGCACGACCTTGCCCTGGACCTGGCGAGAAAGAAGAGCATGCGCCGCCTCCGACGCGCGTTCCCACGGACCGCGCCAGCCGACTTGGGGGTCGATCTCCCCTTTGGCGAGCAGATCCACCAGAACGGCGAGGTCGGGCCCGAACGGCGCGGCGACGGCGAAGCTCTCCAGCCGCCAGGAGCGGTGGCCCGCGCGCTGTCGAGCGTCGAGCACGGTGGGCTGGTCCGACGCCTGACCGATCCATTGGATCACTCCGCCGTCTGCCAGGAGCGTGACGGCGTCGGACAGCTGAGGGCCGCCGACATTGTCGATCACTCCGTGGACCGGCTCGGACACGTTGTCGAGGCCGACCACCACTTCCGCCGCTCCCAAGCCGGTGAGGCCGATCCCGCGTTCGGGACTCCCGACAGCGGCGATCACATGTGCTCCCGCGCGGGCGGCCAGTTGAACGGCGTAGCGGCCGACGCCGCCCGAGGCGCCGGTGACGAGCACGCGACGGCCGAGCACCGGCCCCAGGCCGCGAAGGGCCTGCAGCGCGCTCACGCCGGCGACGGGCAAGGCACTGGCCGGTCCGAGGTCGATCGAGTCCGGTACGACCGCGAGTTCGGAGGTGTCGACGGCGCGCAGCTCTGCCCAGCCTCCCGTCCAGCCGAAAGTCACGACGCGAGCACCGGCGGGCGGACCGGATCCGTCGGCGGCGGCTTTGACGACGATGCCGGCCGCATCCCATCCGGACACGTGCCCGGGCGGGTGGGCGGCGAGATTCTTCAGCTCGCCGAGGTTGAAGGAGATCGCGCGGACCTGTACCAGGACCTGGTCGTCGCGCGGGACGGGGTCGGGCGCTTGGCCCAGACAGAGGCCGTGGGGTGCGTCGGGGTTGTGGACGAGTGCTCTCATGACAAACGGATCTCCAAGGAAAGGGATGGGTGCGCGCGTCGGCGACGCGCGAGATCAGGAGCGCCGCAAGGCGGTCATCGTGGCAACCGGCGGACGATCTCGGCCCCGAGCAGCTCGGGTCTGCTCCAGAAGGGCGAGTGGGAGGTGGGAAGCCTGATCGTCTCGCCTTTCAGTCGGGCTGCGTACGCCTTTTGGACCGCCGGCGGGAGCGCTCGGTCCCGCTCGCACACGATGTAGGTCGTGGGAAGGGAGTCCCACGCGCAGGCATCCGGCGTTTCGGTCGCGCATGCCCTGCTCACCGGCCGCAACCTGGCGATCGCGGTGACGGTGTCCTCGGCGGCTTGGCCGTTGTAGAAGACCTCGTGGGCACGGTGGGGCGCGATGGTGGTGGTGCCGTCCTGCAATGTGCGGATCGCCGCGATCAGCTCAGGCGTCAGCACCGAGACATGACCGGGCGGAAGCCGGTCTCCTTCGAGATCCTGCGGCTCACCGGCGCGTACGACCTTGGCGGCGACGAATACCAGCCCACGCACGTCGGGGTGGTCTCCGGCGGCGCCGATCACGGAGCCTCCGTAGCTGTGCCCGACCAGCAGCACCGGACCGCGTACCGCTTCGATCGCGTGGCGTGTGGCGCGTATGTCGTCCATCAATCCGGTGAACGGCAATTCCACCGTTGCGTACCGGACTCCGCTCTTCCGCAGGAAGGGTGTGAGCCGCTCCCAGGCCCATGCGCCGTGCCAGGCGCCGTGCACGAGTACCACGGTCGCCACCGGGTTCGCGCTCATCTCGGAAGTCATGTCATGCGCCTTCAACGTTGCCGAACTTCTGCAGGATGCCCGTTTCGAGCAGGTATTTCGAGCTCTCGGGAAGGGCGGGCATGCGTGTGACCTTCGTCATCCCCGGAGCGTAGACGCTGTCCATGTTCTCCGGTGTGACGGCGATCATGGGGGGTGCGGTGAGGTCCGGAGGTTCTACGCCGCGGAGCAAGGCGGTTCCCATGGCGAGGAGGAACTGGCCCCATTCCTCCCAGAATCCCTTGGCGCTGGAAACCCAGGGTGCGCCGGACCGCATCGCGTCGATGGCGGGTTTGGTCGCGCCGTATCCAGCGACCATGGCCCGGCCGTCACGGCGAGCGGTCGTGAGGGCTCGGAGCGCGCCGACGGTCGTGTCGTCGTTGACGGTGTAGACCACGACGTTGCGGTCCGCCGGGATGGTCTGCAAGGCCTGGCTGGTGGCGGAGAACCCGCTGTCGATGTCCGTTCCGCCGTCGACCTGGAGTCCTTGGCCCTCCGCGATGGTTGTGGTGGCGGCGGTGATCTGATCAGAGGTGATCGTTTCGAAGCCCGGCACCATGCTCACCAGCTCTTGGTAGAACCATGTCACCGCGATGTTGACCGAAGGCCCCAGCTTCGACGCCTGCTCGATGACGACGGTCGTGTTGGTGCCGTCCCAGCCCTTCGCTTTCATCTTCGCCGCGATGACCTCGGCCTGCGCCCGCGCGAGGTACTTCTGGTCGAAGTTGAAGAAGGCGCAGCCCTCGATGCGGACGTTGACGGCGATGCACGGTATTCCGCTGCGTTTGAAGATCGCCGAGATTCTGGAGGTGGCGTCCGCGACCGGTGCGAATTCCACCAGCAGGTCAGGCTTCTGAGCCACCATGAGGTTGGCGTTGGTGATGGCAGTGGCTGCGTCGGCGGAGTTGTCGTACACCTTCACCTCGACGCCGATCCGCCGGCCGGCCTTGACGAAGTTGTCGGCCTGGCCGGCATAGATCTGCGTGGTCATGTTGGGCGCGGCATAGGCGACCCGCTTCAACTCTCGATGGGCCGGCAGGGCGCCGGTGTCCGGTCGGCCGCCGTCACTCGAGCAGGAGGTCATCCCTGCCCAGATCAGCGTACTCACCACAAGAACGGCCGCGACGCGGGGACGGATTGTCATCTGTGGACCTTTCTCAACTTCGTGACCGCACCAGCGGCCAGCGCTCGGCCGACAGCTCTTGGAGCCGTCCGATGCCCACGGTCAGCAGCAGGACGCCGCCGACCACGATCTGCTGATAGAAGCTCGGAAGACGCAGCAGGTTCAGTGCGTCGTTGAGCACGCCCAGCAATGCCACGCCCATCACCGCGCCGAACACGCCGCCACGTCCCCCGGTGAGCGCGGCTCCCCCGAGTACGACCGCGGCCAGGCTGGTCAACGTTGTGCCCGTACCCACTCCCCCGGTCGCGGCCAGCAGCTGGCTGGCGGCCATGACGCCGGCCAGCGCCGAGAGGACGCCGGAGAAGAGATAGACCGCGGTAGTGACTACGCTGACGCGGACACCGGCCAGCAGCGCCGCCTGCGAGTTGCCCCCGATCATGTAGATGCGGCGTCCGAAGATGGTGTAGCGCAGGACCAGATGGGTGCCGACGATCAAGGCCAGCCCCAGCCAGACGAAGCCCGGCAGGTCCAGCCATAGAGGATCGCCGAGCACCCCGGCCCGGGGATCCACCTGGACGGTCAGACCGCCGGTGACGACATAAGCCAGCCCTCCGGTGATCGACATGGTGGCCAGCGTCCCGATCAGAGCGTTGATCTTGAAAATGCCCACGACGACGCCGTTGACGAGGCCGGAGGCCATCCCGACCATCAGCGTGAGGACGGTGGCGGGCAGGACGCCGAACCCGTGGCCGGTCAGCACGGCGAAGGTGACGGCGGCCAGGGGTACGACGCCACCGACAGACAGGTCGAACCCACCCGAGATCACTGCGAGAAGCTGGCCCAACGACGCGACGGCGATCACCATTGAAGACGAGGCGATGACTGTGACGTTGTCATAGGTGGCGAATCCGTCGATCGCCGCGGAGCAGGCCACGACCACGGCCACGAAGAAGAGCGCGACGGCCACGCCTCTGGGAGCCGCTCTCCGGCCGCCGGTCTCGGTTCTGGGCGGTTCCACGCCCGGGTCGGCCTCGCGCGAGACACCGTTTCTGTCGGCGGCCCGGGCGTGCCCTGCGGTCGTCCCGGCTTCAGAGGGGACAGCCCAGGCTGTGTCGGCTTTGTCAGTCATGATCGCCTCCAGTGGCGACGGCAAGGGCGGTCTTCTCGTTCTTGTCCTGGCCACGCAGCTCGCGCACCACGCGCCCGCCACGCATGACCACGACGCGGTCGGCCACGGCGACGGCCTCGGCGACGTCGCAGGTGACGATCAGAACGGCGGCACCATCACGGGCCGCGTCCACGATCCGGTGGTGGATGAAGGCGCGGGCGGCGACATCGACGCCGCGGGTCGGCTCGTGCAACAGGAGCACCCGTGGCCGGGCCGAAACCCGGCTCGCCAGGAGCACCTTCTGCTGGTTGCCGCCGCTGAGCTCGCCCACCGGCTGCCGTACGGATCCGCAGCGCACGCCGAAGTCCTGTGTCAGCCTGGTGGCCAGCGCCTCCTCCCGCCGCCGGGACACGATGCCGAAGCGGGAAACGCGTCCGGGCGTCATCAGCGTGAGGTGCTCGGACACCGGCCGGATCTCGGCGATTCCCTCCGACTTGCGTTCGGCCGGAACGTACGCGATGCCGAGCCGTCGGGCGGCGGCGGCACTGCCCGGCGCCCCCCGCATGCGCAGCCCCGACACCTCGGTGTGTCCCGAGGTTCCGCGCTGGTGGCCCCCCAGCGATCTGGCCAGCGTCTCGGCGCCGGACCCGAGAATGCCGAACATCGCCACCACTTCCCCTTGGCGGACGTCGAGATCGATGCCGTGCAGCGCGGGCACGCGTGCCGACGTCCAGCCGGTCAGGCGCAGTACCGGAGCGCCCTCGCCCCCACCGGTACGAGCCGCCGCCGACGGCTGGGTGTACTCGGGGCCGAGCATGTGGCTCACGATCTCCTCACGACTCGTCGAGCGGGCCGGGAGGGTGGCGACGGCACTGCCGTTGCGCAGGACAGTGAAGCGCTCGGCGATCTCGAAGCACTCGTCGAAATGGTGGCTGATGTAGATGAGGGCGACACCGTTCTGCTTGCAGGTCGCCAGAAGTCGCAGCAGCCTGGCGGCCTCCGGTCGATGCAGAGCCGCGGTCGGCTCGTCGAGGATGATGAGCCTGGCCTTGTGCAGCAGCGCTTTGGCGATCTCGATGGACTGCCGCTCGGCGAGCGTAAGGGATTCCATGGGCGCCCGAAGGTCCACCTTGAGCCCGAGCTCGTCGAGAGCGTCGCCGACGTGGGCCAGGTACCGCCGGTTCGAGGTCAGTACGGCGTTCTTCGGCCAGGTCGCCAACGCGATGTTCTCCAGCGCGTTCAGCCCACCGATGTAGGCGAGTTCCTGCGGGATCACCGCTATGCCCAGGCCACGGGCCGTTCTCGGCGACGCGAGCCGGACATCCGTGCCGTTCCAGACGACGCGTCCGGACGTCGGCTGCTCGACCCCGCTCATGATCTTGGCGACCGTCGACTTGCCCGAGCCGTTCTCACCCGCGAGGGCAATGCACTCGCCTGCCGACACATCCAGGTCGAGGCCGCGTATGACATGGTTCGCACCGAACCGTTTGTGAATGGACCGAAGGCTCATCACTGTTGGATTCATCTGCCGAATCCCCTCTCCTCAGACGAGGTGGGCCGTTCAGCCGGCCGCGGACCGGACGAGCGCGTCGGCGATGGCCGAGGCGTCCGGGATGACAGCCTGCGCCAGTGCCGGCGCAGCGGGGATGCGTACCGGGGGCGTACCCACGCGACGAGGGGCAGAGCGCAGCCGGACACCGGCCTCGGCGACGGCGGCGAGCACCTCGCCACCGACCCCGCCCGTGGTGTGCGCCTCGTGGGCCACGACCAGACGTCCGGTGCGTTCCACACTGGCGAGCACGGTGGCGAGGTCGAGCGGGCGTATCCAGCGGGCGTCGATCACCTCGGCGTCGATTCCCTGACCCGCCGCGAGTTCGGCTGCCTCCAGAGCCCGATGCAGCATCGCACCCCAGGTCAGCAGCGTCACATCGGCACCGGGTCGGCGGATCAGCGCGCCCTCGGCCGGTTGGATCCCGCCGTTCACGCCAACGGGCGACCTGCCGGTGTGGTACAGGGTGCGGTTCTCGATGACGATCACCGGATCGTCGCACCAGACTCCGGCCAGCAGCAGGTCATAGGCGTCCTGGTGGGTGGCGGGCATGGCGACCCGAAGTCCGGGCACGTGCGCGAACATGGCCTCCAGGTTCTGGGAGTGCTGCGCGCACGCGCCGGGGGCGCTGCCCTGCTGGGTTCGGATGGTGATGGGCGCGGTGACGGCTCCGCGGGAGACATACCGGACGTTGGCCGCCTGGTTGACGACCTGGTCCAGGGCGACGAGGAAGAAGTCCGCCCACATGATCTCGACGATGGGGCGCCTGCCGAACATCGCGGCGCCGACCGCCCCGCCAATGATGGCCGACTCGGAGATGGGCGTGTCGAAGACCCGCTCGCCGAACCTCTTGCGCAGCCCCTTGGTGACGCCGAACACGCCGCCGGGCACGGCCACGTCCTCGCCGAACAGCAGGACCTCCGCGCGCTCGTCGAGGGCCCGGGTGAGGGCCGCGTTCACGGCCTCGGCGTACGACAGGTTCTTGATCTCAGGCATACAGGTGCTCCAGAACGGTGGAAGGATCGGCCGGCGGGTCCGCTTGGGCTCGTGCCGACGCGTCGGCGATCTCGTCGCGCACGCGTTCGGCCAGGGCGTCGAGCTCAGCGTGCGGAATCGTCTCGCGCAACGTGGCGAGCAGGCGGGCGATCGGCTCGTCGGCGAGGGCGGTCTCCAGCTCACCGGGAGGTCTGTAGTGCTGGGCGTCGCCGATGTAGTGGCCCACGATGCGCTGTGTCATGGCCTCGATCAGGGCCGGACCGTGACCTGCCCGCGCTCGTTCCACTGCCCGGGCGACCGCGTCGCGGACAGCCGTGGGATCGTTGCCGTCGACCCGCCCGCCCGGCATCCCGTACGCCGACGCGCGTTTGAACAGCCTGTCGCCACGCACCATCGACGCGATAGGCGTCAGCTCGGAGTAGTGGTTGTTCTCCACCAGGAAGATCACCGGAAGATCGCGTACGGCGGCGAAGTTCATCGCCTCGTGCACCGCTCCCTGATTCATGGCGCCGTCGCCGAACGCGGCCAGCGCGATCCGCCCGGACCCGTCGAACGTGGCGGCGAGCGCGGCGCCTGCCGCGATGGGCGCGCCCGCTCCGACGATCGAGTTCTCGCCGTACATGCCGTATTCGGGAGCGGTCAGGTACGCCGACCCACCTCTGCCCCCGTTGACGCCCGTCTGCCTGCCCAGCAGCTCGGCGAACAGCGCGTACGGCGGAGCTCCGCAGGCCAGCGTCCAGCCGTGTCCTCTGTAGGTGGGGAACACGGCGTCCCTGCTCAGATCGAGAGCGGCGCTCGCGCCGGCGTAGATGGCCTCCTGACCGTTGCACAGGTGGACCGAGCCGACGGTCGAGCCTTCGGCGCGTAGGCGGGCGACCTCTTCCTCGAAGAACCTGATACGCAGCATCGATTCGAGGAAGCCGAGCTGCGCGGCGGTTTCAGGCATGGGTGTATCCACGCTCCTTTCCTGAGATCTCCGGCGGAGCCGGTGAGGGTGACGGGGGCTGGGGTCAGCCGGCGGACGGGATGACGATGCGGCCGGTGCGCAGCAGGGTGGTGGCCATGGACGCGGCTTCCCACACCTGAGTGGTGAGTCTGGCCTGGCGTTCGGTGAACCGGGTGACGGGGACCGATGCGGTGAAGGCGCCCACGGGGGCGCCACTTCCGTCGAAGAACGCCGCCGACAGGCAGACCACGCCGGGGCTGAATTCCTCGAGGTCGAGCGCGTAACCGCGGCTGCGGACCTTGGCCAGTTCCACCGTGAGTTCGTCGAAGTCGGTGACGGTGTTCGGTGTCAGCGCCTCCAGCGGCACGCCTTTGAGCATTGCCGCCACCTGCTCCTCCGGCAGGTAAGCCAAGATCGCCTTGCATGAGGCGCGGGCGTGCATGTTCCCGACATAACCAACGTCCAGCGCGCTGACTCTGAGAGCGTGCTCTCCCGCCAGATAGTGCAGCAGCGTAGGCGTGCCATGCTGCCAGCCCGACAGGTAGACGGTCTCCTGGGTCCTGTTGTGCAGCCGGGTCAGGATGACGGACAGCTCTGGGGAGGGTCCGGCGCGGCGTTGCAGGTGCCGGCTCAGCGACGCCGCGCGAGGCCCCACGTCGTAGAGACCGCCGGTCAGCCGTACGACGTACCCGGCGGCGACCAGGGTACGCAACAGGTGGTAGCAGGTTCCGATCTTGATTCCGAGCTGCCTGCTCAGCGCCTTGGCCGTGGCGTCGCCCTCGGACGCGGCAACGGCCTCCAGGACCTGCAGGCCACGGTCCAGGGTGTGCAGCAGGGTTCCGCGGTCTGTCTCCCGCTCATCGTTCACGCCCGTTCACCTCCATCCTCAGCAAGGCGAGTGCCAGTACCTTGGCGGCGTCCACAACATCACGCTCCGAGACGTACTCGTCCGGTCCGTGGGCGAGAGAGACCTCGCCCGGCCCGAAAACAGCAGTCGGGATGCCTCGCGCGCCGAAGAAGGCCGCGTCCGATCCCGCGGTGAAACCGATCAGCGACTCCGACCCCGAGAAATCGCGCTGAGCGGAGACCAGTGCCACGATGAGCGGGTCGTCCAGGGGCGTCTCCCAACCGGGCAGGCCCTCATGGTCCCAGCGCAGCGTCGGCGGATGCGCGCGCAACCACTCGTCGGCAGCGGCGACCTCGTCCACCACGTGCTGGAACTCCTGGCGCACCGCATCCAGGGACTCGCCGGGGGCGACCCCGAGCCGGCCGGACATGACAGCGCGATCGGGGACCGCGGCCCGCCAGGTGCCCGCGCTCGCCGTGCCGACGGCGAAGGGCAGGGCCGTCGGCACGGCGGCGAACAGCGGATGCGTGTACCGCTCGCCACGCTTGCGCGCGTGCTCGGCGAGCGCCTCGCGCAACCAGATCAGGCGCTCGAACGCGTCCACCCCACGCCACGGCGCCGACGTATGGGCGGCCTTGCCGGTGACCTCCACGGTGAAGAAGAGCAGCCCTGTGGAGACGGGCACGATCGCGCCCCCACTGGGTTCGAGCACCAGCGCCGCGGCGGGGTGCGGCACCACCGCTTCGGCCGCCCGAGTGCCGACGCCCGTGGTCTCCTCGGCCACGACGAGCTCCATGGCGATGTCGAAGCCGAGATCTATCTGCAAGGCCGACAAGGCGGCCAGCGCGTACAGACCGGCGGCGATCCCGCCTTTCATGTCCACCGATCCCCGCCCGTGCACGCGGCCCGCCTTCCTGAGACCGGAGTACGGCGGAAGCGACCATGCTGACGGGTCACCGGCCGGCACCACATCCAGGTGGCCATTGAGCACCACAACGGAACGACCTGTGCGGCCCGGATACCACGCGATCACATTCTCCCGTTCGCTCGCCCGAGGCTCGCCCGCGGCGAACCCAGAGCTCGCGATCGGCTGCCGAGTGACCGGCATGCCACGGCCGGCGAACCACGTCGCGTACACCTCGGCGACGCGGTCCTCCCAGCCGCTCTCGCTGGCGCACCGCACGCTCGCGGACAGCAGGTCGAGCATCTCCTCCGCCATCGCGTCGAGATACTCCAGCACCTGCTCGTCACGTGCTTGCCTCGTCATCGGCATCCACCTCCCGGGACACACGCTGCATCGGACAGACGCGGCGGCGTTAGCAGAATGAAGCCACTTTTCGATTATCTGAAATTTGTCCTCGTAAGGGCGCTTAAGTGATCAGGTGCCCGTCTAGCATGCGCAAAGGTCGTGACGCATCGGAGAAGGAGTGCAGAAATGATTCACCGCTGGAGCCCCGGCGGGGTCGGGGCGCCGGTCGCGCAGTACAGCCACCTGGCGTCCGTTCCGGACTCGCACGGGTTGCTCTTCATCTCCGGCCAGGTGGGGGTGCGTGAGGACGGCGTCCTCACCGGCGCCGACGCCGAATCGCAGACGCGGCAGGTGTTCGCCAACATCGGCGCCCTGCTCGCGGCCGCCGGGGCGGAGCCGCGCCATCTGGTCAAGCTGTTCACCATGGTGGCCGGCACGGAGCACCTGCCCGGATGCCGGGCAGCGCGAACAGAGGTGTTCAAGAACTGGTTCCCCGAAGGGGACTGGCCGGCGCACTCCCTGATCGTCGTCAGCGCCCTGGCTGCGCCGGAGATCGTGGTCGAGGTCGAGGCGGTCGCCGCGGTCCCGGCCGCAGGAGAACCGCGGGCATGAGACCGGAGGAGTTCCGCACGCTCTTTCCCGCGTTGCGTTCTACCGTCTGGCTGGACACCCCGGGCGCGCCGCCCGGGCCCCGGCCCGTCGTGGACACCCTGCGGGCCGCCCTCGACGACTGGTCCAGCGGGGGCTTCGACTGGCTCGAATGGGACGGCGCCGTCGCCGAGGCACGCACGTTGTTCGCCCGCTTCATCGGCGTGAACCCCGCCACGGTGTCGGCGGTCGGCTCACTTGGGGAGGCCGCGGCCATTGTCGCCGCGTCGATCCCCCGGGGCCGCGTGGTGGTCCCCGCCCAGGAGTTCCGCAGCAACCTGTTCCCGTGGACCGCCGGACATGACGTGGTCGCCGTACCGGCCAGACACGGCATCACCAGGGTGGCGGACCTGATCGACGCGGTGAACGAGAACACCGCGCTGCTCGCGGTGAGCGAGGTGACCAGCAGGGAAGGGCAGCGCCTCGATCTACCGGCACTACGCGCCGCGACCGACCGTGTCGGCGCGCGCCTGTTCGTGAACCTCACCCAGTCGCTGGGAGCCCTCTCCTTCGACCTGGCCGCCGTACGCCCCGACTACCTCGCGGTCCACGGATACAAATGGCTGCTGTGCCCACGGGGTGCGGCCTGGCTCGTCACGAGGCCCGACCTGGTGGGAGAGCTGCGCCCGCTCGCCCCTGGATGGAAATCGACCGGCCCTCCGTACGGCTACTTCGCCGGCCCCATGCGACTGGCCGCGGACGCCAGCCGGTGTGACACCTCTCCTGCCTGGCTGTCATGGATGGGCGCCTGCGCCGCGCTACGGCTCATGCTCTCCTTGGACACCCGCATCGTGGAGAGACACTGCCTGGCACTCGCGACCCGCCTCATCGAACGGGCGCAGGAGATCGGGCTGCGCCGTCTGAACGACGGCGGCCTGTCGCAGATCGTCGTCCTGCAGGTGGAAGAGGCCGAAACGATCGCCACGCGGCTGCGTCACGGTGGGATCCGGGCCACCGCGCTCGGCGATCGCGTACGTTTCGGCTTCCACTACTTCAACAATCAAGACGACGTCGACGCCGTGGTACAGGCGCTCTCAAGATGACCGTCGGGGTGCGCGTACACGACGTACGTGGAAACAGGATGAGCCGCGCGGCGAGGTTCCTGCTTGGCAGGACCTTTCCGGCGACGCGTCCCTCCGAACCACGCGGACTGGGTTCCCAGTACGTGGCTCTCCAGCGATCTATGCCACGTTCGCGGCGGGGTGCCGGTGGTGGATGGCCTCGTGGGGGTTCCTGTAGCCCCGGGGAAATTTTGGTCGGATTTCGCTGACCTGAACTGATACAGGAAGGTTCCGGTTGTTGATCACTTCCGCTACCGTTCCTACGGTCCTGATCGGGTTGCGGTGTGGGGGTGGTCGATGTCGACCCGGATGTTCTCCGATGACCAGCTGGAGCGGTTGCGGTCGTACCCTGATATCGGCCGGGACGATCTGATCCGGTACTTCACTCTGACCCCCGCCGACGTCGTCTTCATCGACCCGGGCCGGGGCCGTGGCCCGACCGACCGATTGGGGTTGGCCGTTCAGCTGGCTACCTTGCCCTGGTTGGGGTTCGTGCCGGATGAGGTGAGCTCGGCTCCGCCGGTGGCGGTGGCCCGGTTGGCCGAGCGGCTGGGGGTGGATCCGGCCGTGCTGGAGGGGTACGGCGAGCGGGCGCACACCCGCTCGGATCACCTGCGGCTGGCTGCGAGCTATCTGGGGTGGAAGAGTGCTCCGGCCGGGAGCACGGCGATGAAGGAGCTGGAGCAGTTCCTGCTGGACCGGGCCATGGAACACGACTCGCCGACGCTGCTGTTCAACCTGGCCACCGAGTATCTGATGGCGGCCAAGACGATCCGGCCGGGCGTGACGACGCTGGCCAAGATGGTGGCCACCGCCCGGACCAGCGCCAACGCGCTGACCTGGGAGAAGGTGGCGCACCTGCTGACCGATCAGTTACGGGCGGATCTGGACCGGTTGCTGATGTATGACGCCGGGCTGAAGATGACCCGGCCGGCCTGGCTGATCAAAGCGGCCACCGATGCCAGTGCGACCTCGGTCAAGATCACCATCGAAAAGCTCATCTACCTGCGCAACATGGACGCCCACACCCTGGACATGTCGGGCCTGGCCGGTGAGCGGCGTCGCTTCTTGGCCTCGGTGGGCCGCCGCTCGACCAACCAGGCGCTGGAGCGCCGCGAGGAGCAGCGCCGCTATCCGATCTTGCTGGCGGTGGCCACTCAATCCGCGATCGACCAGGTCGACGAGGTGGTGATGCTGTTCGACCAGGCGGTGTCCGCCCGGGAGTCGCGGGCCAAATCCAAGACTGACGAGGCGCTGATCGAACGGGCCAAGGCCGGTGAGGCCCGCCAGCTGCTCCTGGAGGTGATCTTTCCGGTGCTCGCCGACCCGGCCATCCCGGACGAGCAGATCGGCGGGCTGCTGCGCAACACGATCGGGATGAGCAAGCTGCGCGAGGTCGTCACCGAAGGCTGGAAGAAGCTGCCCCGCGATCACGGCCGGCTCTCGGCGCTACACGCCTCCTACACCTACCTGCGCCAGTTCACCCCCCAGGTGCTGGCGGCGATCGACTTCAAGGGCGGGACCGGTACCGCGGATCTAATGGAGGCGCTGGCCATCTTGAAGCGCCTGAATGAGAGCGGCGGCCGCAAGGTGCCCGAGGGCGCCCCGACCTCGTTCGTTCCGGCCCGGTACGCCGAGTACCTGGCCAAGGCGCGCAAGGACGGCGACGAGACGGCCTACCGGCACTATTGGGAGCTCTGCGTGGTGCTGGCGCTGCGCGACGGACTGCGCTCGGGGGACGTGTTCGTGCCGGGCTCGAGGCGCTACGCCGACCCGGCCACTTACCTGTACACGCCCGAGCAGTGGGCGCCGCGGCGCACCGACTTCTGCAAGCTGGTCCGCAAGCCGAGCGACGCGGCCGAGGCGATCGAACAGGGCAAGGAGGAACTGCACGCCGCGCTGGCCGACCTGGATGCCACGCTAGCCCAGGCGCTGCCGGACGACACCGGCGCGGTCCGCCTCGATGAGGATGACCGGCTGGTGATCCCGCCGCTGTCGGCCGAGGACGTGCCGGGCGAGGCCAAGGAGCTGCGGGCGGAGCTGGCCGGGATGCTGCCGTTCGCGCCGATCGCCTCGCTGCTGATCGAGCTGGACGTGCGCACGGATTTCCTGGACTGCTTCACTCACGCTGGCGGCCGTAAGCAGGCCCGCTCGGTCGATCTCAAGCGCAACATCCTCAGCGTGCTCATTGCCAACGCCACGAATTTGGGATTGGCGCGGATGAGCGAGGCCTGCGGCATCCCGTATGACGTGCTGCGCTGGACGCAGGAGTGGTACGTGCGGGAGGAGACGCTGCGCGAGGCCAACACCTGCATCGTCAACCACCACCATGGGCTGGATCTGTCGAAGGTGTTCGGCGGCGGCACCATGTCCTTTTCCGATGGCCAGCGCTTCCCGGTCCGTGGCAAGAGCACGACCGCCCGGGATATGACCATCCACGGCGGCCAGGTGCTGTCTTCCTACACGCACGTGTCCGACCAGCACTCCACTTTCGGCACGAAAATCATCGTGCCAAACGCCCGCGAGGCGCACTTCGTGCTGGACGACTTCCTGGGCAACGCCACCGATCTGCCCCTGTTCGAACACGCGACCGATACCCACGGCGTCACGTTGATCAACTTTGCCCTGTTCGACCTGGTGGGCAAGCTGCTCTCCCCGCGCATCCGGGACCTCGGAAAGATCACTCTGATCCGGGACGACACCCCAACTGAAGTGGTGAAGCGCTATCCGCACGCTGGCCCCCTCCTGGGTGCCCGCTGGAACGAAGACCTCATCGCCGAGTGCTGACCCGACCTGCTGCGCATGGCCGGGTCGCTGAAATACGGCCAGGCCACCGCCTCGCTGGTGGTGGGCAAGTGGTCGGCCGCCTCCCGGCAGAACACCCTGGCCGCAGGGCTCAAGGAATGGGGCATGCTACGCCGTACCCTGCACGCGGCGAAGTATCTGTCGGACCCGGCCTGCCGCCGCAAGATCGCCTGCCAGCTGAACAAAGGCGAGAGTTTGCACGCGCTGCGCCGGGACCTGCACTATGCCCAGCAGGGCGCCGTCACCAAGCCGGCCTTGGGGCGGTCAGACGGACCAGGCGTGGTGTTTGACCGTTTTGACCAACTCTGTCATCACCTGGACGACTGAGTACTACTCGCTTGCCGTGCGGCAGCTGCGCGCGTCGGGCCGGGACGTTCCCGACGAGCTGCTGGCGCACATCTCCCCGGCGCACAGCGAGAACGTCAACTTCTTCGGCGTCATCACCGTGGATGTCGAGGCGGAGCTGGCCAAGCTGGACGGTGGCGGCTGGCGGCCGCTGCGCCCGGCGGCTGCGGAAGCGAATCTGATGTGATCGCTCAGGGGCTGATGTGGATCAGCAGGGCCAGGGCTGGAGCAGGCCGCAGGCGGAGGCCATGTTCTCGGCGTGGAACGCCACGGTGCGGCCGGTTCTGGCGCTATGAACCGAGTCCTGACACCCAACTGCCGTCACAGTGGTGTGACCGGGCTGGCCTGCGGCACGTACACCAGGGCGTCGTATGCCTTGGCGGGCACCATCTTCACCGTGTAGGTCCAGCTCAGAGAGCTGTAGATCGACCGGAAACCATCGCCGACGTTGCCCATTCGGACCTCCGAGGTGAGCAACTGGCGGTTGCCGGGCTTGGTCGAGGCTTGCGCGAGGTTAACGTAGCCCAACGGCTCGTTGCCGAACAGCTTGGCCAAAGGCGAGGTGTGGCTCACGGTGAACTGCTTGCGTTCGCCCGAGTCGTCGTCTTTGCTGACGAAGGTGCTCGTGCCGAAGTCGGTGCCAATGGCGAAGTAGTCTTTGCCGTACGCCTTGGCCAGCCGCCGCCCCATCGACTCAAAGGCGAACGCCGCACCGCTCTTGTCAATGTGGCCGTTGTGACCGCCCACGATGATCTTCTTCCGTCCCTGGACGGCCTCCACGTCGGCGATCCACCTGACGTTCTCGGCCATCCAGGCGTCCCGCTTGCTGGCGTAGTCGTTTCCGGAGATCTGCAACTGTGCGCCGCGTCGGATCGTCTCGGCGTGGTGCACGGCGAGAACGAACGACTCCTCAGAGCTGATGTTCACGTACTTCTTCTGATAGTTCTTCATCTGGGCGACGAGTTGCTCTGCGGCGGTGGCGGCGGCGGTGACCTTCTGCTTGTCCTGTTCGGACCTGGTGGCGTCGGTGAGGGCGGCCAGGGACTCTTCGACCGGACGAACCCGGGCAGGGTCGACCGTCGCGAGATAGCGCAGCAGCCGCTCCTTGTTCCGATCGTAGCGCTGCATGTCGAAGCCGTAGAGACGCACCTTGTCCGCGTCGGCGACGGCGGCGTTGTGGTCATGGATCCACTCGATCAGGTTCGCCATCTCGCGGGTCCGGTAGATGTCGAAGCCGAGCGCCGTAGCCGCGTCCTCCGCGCTGCCCTGGCCTTTCATGACATAGTCGTCGGCCACGGCTGTGCCGCCGAAGTCGGCCTCCAGTGCGATGGTGCGGAAGCCGTGGTCTCGCACCAGCTTCTGGATGATCAGTGTGCGGGTCTGGACGAACTCCTTGTTGCCGTGCGTGGCCTCACCGATCCCGACCACGCGTTTCCCGGCGGCATCGGCGAGCGGAGCCCGGCCGAGAGGGACCACGGTGTCGGACGTCAGCCGCGAGGTGTCCACACCCGCGCACCCGGTCGCCGGCAGAGCGATCAGGGCGATGCTCAGGAGCGTTCGGACGAGCCTGCGCCTCATGTCAGTTCACTTCCTTGCGGGTCACGCGCACGACGCCGAGCGTCATTGGGATGACGATCCAGAAGATCACGGAAACGGCCAGCCGGGCGGTGTCGCCTCCGGTCATGTCGCCGGACATCAGGGGGGCAGCGGTGGTGCCCAGGTCGAGCCACTCGGTCAGGACCTCTCCGGTGGCGCCGAGCCGGGCGACGACGCTCCACAGCATCGGTGTCGCCAGGCAGATCACGATCGCGGCGGGTGCGTTCAGGAGCAGCATGCCGACCGAAAGGCCCATTGCGACCACGAGGACGTTCGCTGCGGTCCAGCCCAGCAGGGCGAGAGGGACGATCTCCCATTCGGCTGGGACGTCCTGGGCACTGGCGACGGCAGCCGTCACCGGCACCGCGACCAGCATCGCGAACAGGGAGGCCGCCGTAGCAGTGATCAGCGGAGGCAGGCACTTGGCCGCCAGCACCCGCCGGCGTCGAGGTTCGAGGGCGAACGTGGTCAGGGCGGTGCGGTGGCTCCATTCGCCGGTCACCGTGAGAATGCCGATCACGGGGAGCAAGGTGCCGAATCCGATTCCGGCGGTCTCGACGAGGGTGTGCAGCTGCGGACCGGAAACGACGCCGCGGGCCACGACTGACGCCAGAGTCAGAACGAGCAGGATCACCGTCATGATCTTGCCGCTGCGGGTGTCGAAGAGCTTGCGGGCCTCGACCGACAGCAGCCGGTGGAACGGGATCGCTGTCCTCTGCTGGTCCGTGTTCTTGGGGTCACCGGTGCCGGCGTCGTGCGTCATGGTGCTGTTCAGGTCGCTCTTGCCTGCGGAGATGCCAGTTTCGGTCACGCTGCGCTCCGGTCGGCGTTCGCGGTCAGTTCGAGGAAGGTCTGTTCGAGGTCCCGGCCCTGGCCGAGCTCGTCAACGGTGCCCTGGGCGAGGATGCGGCCGCGGCCGATCATCACGATGCGGTCGGCGACCCGCTCCACCTCGTGCAGCAGGTGCGAGCTGAGCAGCACCGTGCGTCCCGAGTCGGCGAGGTTGCGCAGCAGCCCGCGCATCCACTGGATGCCCTGGGGGTCGAGACCGTTGGCGGGCTCGTCCAAGATGAGCACCTTGGGCTGGCCGAGGAGTGCGTGAGCGACGCCGAGACGCTGGCGCATGCCGAGTGAGTAGCCACCGAACGTCCGTCGGCTCTCCTTGGCCGCCAGTCCGACCATGTCGAGGACCTCGCCGACCCGCGACCTCGGCAGTCCAAGCATCATCGCGCTCAGGGTCAGGATCTCCCGGCCGGTCCGGCCGGGATGCTGCGCGCCGGCGTCAAGAAGCACGCCCACCTGGGAACCCGGACAGCCCAACTCGGTGTACGGGCGGCCCAGTACGGTGGCCGAGCCCGAGGTGGGGCGCGACAACCCCACCAGGATGCGCATGGCCGTGGACTTCCCGGCGCCGTTGGGCCCGAGGAACCCGGTGATGCTGCCCGCTTCGACGGTAAAGGACACGTCGTCAAGTGCCTTCACGTCCTTGTAGAACTTGCTGACGTGGTCGAACTCGATCATGGGTCAAGTCCACTGGACACGCGGCCGCCCGTCATCGGACCCAGGCCGAGGGCGGCTGGACGCAAGGGCTAGATCACTCGCCCCAGGTTGTAGACCTTCGGCCACCTGGATGTGGACCTGGGCCGCTAAGGCATCGCCCAGGCGGTATCTAGGCTGTGGAGCGTGCACGACCGTACGGACAACCAGCCGGCCATGGACCGTTGGGGCATCACGCTGCGCTATCTGTGTGCCCTGCTGCCGATGCTGTTTCATGCGACTGCCATAGGCGCGAGCGTTTCCGGCAACCCTGACCGGCTTCCGATGGCGCTGGCCGATGTGGGGCTTGGCGTGATCGGTCTGATCCTGATGGGATGGCGGCGTCGCTGGCCGTGGCAGATCGCGCTGGCCACCGCCCTGCTGAGCGCGTTCTCCAGCATGGCGAGCGGCCCCGCATACGTCGCGTATGTCTCCTTGTGCACGCATTATCGGTGGCGTCAGATCGTCCCCGTCGCGGCCGTGTCCTGGCTGAGCCTGGTGGCGTACGCCACCCTGCCCGCCATCACGGAGGCGACCGATGTGTCCATAGTGACCGGAACCGTCGTCCTCGGCGGGCTGACCGTCTTCGGCCTGTATTTTCGCGGGCGCCAGGACCTGGCCGCCTCACGGCAAGAGACGGCATGGCTCGCCGAACGCCAGCAACTGCAACGGATCGAGCAGGCCAAGCTGGCGGAACGGCTCAAGATCGCCCAGGAGATGCACGACGTCCTGGCGCACCGGATTTCCCTGCTGTCCATGCTCGCCGGCGGCTTGGCATACCGGAAGGACCTCACCGCCGAGGAGACCCGCGAGGCCGCGTTGGCGATCCAGGAGAACGCGCACCAGTCGCTGAACGAACTGCGCACCGTGCTCGGCACGCTCCGGCGCGACGGCGTCGTGGAGGCCCCGCAACCGAACCTGAGCCACCTGGACGCCCTCTTCGACGAAGTGCGTGCCGCCGGCCAGCACGTCGAGGTGGAGGACACCATCCGCGACCGGGAACTGCTGCCCACGCAGACCGGCCGGCATGCATACCGGATCGTGCAGGAGGCTCTCACCAATGCGCGCAAGCATGCGCCGGGCAGCCGGGTGACGGCCGAGCTTGCCGGGTGGCCGGGTGACAGCCTGCGCATCCGGGTGAGCAACCCGGCACTGTTCGCAACCGCCGCAGGACCCGGCGGCAGGCTGGGGCTGGTCGGCCTCGCCGAACGGATCCGGATGGCCGGCGGCACTCTCAGCCATGCCGTACAGGACGGACGCTTCATCCTCGACGCCAGGTTGCCATGGGAGGCTTTGCACTGTGACTCGACTGGTGATCGTGGATGACGACCCGATGGTGCGCACCGGCCTGCGCCTCATTCTCGGTGGCGAGCCCGACCTGGATCTCGTTGGCGAGGCAGCGGACGGACGGCAGGCCATGAGCGTGATCCGTGATCTGCGGCCCGACGTCGTGCTGATGGACATCCGGATGCCCCACCAGGACGGGCTGACCACCACCGAACTGCTGCTTGCCCAGCCGGACCCGCCCCGGATCCTTGTGCTCACCACCTTCGACGCCGACGACATGGTGCTGCGAGCTTTGCAGCTCGGCGCCGACGGCTTTCTGCTCAAGGACACGCCGCCGCCGAAGATGATCGAGGCCGTCCGCACCGTGGCGAAAGGTGAGCCGGTGCTGTCGCCGAGTGTCGCACGACAGGTCATCGCCGCAGCCACCGGCGGAGGCGAACCGCAGCGCCCGAAGGCGCAGCGGGAGCTGACCAAACTCACCCAACGCGAGCGGGAAGTCGCAATCGAGGTCGCCCGGGGCAACTCGAACGCCGAAATCGCCGAGCATCTCCACATGAGCGTCGCGACCGTGAAGGCGAACATCACCCGAATCTTCTCCAAGCTGGGGACCGACAGCCGCGTCCAAGTCGCCATAAAAGTGCACAACGCCGGTCTCCTCTGAACGCGCGCTGATCTGGCAGAAAGCCCGCCAACGGCGTACCTCTGCCGCTGGCCCGATCGAGGTCGCACAGTAGGGGCCGACTCATCGCAAAACCAGGCCCGCATACCGGAACTCCTGAGGACGCCAGCGAGTCGATCATGTAGGCACACTTCTGGCCTGCGACTACGCATGCGATCCCGCCATCCCCCGACGGCAACCATCCGCGGGGCTCGCCCTCCACGTCTTGGCCTTGATTCCGGCCGCGTCCAGGACACACCACACGCTCGTCGCGAGGCCTTGCCGGTGGGGGTGGAGAAGCGCATACCGATCACGGTAGCCAGATGCGGTGCATATGTGACAAGTAAGATGAATTATCTGTCACATAGATTGACTCCCGGTCGCGTCACCCCAGCTCGGCATCCGCCACCGCGGCGGCGACTCGGCAACATTATCTGTCACATCACCTGCAGGGAGGCCGCCCTCGTGTCCGCCGTGGCGTTCCCCAGCCAGCCCGACCCGGCCGTACCCGGGCAGAGAACTGCGGCCGCCGTCGAGCGCTTCCTCGACTCCATCACCGCGGCCACCACCCGCGCCGGCTACGCCCAGACCCTCACCCGCTTGATCACCGTGATCGGGCCGGAGCATCCAGTCGCCGCGCTGACCCCCGAGCACTACGCCGCGGTCATGGACCGCTGGAACACCGCAGCCTCCGCCACCTGGAACCGGCACCTGTCCGCCCTGTGCTCGTTCACCGTCTGGGCCCAGCGCCAGGAACTCCTCGCGACCAACCCCGCCCGACGGCTGGAGCGCCGCAAGCCCGCCCGCCGCGGCGACCGCGCCTACCCAGCCGCCCGCCTGGAGACGCTCTTCACCGACCCCGCGCACGCCCTACGCGAACGAGTCCTCTGGCGGCTCCTGTACGACACGGCCGCCCGCGCCGAGGAAATCCTCACCCTCAACGTCGAAGACCTCGACCTGGAGTTCCGCCGCGCCCGCGTCGTCTCCAAAGGCGGCGCGATCGAGTACGTGCACTGGGCCACCCCCACCGCCCGGCTGCTGCCCCGCCTGCTGGCCGGCCGCACCACCAGACCGGTGTTCCTGGCCGATCGGCGCGCCCCCGCTTCCGGGCGCCGCGCGCCGGCGGCCGCCGACATCTGCCCCGTCACGGGGCAGGGCCGGCTGTCCTACCCGCGCGCCGAATACCTGTTCAAGACCGCCTCCGCCAAGCTCGACCCGCACCGTCAGGGGTGGACCTTGCATCAACTCCGCCACTCGGCGCTGCAGCACCTCGCCCAAGCCGGACGCACCGCGCCCGAACTTCAGGCCAAGAGCCGCCACCAGCACCTGGCTAGCCTCGGCCGCTACGTACGTCTGGGTGAGGAGACCTCCGCCCGCATCACGGCCGAGGCCGACCCCGCCCGGCGGCGCCCTCCCCGCTGACCTCACACATGCAGTGGATCGGACAAGATCAGAAGCCGTCCCGCACCAGCAGCACCTGATCATCGTCACGGTCGAGCTCGACGTGGTTCTGGCATTCAGCAGATCGGGCTGATACCGCGTGAGATCGCGCACGGCGATGTCGGCGTCGTCGGCGCAGGCGACCCGGAACGGTACTCCATCGCCCCCGGTCCTCGACGACGAACCCACCATGGCGCTCGCTGAACTCCCGGCGTCCCGCCTTGCGCAGCACCGGTCCGGACCGCTAACACATTGTGGCTTCAGTCCCCAGAGCCCCGCATCACTGCAGGTCAGCGAAATCCGACCAAAATTTCCCCGGGGCTACAGGAACCCCTCGTGACAGGGGCGGCAGACCGCCAGGGTCTTGCGCCGCATCCTGGTTATGAGGGCCGCCCGCGGGGGCTGTGAGGGGCCGTGATCGTTCCGGACAGGGGAACTTGCGGTGGACTCTACGCGGCCATCAACGGTGTGTAGTACTCGTTCAGTACCTCCAGCGGAGGTCGGCAGCCGAGTCCTGAATGCAGTCTGCGGAGGTTGTAGAACCCCTCGATGTAGCGGATGACCTGCTGCTTGGCCTTGGCCCGGCTGGTGAACACGTACCGTTTGAGCCATTCGTTCTTCAACGCGGAAAAGAACGATTCGGCCATCGCGTTGTCGGACTGACCGGTGCGCCCGACCGAAGGGCGTATCTGCACTCGTGCAGGACCTGGCCGAAGGCATCGGAGGTGTGAGTTGCACACCCCGATCGGAATGATGCACCAGATCCCCATCCAGGCCCCTCACGCCGCGACCAGATCGCCATTTCAAGCGCCGACAACGCGAGATCCGCCCGCAAATTATCAGCAACCTCCCAGCCGACAATCATCCGCGAATACAAATCCATCACGAACGCTGTGTACACCCACCCCGACGCAGTCGCCACGTACGTCAGGTCGGCCACCCACCGACGGTTCGGCGCCAGCGCAACGAAGTCCCGCTCCAGCAGGTCAGCAGGCAGCACCCCGCCGGCCGACAGCGTCGTGCGGGGCCGCTTACGGCGCGCGCACGCGCCCTCGATACCTAAATCGCGCATCAGCCGCTCGACCGTGCACCGCGCCACCTCGATTCCCTGACGATTCAATTCACGCCAGACCTTGCGCGCCCCATACACCTTCCTGCCCGGGTTTTCCCATACACGCATGATCTCGACTTTCAACTCCTCATCGCGACACGCAAGAGCCGACGGTTCGCGCTCGCGTCGCTTCGCCTCGTGATAGGTGGACGGGGCAAATTCCAGGACCGCGCATATCGGTTCCACTCCGAACCGATCCCGATGCAGGTCAATGAACTCGATTAGCGCGGCAGTCTCGGGTCGAGTTCCCGGGCAAAATAGGCGGATGCCACTTTGAGGATTTCGTTGGCCCGGCGCAGCTCACGTACTTCCCGCTCCAATTCCGCGATCCGCTGCGCATCGCTCGATGTGGTGCCCGAGCGCTTTCCCTCATCGATTTCCGCCTGCCGTACCCATGAACGCAGCGCCTCGCGATGCACGCCGAGCCGGTCGGCCACCCGGGCGATCGCCCCGGCCTTGCCTCCGGTCTCCTCACGCAGGTCGAACACCATCTTGATGGCGCGGTCACGCAGCTCTTGGGGGTACTTCCTTGGTGCGGGCACGACTCCCAGCCTTCCAGTCTTGGGAGCCTCCAACCAACCCGGGGCAGCTCAAAGCAAGACAGAAGGCCAAGGTGGCAGGCACCGTTCCGCCATGGCGGAACGAGAGCCCGTATCAACCCCGGCTTGGCCAAGCGCCTCGTCGCTGGTGTCATCCGCGACAAGGTGGAGGCGATCACCGAAGCGGTCGCCGAGGAGGCGAAGGGCCACGCGCCGGACGCCAAGCGATGGCACGCCACCAATGGTGCCGACGCCCGCCCTTCACACCGGCACGCTGACGGGCAGACGATCCCGGCCACCATCCCCTGCCGGCTCCCCAATATGAAGTACACAGGCCAAGGCGGCGGCCGGCGCGGACCAGGCGCGGGCCCGGATAGCTGGGTGACATTCAGCACCGTGGACCTCGCCGACCGGCCGCGTGATCCAGACCTGCCGATCCACCAAAGAGTGAACTGCGAGTGTCAGAGCATCCAGCTGCTGGTTGACGCCGTGGCGTCGCCACCGTTTCAAGCTCACCAGGCTGGGCGGCGCGCCGGCCGCGCCCGAACCGGCCGCGCCGCCGCTCGCGTCCTCGAACGTGACGCTCTGCCCCTCCACGCTGGCCTGCTTGATCAGCCGCGTGGCCGGGGCATCTGCGGGACCTGCTGATGGCCTGCGGCGTGCTCCCGGTCGTCGACAAGCAACTCCTGCACACCGAGACCTGGCTCACCCACCGCCTCGCCGAGCTCGACGGCCACACGCACCAGCCGCTCCTGCGCCGCTTCGCCACCTGGCACCTCCTGCCCACCCTGCGCGCCCGCGCCGCCCGCCAGCCCCTCACCGCCAGCGCTCGACAGTTCACCGGCGAGCAGTTCGCCCACGCCCGGGTCTTCCTTGCCTGGCTCGATGAGCGAGGGCTCGACCTACCACGGTGCGGGCAAGCTGACCTGGATGCTTGGCACGCCACCCACCCCAAGTCCCAACGCAGGGCCCTCGCATCCTTCCTGACCTGGGCCATGAACAGCCATCACATATCCCGCCTCGACCTGCCCGCCCTGCCACGCGGGAACTCCGCACCGCTGACCCAGCGGCGCCGTCTGGAGCTGATCCGCCGGGCAGCCACCGACGATCAGATGCCGCTACGCGCCCGGGTCACCGCCTGCCTGGTACTCCTCTATGCCCAGCCCATCACCCGCATCATGCGCCTGACCCTCGACGACATCAGCATCAACGACACCGAGGTACGCCTCCGACTCGGCGACCCACCCTGCCCGGTTCCCGAGCCGTTCGCCGCCCTGCTCCTCCAACTCGCCGAGTCCCGGGCGAACATGAACACTGCGGCCAACCCGCGGGCCCGCTGGCTCTTCCCCGGCCAGAGCGCCCGAGAACTCCTCAACGCAGCCACCATTCGGGAGGAACTCCGGCTGCTCGACTTCCCCAGCGGCGCCGCCAGGGAGGCCGCGCTGCGCCAGCTCGTACTGCAGGCTCCAGCCCCGATCGTTGCCGAGATGCTCGGCTACACCCCTCAAGCCACGACACGCCAGGCTGCGGCAGTCGGAAGCCCTTGGAGCCGTTACGCCGCCGGTGACCACTCAAAGTGACCACCGATCTTCCCGCACAAGTGAATACAGATCACTCGATCAACGATCTCTGCCAGTATCAACCCCCTTTCATAAGCGGTCGATGGCGCCGTCCTTGGAGACGACGCGGGCGCGGCGGAACTCCAGGTCCTCGGCGTTGAGGCTGAGGATCTCCTGTGCGCGGGCGGTTGGTGTCGTACAGGAGCCGCCGCAGCACCCGTTCCGGGGTTGAGAGCCTGCGGACAGCCGTTGGCGGTACCCGCGAGTAACTTAGCTGGACGCTTCGGCAGGGTCCTCGGTCGGGATGAGCGAGGGCGGACCCGGCTGGCCGGGCAGTAGCCCGGTCAGTGCGGTTCGGATGGCGGCCCGGCTCACTTCATGCGCACGGGCAAGAGCCGCGATCGAGGTGCCGCGGTCGGCGAAACGCCGACCGCACCTCCTCAAGTCGGGCGCCAGCCAGCGCGGGCGGCCGGCCGCGATAGCGACCTTCGGCTTCAGCGGCGGCGATCCCTTCGGCGGTCAGCTCGTTCTGCAGGTTGCGCTGGAACTGCCCACAGCGGTGATCACGTTGATGAGCAGCGCTGTCGTGGCGTCGTTCGCCGCGAGGTCATGGAAGTTCGACAGTGGTCCCGACAGGACGCGCAGGGCGACGCCGCGGGCCTGGCACCAGTCGCGGACGGCGTGGATGTCGATCAGGTCGCGGCACAGCCGGAACAGCTCCGAGACGGTCAGGACGTCCCCGGGGTGCGCGGCGGCGACGACCTTCGCGAACGAGGGCCGCTCCAGCGCCGGGATCTTCGAGGTGGTCGCCGGTCCTCAAACAGCAGCACCCCCTCAGCTGCGCGGCCGACACGTGAGGGGCAAGGCGGTCTTCGACCTCGAGTGACGCCGGACCGCCGTGATGATTCGTTCCATTTCTGCTTATCCGCTAATAATCAAGGTCGGTACAGCGTCTTCCCTGACGCCGCATGCCCGCACCACCAAAGGCGGAAATGGCGTCATGGACATATCGTCAGGATTCCATCGTGCATCGACGTAAGTTCCTCACGGTCGCCGCCCTGTCCGGCTTGGCAGCGGCCTGTGGCTCCGGTTCCGAGGCCAGGTCCTCGTCTCCGGCGGCTGCACTCGACTTCGCCAATCCTCTGCGGGTGCCGCCGCTTCTTCACCCCGAGTTGAGCAAGGACGGCGTACGACGCTTCGACCTGTCCATGCAGGCGGGCCGGACGCAAATCCTGGCCGGCAAGCAGACGCCCACCTGGGGTTTCAACGGAGCCTTCCTCGGTCCCACCTTGCGGGTCAGCCGCGGCGACAAGGTCCACATGGCCGTGTGCAACGGGTTACCGGAGGTCAGCACCGTGCACTGGCACGGCATGCGCCTGCCGGCCCGGATGGACGGCGGCCCGCACCAGCCCATCCAGCCCGGCGCCGTCTGGACGCCGCGCTGGACCATCGACCAGCCCGCGGCCACCTCGTGGTATCACCCGC
Source organism: Nonomuraea sp. NPDC049400 (assembly GCF_044466425.1). Classification (NCBI taxonomy): domain Bacteria; kingdom Bacillati; phylum Actinomycetota; class Actinomycetes; order Streptosporangiales; family Streptosporangiaceae; genus Nonomuraea; species Nonomuraea sp. NPDC049400. The sequence goes on from NZ_JBITMP010000088.1 coordinate 28,814, forward strand.
ATCCTCACGGCACGACGGCGCGGCACGTCTACCGCGGCCTGGCCGGGATGTTCATCGTCGACGACGACCTCGATCTCGATCTCCCCGCCGAGTACGGCGTCGACGACTTCCGCTGATCCTGCAGGACAAGAAGTTTGCCGCCGACGGCTCCTTCGACGGCGACCCGCTGAAGGGCACCTTCGGCATCCTGGGCGACCACATCCTCGTCAACGGCACCCACAACCCCCACCTGACCGTCACCACCGAGCGGGTGCGGTTCCGCGTGCTCAACGGTTCGACCGCCCGGATGTACAACCTGACCTTCGCCGACAAGCGCCGCTTCCACGTCATCGCCAACGATGGCGGCCTGCTCGGCGCCCCGGTCGAGGTCGAGGAGTTCTCCCTCACCCCCGGCGAGCGCGCGGAGATCATCGTGGCCTTCGCGCCCGGCGAGCAGGTGGTCCTGCGCAGCGCCGACAACGGCGTCGACATCGGCCAGGGCGACTTCGACCTGCTGAAGCTCATCGCCGCCAAGGACCTCAAACCGGCCCCTGACGTCCCCGCCCGCCTGGCCCCCCTGACTCCCATCACCACGCCCGCCGATGCCAAGGTACGGCGCTTCAGACTCAGCGGCCACGACGCCATCAACGGCAAGGAGATGGACATGGCGCGCATCGACGAGGTCGTGCCCGCCGGCGCCATCGAGATCTGGGAGATCGAGAACAACGTCTACTCCCACAACTTCCACATCCACGAGGTCGCCTTCCAGGTGCTGGAGATGGACGGCTCCCCGCCGCCCGCCTACGCCACCGGCTACAAGGACACCGTCTACGTGCCCGCCAAGAGCGTCGTGCGGCTCGCGGTCCAGTTCGGCGACTTCACCGACCCTGCCTCGCCGTACATGTACCACTGCCACATCCTCCGCCACGAGGACTCGGGGATGATGGGGCAGTTCGTGATCGTCAAACCCGGTACCGAGAGTCAGGTGAACCTCACCATCCCCACCCACACAGGGCACTGATCAGGTCCGGCCGCGGGCATCTGGTCCAGGCGGCGGCCGCCTGTGCGCGCCGCCGCTGAACCTGTGGGGCCCAATAACTCGAATCACTACCAGCGCAGAGGCCCTCGTCCGGTGGGACGGAAGGGTGAGGGCGTCGAGCAGCCAGCCCAGGTCGCCTGGGATCATGTTTCGTGATCTTGTCTACGGTGTACACCATCGCCCGGCGCCTGCTGTCCTTGCCCGCACTTCTGCTACGCCGCGATGTCTCCAAGGAGGCGGAACTGCTGGTGCTTCGGCATCAGAACGCGGTCCTACGCCGCCAGGTCCCACGGGTGCGGTACCACCCAGCCGATCGCCTGTGGTTCGCGGCGCTCTCGCACTTGATACCCCGTCAGCGCTGGGGGAAGATCTTCCCGATAACCCCGGCCACGCTGCTGGCCTGGCACCGCAAACTCGTGGCGAAGAAGTGGGACTACAGCAAACGTCGCCATCCCGGACGGCCACCGACCGCAGCTGCTGTCAAGGCCCTCATCCTGCGCATGGCCGCGGAGAACACAGGGTGGGGCCACCGCCGCATCCATGGCGAACTGACCCACCTCGGCCACAAGATCTCTGCTTCCACCGTATGGAACATCCTCAACCCGGCTGGGATCGACCCCGCTCCGCGCCGCAACGGGCCAACGTGGAAGCAGTTCCTGACCACCCAAGCCGAGCACATCGTCGCCGTTGACTTCATGCATGTGGACACCGTCAGCCTCAATCGCCTGTATGCCCTGATCATGCTCGAACATGGCAGCCGCCGCGCCCACCTGCTCGGCATCACCGCCAACCCCACCGGCCCATGGACCGCCCAGGCCGCCCGCAACTTCCTGATGAGCACCGACACCGACATGACGAAGCTGAAGTTCCTGATCCGCGACCGTGGCAGCCAATTCACCGATGCCTTCGACGCGGTCTTCGCCGACGCCGGCCTGCGGGTCATCAAGAGCCCACCGCAGGCCCCGAAAGCGAACGCACACTGCGAAAGGATCATCGGCACCCTACGCCGCGAACTCCTGGACAGCACGCTCATCACAACGAGCACCATCTACGCCGAACCCTCACCCGCTACCTGCAGCACTACAACACGGCCCGACCTCACCGCGGCATCGGACAGCTGTCCCCATCACAAGCCGAAACAAGCCCGCCAACCCCCATCGACCTGGCCGACCACCGCGTTCACTGCAGAGCCATCCTCGGCGGCCTCATCAACGAGTACCGGATCGCCAGCTGATCAAATAGTCGGCTGACGCCACCCGAGAACCGGCAGGTCGGACACCGCATCCTATTTTTGAGCCCCACAGGGTCGGCGGGGGGGATATCACTCTAAGTGTGGAAACGATCACTACGGGTAGATTAGTCAAGGTAGATCATCTTAACGCTTCGGGGGGAGCGTCCATCATGACGAA
>NZ_JBITMP010000089.1:0-27319 GCF_044466425.1 Nonomuraea sp. NPDC049400
TCCGGATTGGGTAAGCCATCAGACCCAAGAACCTCCCTCCGAATTCCTCCCGGCTGAACCGGGGATACGACAAGGCGCCGCATGGCGCACTGCCACCGGTCCCCAACCTGCACCGCATCGGGCAGGGCTCGTCGAGCCGCCTCGCCGTAGGCGCCCGACCCGTCGCGGCAGACGATCTCGACCCCGGGGTGGGATCGCAGCCATGTCTCCAGGACGTCGGCACCGCGGCCGGGCAGTACGTCGATCCGCTCGCCGGTCTCGGCATCGGTGAGGATGGTGGCATAACGGTGGCGGCGCTTGAGAGCGAAGTCATCGACACCCAGTACGCGCGGGACCCGCAGCGGTGGCAGCGGCAGCCGCATGAGCAGTCGCAGTGCCGTGGACCTGGAGACCGCGACGGACAGGACCGCCGAGAGTCGAGCACCCGCCCGGCCGGCCAGCTCTTTGACCACTGCGCCCAGTTGACCGGTGAGCCTGCTGGTTCGACGCTGGTACCGCTCGAGCAACCCGGGCACCTGCTCACGAAACGTCTGCCGAGCACATCCCCACGCCGGGCAGACCAGCCGCCGCGCCTGGACCGACACCACCACCCGCCGCCCGTCGACCGGAACGTCGGTGACCGTCCGGCTGTAGTAGCCGTGCACCCGACCGGTCAGCGTCCCGCACATCGGGCACGGCACCGCTGCATTGCGCGTGCGAGCCACGACCCGAATGAGGTCGTCCTCGTCCGTCACTCCCTCGATGACCAGGGCAGACAGCCCCGCAAACACCACACTCGTAAGATCGTCGATCTTCAGCACAGCCCAGCCTGGCAGCTGATCACCCAGCGCCACCACCGACTACGAGCCAGAGCCGTTATCTAGACAGACCCCCGTCACCACCGAATGTGAGACAGGGCCGTTGTTCTTACAGTCCCATGGCCAGTCCTAGGCATGATCGTCCGGACGCCTGGAGGGCAGCAGCCGCGGGTTCGCGCTCTTCACAGTCTGGCGTCTTCCCAGGGGTCGATGAAGCGTGTGAGGTGAAGTGGTGGAGAACAGGTACGTGCAGGTGGCATTACGTGCCGCGATGTCGATCGCGCTCTTCGGCTTGCTGGGCGCCCTGGCTGCGAAGGTCTCGGTCTTCCTGACGATCGTCGTCGCTGTTTTGGGGGTTGTTTTCGTAGTGGCCGGCGTGATGATGGATCGGACGAACATCATGCTGGAGCGCGCCGATTTCAAGGAGCTGTCGCGGTTGGCACAAGCGTTGCCGACGGACGAGGTGGTTCCGGCGCCCGGGGTGTGGCTACGGGTGGAACGCCACGGCAAGGACATGGTGGTCGTGCGGGTGTCGGAGGTAGACATCGAGGATGCCCGCCGGGACTTGGCCGAGGGGCAGCAGCAGAGCACGCTGTCGTGCGAGGGGTTCACATTGAAGTGGCCGGGGTTCGTCACGCGTGGGCACAGGTATATGTCGGCGGTGTTGGAGGGCGGCCAGGTGCGCGTCCTGCCGGCGCCACGCTCATCGCTGCCGGATCGGGTGCGGAGCTGGTGGCTGGTCGGCAGGCTTGGGACAGCGTTGACGTCGCCGGCCGAGCTGGAGCAATTAGCCGAGCAGTTGCGGCAGGCCGCGTCGCGGGCCTGAAGGGGTGCACGAAGTCGGCCCCTCGACGATCACACACCGTAAGAGGAGTGCTGAATCCCCGGGGCTGGCAGGAGGCCGACGCCCCGCTGCCCTGCCCCAACGAATGGCATCCTGCTCCGGCTGGCGGGCCAGCAGTTGGTCCAGCGAGGAGTGCAGCGCGGGTCAGTTGCTGGTGTCGGCGGGCGACGGCTTCGGCGGGTCAGCGGCCGTCGAGGATGCTGAGCCGTGCGCCGATGTGGAGGGGGCGACCACGGCCAGCCGGCCCGCGCACAGTCGCACCGGATGGGCGGTGTGGGCTGATCCGACCTCGTACTGGTGGAGTCGCCTCTTCAACTATCGCGAGTTCTCGACGCCGAGGGGCGCGGTAGTGACTTTCCGTGATTCCTGCGGCAACAGGTCGCTCTCGAACAGCAGGTGCGCGCGGAAGGGTGGAGTGGGCCTGACTATGTCGGTAGGCCTGCCAGGATCGCGACATGACAATCGATGCGCTGGCGTCGTTCCGCTGGCTGCGACCGCCGTACGGCGGTCGAGGCAACCTACTCGGCGAGATCTACTGCGTGACTTTGCTGCGCGGGCTGGACCCGGCCGAGGTGCTGCGCCGGTTCGGCGCCCGCACGAGCACGGAGATGAGCTTCGCTGAGCTGGATCTGGCGGTCTCCGACTTCACGATGGTGCCCGGTGGCGGTGAGGGAGGTGGCCACGTCGGAGTGGTCGCAACCGGCGACGGGTGCGCGGCGGTGGAACCGTTGGGCTGGTCGGGGATGGACGACCCGACGCTGGCGCGGCTGTCGGCCGGCACCGACGTGGTGTCCGTCTTACGGCATGACTACGCCTGCGACTACTTCCACTACGCCGCCGACGGCATCGTGATCACGGCTTTCGACCCGACTTCTCCCGAGCATCGCTCCGGTGCCGACACCGACCGGCTTGCCGGCCTCATGGGCGAGTTCGGCCTGCCTCTGGAGGAGGGCTCGGACGAGGAGTGGGACCAGCGGTACGACGACCTGTCCGAGCACGGCCTCGCGCGGATGTTCGCGATGGCGGCCCGCCTCACCGGCGTGACGTTCACCGCCGACCTGCTGAACGGACCACTGCTGGTGGGCGCGATCGCCGACCTGCCGCAGGAAGACGTTCAGCGCGAGACTCCCTGATACGGCGAACGGCACACCTTCCGTGGTACTGGTGTCTCGCCTATTCAACTGTCGCGAGTTGTCGGCTCCGTGGAGCTCCTCCAGTGGGAGGTCGACGAGCAACGCGTGGACGTGGTTCTGGAGAGCCTGCCGTTCAACCTCCGGGACGAGTTGCGAGGTCTCCTACAGGGTCGGTTGTGCTCATGACAGCTCAGCGTATGCAGGACGTGACCCCGGAGCGTCCTGGTCAGATTTCGTCGATGACCTTGGCGAGTGTGGGGGCCAGGAGCAGGCCGTTGGCCATCGGGATGAGCAGGCCGTCGCGGTGCATGGTGCCGAATGCCTGGCGAATGTCATCGGTCTGGGTGAAGGTGAAGATGAGCTGTTTGTCATCGACGAAGTCGAAGTTGCCGGCCATGACGTAGGGAAAGGCTGCGGCAGCGAGGTCCATGACCGCCTGGTCGGCGGGGATCTCGTCACCATAGCGGTCCAGGATGCGCTCGCATTCGTCGATCATCAGCGGATCGGGCTTGCTTTCCCCTCCGACCAGCCAGGGGTGGCAGCTGAGCTGCTCCGGGGTCCAGATCATGCCAGCGGCCGGGTGGAGGCCGCTTCGGAGATCCCACTGGAACCGGCAAGCGAAAAGCAGCTCGTCCAGGGTGGGGACCTCGTCCGCAGGCAGCAGGTCGAGCCGGAACCGCGCATGGAAGTCGCTGACGGTGGGCCAGCGACGGACATGCGGCGGCGCGGGCGGCACCCGCTGCAGGAGAAGGCCGGGGGCATCGAGGAACCCGTCGGCCATGGGGGTAATCCAGCCGTCCCGGTGCAGGATGCCGAGCGCTTCACGCAGGTCGGGAGTCTGGGCGAGAGCTGTGACGTGTTCAGGTCGGGCTTCGATACCGTACTCGTTCCAGGTCGTGACGCTGAGGAATGAGCGGGCGCTGAAGTCCAGCAGCGCAAGATCGGCGGGGATCGTCTCGCCATAGCGGGCCAGGATCTCGTCGCGGGCCTGATCAGCCGCGTCATCGCAGAGCTCGTCGATCCACTCGAGAGCGAGGAACTCCTCGGGAGTCCACCGCTGGCCGTTGACCGAGACATGGTCTTCGCCGGTGATCCCGTGACGGAGCGCCAGCTGCTCCAGCGTTCGTGGTGTTTCGAGCGGGACCAGCCGGCTCACCGGGAGCTGCCAGCCGAGATCGGCCAAGGTGGGCCCGGGCGCAGGCAGCGGCGGAAGAGAGGCCTTCTGCGCCTTGCTTGACCGCTCCGCGTTCGTCTGGCGACCGGAGATTCGCTGCTTGCGACGCGCTGCCTTCTTCGCGCGACGCTGCTGCTGGTTGGGCTTGCCCATGGGGTGTGTCTCCTCTCTCGGATGACCACCGGAATCCTAGGGATGGCATCCGGGTCGTCGCGGATGCCGCGCCGTGCGATGCTCCTCAACCGTCCGTCCAAACCCGGGCTCGGCCTGGAGCGTCTGTCGGCCGTCATGATCTGGCTAGAGACTCAGACCGTTACAATTCCGCCGGGTGGAGGTGGGCGTCGGCCGCCGAGCCGGCCGCCGTGGATCTCCGTCCAGGACACCACGCCGTCCAGCACCAGAGTGATCAACGGCAGCGGCAGCCCGTCCCGCCGGGGCCGGACCAGCCGGCCGGGCAGACGTCGACGCCGGTGCCGCGCTGGGACGCGTCCTGGTGCCGCCCCACCTGGCTCGGCGGCGGCACCGCCGTGGTGGGGGTCATCACCCGGCTTTCTCGGCGTCTCGGTCGGCCAGCTGCTCCTGGCGGCGGGCCAGCAGCTCGGCCAGGGAGGCGTGCAGGGCGGGCCAGCCGTGGATGTCGGGGTCGATGGCTTCGGGCGGCAGCCTGCCGTCGAGGATGCTCATCCGCACGCCGATGTGGTCGGGGCCGACCACGGCCAGCGCACAGCCGCATCGGGTGCGCCGTATCGGGCTGATCCTTGTGGCAGGCCATGCGGGGGGCGCGGGTGAGCCGGGCGACGTCGGCCTCGCTGGTGTCGGTGCGGCGCATCACGCCTTGCTGGGCACGCTGTAGGGGTGCCGTTAACCAACGTGTCATAGGCCGCCAAACCTCGAAGATCCCTAGCCTGACCTTCTGTAATGCCGAAGGGTCCGGCGCGGATCTATGGGCATGGAACGTCCGCCGCTTGGCATGGATGAACTCATCGAGCACTGGACCGTGCTGAGCGATGAGGTCGGCCTGGTCAGCGCGAAGCAAGAAGGCACTCGTCTGGCCTTCGCGCTGTTGCTGAAGTACTTCACGCAGCACGGGCGCTTCCCGCGCGGGCGGGCGGAGTCTCCTGACGAGGTGGTCGACTACGTCGCGAAGCAGACCGAGACGTCGGCCAGCAGCCTGGGCCTGTACGACTGGTCAGGCCGGACGATCGAGCGTCATCGCGGCGAGATCCGCGACCATCTCGGCTTCCGGGAGTGCTCGGTCGCCGACGCCGACAAACTGACCAGCTGGCTGACCGTGAACGTCGCGCACGCGGAACGACAGCCCGACCGGGTCCGCGAGGAGCTGCTCAAGCAGTGCCGCCAGGAGCGGATCGAACCGCCCTCGCCGGGGCGGATCACTCGGATCGTACGGTCGGCACTGCACAACGCGGAGCAGACCTGGTTTCACCGGATCGCGGCGCGGCTGGATGCGGTGACGGTGGCCCGGGTGCTCGCCCTGGTGGCCGCCGACAACACCGCGGTGGAGACCGAGGAGAGCGATGACGATCTGGACGAGGATGAGGGCTCGGTCCTGTCACTGATCAAGGCGATGCCGGGCAACGTGAGCCTGGATTCGATGCTGACGGAGATCCGCAAGCTGAACGCGATCAGGGCGATCGAACTGCCGGCCGGGTTGTTCGCCGACGTGGCGCCGAAGGTGCTGGGCGGTTGGCGCTTCCGCGCTGCGGTGGAGTCTCCTTCCCACCTGCGCCGGCGGGCCCGCAACGCGCCGGAGGCGACGGTCACCTTGCTGGCCGCGCTGTTGGTGGAGCGGGAGCGGGAGGTCACCGATGCCCTGGTCGACCTGTTGATCGCCACGGTGCACCGGGTAGGCGCTCGCGCCGAGCGCAAGGTCACCGAGGAGCTCATCAACGCCTTCAAACGGGTCTCAGGCAAGGAGAACCTGCTATTCACCATCGCCGAAGCCGCGCTGGCCGCGCCGGACGGCATGGTGCGCGAGGTCGTCTTCCCCGCGGTGCGCGGCGGCGAACAGACGCTGCGCGAGCTGGTGCACGAGTTCAAGACCAAGGGCCCGGTCTACCGGCGCACCGTGCAGACCACATTGAAGGCCTCCTACACCAACCACTACCGGCGCGGTCTGATCGAACTGCTGGAGGTGCTGGAGTTCCGCTCCAACAACACCGCCCACCAGCCCGTCATCGACGCGCTCAAGCTGGTCAAGCGCTACGCCAAGGCGGGCAACACCACCTACTACCCGCTCGGCGAGACCACGCCCGAGCACAAGGGCACGCTCAAGGACTGGGCCGACCTGGTCTATCGCACCGACACCCGCGGCCGGCGCCGGGTGGCGCGGATGGTGTACGAGGTGGCCACCTTCCAGACCCTGCGTGAGCAACTGCGCTGCAAGGAGATCTGGGTCGTCGGCGCCGACCGGTGGCGCAACCCGGACGAGGACCTGCCCACCGACTTCGAGTCACGCCGTGCCGAGCACTACCGCGAGCTGCGCAAGCCGCTGGACCCGACCGAGTTCTGCGACAGCCTGCGCGAGGAGATGACCAGCGCCCTGGTGGAGCTGAACGACGCGCTGCCGGGCCTGGACTGGGTGGAGATCAGCGACCGCAAGGCGGGAGCGATCAAGCTGACACCGATCGAGGCCGCCCCCGAGCCGCGCAACCTGCGCCGGATCAAGAATGAGGTGGCCCGCCGCTGGAGTGCCGTCCCGCTGATCGACATCCTCAAGGAGGCGATCCTGCGCACCGGCTGCCTGGCCAAGGTGACCGCGGCGACCGGCACCGGCCACATGAGCGCGGAGGTGCTCGCCGAGCGGCTCATGCTGGTCATCTACGCCTACGGCACCAACTGTGGCATCCGGCAGGTGATCTCCGGCGCGCACGACCACAGCGAGGAGGATCTGCGCTACGTGCGCCGGCGCTACCTGACCCCGGAGGTGGCCCGCACCATCGCGGTCGAGATCGCCAACGCCACCTTCGCCGCCCGCGACGCCGGGCTGTGGGGTCAGGGCTCGACCGCGGTCGCCTCCGACTCCACCCACTTCCGGGCGTGGGATCAGAATCTGTTCACCGAGTGGCACTCGCGCTACGGCGGTCGCGGGATCTTGGTGTATTGGCACGTCGAACGCGGGTCGGTGGTCGTGCACTCGCAGACGCTGAAGGCGTCTGCCTCGGAGGTGGCCGCCATGGTGGAGGGTGCCATCCGGCACGGCACCACCATGAAGGTAGAGGGCAACTACGTGGACTCGCATGGGGAGTCGGAGCCTGGTTTCGGAGTCACCCGGTTGCTGAACGTGGACCTGCTGCCGCGCATCAAGCAGATCAACCGGGTCAAGCTCCACCAGGCCGACTACGGCGACCTGGCCCGGTATACGAACCTGGCGCCTGCGATGACCCGGCCGATCCGCTGGGACATCATCGCCAAGAACTACGACCAGGTCATCAAGTACGCCACCGCGATCCGCACCCGCACCGCCTCCACCGAGGCCATTCTGTCGCGCTTCACCCGCACCGCCTCGCACCCGGCCTACCAGGCGATGCTGGAGATCGGCCGGGCGGCGCGCACCACGTTCGTCGCCCGCTACTTATACGACCGCGACCTGCAGCGGGAGATCGAGGAAGGACTGAACGTGGTCGAGGCGTGGAACCGCGCCAACGCGGTGATCTGCTACGGCCGGGGCGGCGAGATTTCCACCAACCGGCGCGATGAGGTGGAGATGACGGCCCTGTGTCTTCGGATCTTGCAAGCCTCGCTCGTCATGGTGAACGTCCTGATGCTGCAAGACGTCCTCGCCGATCCCGAGTGGGCCGCCCTGCTCACGCCAGTCGACCGGCGCGGCCTGACCCCGCTGTTCTGGCTGCACGTCCGCCCCTACGGCGAGGTGCGCCTTGACCTGAGCGCCCGGTTGAGCATCGGCGATCTCGGCTCGCTCGGCGGTGCATGAGGGCAATCCGTCGCTGGGTTGCTGTTGCGATTGGACCAAGCCGCCCAGCAGTACCCCGCCCGCCATCACCGATAGCGCTCGGATCGCCGCACTGTGGCGTCTTCCTGCGCGTACTGGCGCTACTAGGGAGTCGCGCCTGGTGTGGGGGCCACGCGCTCGAGCTTGGTCCAGCCCGTCCAGCCTCGCTGCTTCAGCAGTTCGATCAGCCGGCGCGCCGGCGGCACAGTGGCGAACGCCAGCGTATCCATCAGCTTGACGAGCGGTAGCTCGATATCGATGTCGTCGACATAGTCCTCGCCCCGCTCGTCGGCCATACGCGTGAGGTAGGCGGCCAGCTTGTCGGCCAGCTCGACCAGCCGCGGGTCGTCGTCGGCTCGGTGAAGAGCCTGGCCCAGGGTGAGGTAGAAGTCGACCAGCCGCGGATCGTCGAGCTGCTCCCGCTTGCGTGCCATCCACTCCGGGACTCGCTCGGGTGAGTGCGCGGCCAGCGGGATCCAGCCGTCACGCTCGGCCTGAACGATCCGCTCGTCGACCCCGAGCGCCCGCATCCGGTCGAGATACTCGACCACTTCCGGGGGCAGGACCAGGCTGTCCCCGGAGGCGAGCCGGGCGATTCGCTCGCGGTGCCGCTGCCTCTCCCGGATCTCCGCCTGCAGCTGCCTATCGATGTCTGCGACCGCCGCGGCGAACTCCTCCTGCCCGGCCCGCAGCAGCTCCCGCACCCGCGCCAGCGGAACCCCGGCCTCGGCGAGGGTCCGGATCTTGATCAGTTCGATCACGGCGCCGGCGTCGTATCTGCGGTAACCGGAGTGATCCCGGTCAGGCTCCAGCAGCAGCCCCTTGGCGTGGTAGTGCCGCACCGCACGCACCGTCACCCCCGCGTACGACGCCAGCTCGCCGATAGTCAGCATCAGACCAGTCTCCAGGAGCTGCTCAAGAGATCGCCCGACCGGATGAGCCTGATGCATCAAGAATGATCTGCGCGATGTGCGGGGCATGGGTGAAGACCAGCTGATGATCGGCGTCGAGCCAGCTGGTGGCAATGTGCGGATGCTCGCGGACAAGCCGCTCGACGCCGGCACGCCAGTTCTGGTTGAACCGCGGCGCAGGCCCTTCGCTGCTGTCGCCGGCCATCGAGGTCGACATGATCATACTGACGGGCCGGTCGATGTTCCTGTATCGGTCGAGGATCTCGGACCGGATCACGTCGATCTCGAGGTTCAGGTCGAGAATCTCTTGGGCGCTGAGCAGCACCTGACGCGCGGTGCCCCGCTCGGCCTCCTGCTGAGTCGCCAGCTCCTCCCACATGGCGCGGAACGCCGGCAGGACTGCCTCGGTGATGAACGGTTCGGGCACCGGGTTCGCCCCGTCGATGAGAACCAGCTCGGCGACGGTGTCAGGATGCTCGGAGGCATAGTGCACGGCCAGGTCGGCGCCCAGCGAGTAGCCCACCAGCACGGGCGCTGTTGGGAGGCCGAGGTTTCCCAGCTCCGCCATCACTGCGGCGAGATCGTTGAGGAAGTCCTCGAAGGAGTACCGGTCGGCGGCCGAGGCGAGGCCATGCCCCCGCAGGTCGAAGGTCACCACGTCGTGATCGCGCCTCAGCAGCTCGATCAGCTCGCGCAGGTGGGCCTGGGTCGAGCTTAGGCCAGGGCACAGGACCAGCGGTCGTCCCTGACCGCCGCGAGACACCGGGATTGTGACGCCGTCGTGGTGGATCGTGAAGCGACGGATTGTCCTGTCGCCTCTCTCCGCCCGCTCTCCATCATTGTTGTGCTCGTCGTACAGCTCGGCGACCTCAATCGCCTTGGTTTCCGTGGTCATGCCACCATGCTGAAAGCTTGACCCTGCGTCAGGGTCAAGCGGCGCGGCAACATGACGCCCATACATTCGCGATCGCCGATTTCTGGGCCACGCCTCTGAGAGGCGCCGCCGGGGGTGTTGTAAACCGTTCGATTCTCAACACCCTGGCCGGAGCCCCCTTCACGAACCGCCGACAGCCCGCCGGAGTGTCGGAAAAACGTGTTGCGAAGTCGGAGTGTCCATCAACTCCCACAACACCGTTTTCTCTACACTTCCCGACATGTGACAACGCTTCCCGACGGCTCGGCTCCTGCCGCAGTCCGCCAAGCCGCCGACGACTTCCTTGGCGCCGAACCCGCGGTCCTCTCCGGAGCACTTGTCGGCTATGCCCGGGTCTCCACCCGTGATCAACGGCTGGACCGGCAGACCCGCGCGCTCGAAGCCGCCGGCTGCATCCGCATCTTCGCCGACAAGCTGAGCGGCAAGAACACCGACCGCGAAGAGCTCACCAAGGCCCTGGACTACCTGCGGCCCGGCGACACCCTGGTCGTTCCCTCACTCGACCGGCTCGCCCGCTCCCTGGCCGGCCTCATCACGATCGTCACCGAGCTGCGCCGCCGCGGCGTCGGCTTCCAGTCCCTGAAGGAAGCCCTCAACACCACCACCCCCGGCGGCCGCCTCGTCTTCCACGTCTTCGCCGCTCTCGCCGAATTCATCCGCGAGCTCATCGTGGAAGGCACCCATGAGGGTCTGGCCGCCGCCAAGGCTCGCGGCGTCCGACTCGGCCGCCCGCCCGCGATGACCCCCGAGCAGGTCCGGCACGCCCGCGCCTTGCTCACCCAGCCCGACGCCACCGTCTCCTCGATCGCCCGGCTGCTGAACGTCAGCCGCTCCACGATCTACAAGTACGTGCCCGAACTCGCCACGGGCCGCCCCGCCGCCGAACAGCCAACGGTGCGAGCCGAGCTGGAAGCGGGACACTGATTCCCCAGATCAGCGCCTACTTGGCGGCTGGTGGCGCATTGGTTAACGGCACCCCCTGTAGCCGCAGCATGTCCTCCTCGCTGAACGCGGTAAGGTCCGCATCGGCGCGCCACGGGCAGACCCGCTCGCCGGCGCATGGCCGCGTGCGGTACTCATCCGTGCGCGGTGGCCGCTCCGCCTCCAGGGCATCGTCGCCGTGGTGGCGTTTCCTGGACGCCGCGGCGTCGGTCATGGCTGCTCCGGAGGGTCTGTGGGGCCGGTTGTGGTCTCATTGTGACCGCTCCGCCGCGCCGGTGCCCTGTGGGCGGCGGCCGCGAGCAGGGCCGCGCCGAGCGCGATCGCCTGCGCGCGGGAGTGGCTTGCGTCGCCGAGCGGGATGGGCTGGCCGTGGCGGTGCACCTCGACAACCCCGTTGTGCAGGGTGACCGCGTCGAAGGGGCCGTCGCCCAGCAGCACGCCGGGGTTCTCGTCGATGTCGGTCAGCGCGGGAAGGGTCACCTGGGCGGCCTCCAGCCGGGCGGTGGCCACGGCCGCCGCCAGGGCCGCGGCGGCGGCCCGGTTGCTTTCCTCGCGGAGCTGTTCGCGCAGCCGGTCGGCCTCGGCGGTGTGTGCGGCCGCCGCGGTGGCGGCCTGGTCGCGCACCGCGCTGGTCTCGGCGCGGGAGGCTTCGGCGGCATGGCGTTCCTGCTCCGCGCGGCGCTCGGCTGCTTCGGCGCGGCTGCGCTCCCGCTCGAGGTCCTGCTGCAGCCGGTCCGCGGTGTGGGTGGCGCTGGCCAGGGATGTGCGCAGCTCCTGCAGTTCGCGCTCGCGGTCGGCGAGCGCGGCTTGGTGCTCGGCGGCGGTCTGGCGGGCCTGTTCGGCCTGCTGCTCGGCCTGAGCGCGGGCGGCCTCGGCGGCCTGCTGAGCGTCCTGGGCACTGTGCCATGCCTGGTTGGCCTGCTCCAGCTGGGCACGCAGGGTGGCCCGTTGCTCCTTTAGCGTGCCGACCTCTTCCAGCGCCAGCCGCTCGGAGTCGCGCGCGTCACGGGCGTCCTGCTCGGCATGGTCCTTGTCCCGCTTGGCTTGGCGCTCGTTGCGTTCGGCCTGCTCGCGGGCCTTGCGCGCGTCGGCGGCAGCCTGGCGGGCGGCGTCGCGCTCGGCGAGTGCGCGGCGGGCCCGCTCCTGGTCCTCGCGGCTGGCGGCGGCGGCCTCGTCGGCGTCGTCCTCGGCGGCGCGGAGCCGCTCGGCGGAGACGTCGGCGAGCCGCTGCTGCTGTCGGGTGCGCTCGGCCAGCGCCTCGGCCAGGCGGGCGGTGGCTGCGGCGTGCTGCTCGATCTGCGGGGTGAGCCGCTCGTCGAGCGCGCTCGCGCGGCGGGCGGCGTCGGCCATCGCGCCCGCCTGGCGAGTCCGGCGTTCGCGGTGGTACCGGGCGCGGCAGGCGGGCGAGCAGTACGCGCGCCGGCGGCCGGGCACGCCGGGCACGCGTGGCGGCAGCGTGTTGCCGCACGGGCAGTGCGTCGGCTCCGCATCCGGGAGGGGACTGCCGCCCGATTCGTCCTGCTCCTCCGGTTCGCCGCCAGGGTGGGCCGCTGCGGCGGCGGCCGCGAGGTCTCCGGGGAGACCTTCGGGCTCGGCGAAGAGATCTTCGTGTCCGGTTATCACGCGAATGACTGTATCAAAATCGTGTCGGCTTCGTACGAAATAAAAACGTACGCAATCATCACGATTTGAAACGATCATGAATCTTACCCACGAGAATGCGGACTCCCACAGGTAAAGACGCTACGATCATGGCGTGATCAGGGATGAGAAGCCGCGGAGCGATCACCCCCTCCGCGGGGAGGCGGGCCCTCGCGCGCGGCGCGGACCCGAAACGGACGACACACGGTCGTTCCGCTCGACGGTGGCGGCGGCCGAGGAAACATCCCGAGGGCAGGGACACCCCCCGGGCGGCGGGCGAAGGCCGCCGATCCCGCGCACTGGGCGATCAGGACCTGGTCCGCGTCGTTCCGCGCGGAACCCGGCGCACCGAACGCCACCTGCCCATCACGGTACGCCGCTGTTTCCCCGCCGACAAGCACGTGCCGCGCGACGATGAGACCCATGCCGGACGTCCCTGGAAGACTGGAGCACCACGTCACGGCGACGCCGGGACGCGCACACCTCAGGAGAAAGGGCCCGACGCCATGAACGGTAGTGCGAGCACCCCGCGCCGCGGTGCAGTCCTATGAGCGGGCTGAACCCCGACGTCCGCGCGGCCATCCAGCAGTTCGGCCAGCTGCCCAGCACCGGCTTGGCCGCGGGGAGGACCTTCGCAGACGCGCTCGTGGCCAAGCACCCCGAGCTCAGCAGCGAGACGCTGGCCGCCGTCCTTGCCGATGCCCTGACCGCTCTCGCCCCGATGCCGGACAAGGAGAGCTATGTGCGACTGCTGGGCGCAACGGTGTACGACCTGGCCAATCGCACGCGGGAAGCATGACGATGGACGGGCGCGTGCGCGACAGCCTGTACGCCGCCCCATCCCCAGCCCTTCGACAAGACGCCCTGATCCCGGAGACCCGCGTGGGCGGCGAACAGCACAGCACTTCGGCGACGATACGCACCCCGAGGAGGCAGCCATCATGCCGAGAGAGACCATCCGCGTCGAGAAGGCCCACGCGGGCGATGCCTACTACCTTCCCCGCCGCATCCTCGCCGCGCCCATCGCGCGCGACGACTTCGTCACCATCCTGAACAACGGCTGGCACGAGGACCTGTCACGCGAGCACAACCAGACGGCCTACGACGCGATTCAGGCCCTCGAGGCGCTCGGCGTGCACGTTTCCGACATCGGCCATCGCAGTGACGGCACCTCCCGCCTCACCGTGCTCACCCCGCCGCACCGGGGCGACATGAGGGACGAGATCCTCGCTGTGCTGCGTCGCTTCTTCGAACTGCGCGACTCGGTCGTCAACACCTCGGACACTCTGCACTAACCGCAGTCGGCGGCTCCACGTCGTCCCTTCCCCCGGCTCTGCCCCGATGGGAGATCCCGTGCCATACACCGAAAACCCCGGCCCTGCCCACTGGGCGCGGGCCCAGGCGAGCGTGGCCGAGGGCTTCTGCCCCCAATGCCAGCAGCGCCTCACGCAGCGGCCATGACCGTGACGACGCAGGAGGGCGAACAGCAGATCACGGTTCCCGAACGCCTGCACTGCGAGGTGGAGTGGATACCCCGCAGCCTGCTGGAGCCAGGTGTGCAGGGCTGGGTGCGCTTCCAGCGGACCGACAGCGTCCTGGCCGAGCTCCGCGGCAATGCTGAACCAGACGGTGGTGGCTGATGGACGGGCGCAACCCACGACGATGACGCGCGAACCCCGCTAGGAGGCCACCTTGCCCGATCCCGACGGCGACAAGCCCTGCCAGGTCTGTCACACACCCATCGACGTGTGCGGGGAGCAGCTGCAGCTGACCCTTGAGCGCTGCTGCCCCTCATGCTCGACGCGGGACACGCACACGCCGGCCGAGCAGAGCGCCGACCGCGCCGGTAACGCCGACGCCGCGGAGGTCCCAGCCTTGATCCGTACCCTGTCCGACATCGAAGACGGCCACCTCAGCTCTGGATCAGAGACCGATTCTTCGGCCCCTACACCGGCGCGCCGCTCGACCGCCCGGAGATCACCGTGATACCGGACCGGCAGCCTTACCGGGGCGTGCCCGATCCCGGCGGCGCCTGGTGGCGCGCACCTGAGCGAGGCTGGCTGGAGAGGCCCGTACCCGGCACGGTTCCCATGCGCTACCTGACGAGCGAGGCCGGCCGGGCCGTCCTGAAGGCCGAGCGCCACGCCGGGTGGCTGCGCCAGCTACCGCCCCTGGCTTGGCGAGGCAGTGCGGATTCACCGAAGCAGCATCCGGACGACCCCGGAGTGCCGCCGTCGGCATCCCTTGGGAGGCCCCGGTGACGGCACCCGCCGATGAACTGACCGAGCTCAAGGGCGCGCCGGCGGCGGCACCGGACCTGGAGGCAGGGCTTTTGGCCCTTGCGGCGCTGTCACTGCCCGCCGCAGCCGCTCCGGGTGATGAGGACCGCATCGCCACCGCCGCGGCGATGAAGGACCCGTACGACACCTACCTGGCCAGCCTGGACAGCGACGAGTCACGACGCAGCATGGGCGGATGCCTGGACCGGATCACCCGGCTCATCCTCGGCCGCCCGCTCGACGATGCGAGCGTCAGCGGACGCGGCCAGCCGTGGTGGCTGCTGCGCTACGAGCACACCGTGCACCTTCGGGCCCAGATCCTCCGGCAGGGCTGGTCGGACGCCTACGTCAACAAGCATCTGAGCGCACTGCGCCGCGTGCTGGAGGAAGCCTGGCTGCTGGGCGGAATCACCGGAGAGGACTACCAGCGCGCCCGCAGCGTCAAGGACGTCAAGAGCGAGCGCAGCCCCGCCGGCCGCTACATCCCCGACGAGGTGATCGGCGCGCTCCTGGCCGCCTGCCTGGCCGACGACACCCCCGCCGGCGCGCGGGACGCCGCGCTCATCGCCGTGCTCGACAGCTGCGGCCTGCGCCGCGCCGAAGCCGCCAACCTGGCGATGGACGACTACGAGGCCTTGACCGCGGGCATGCTGCGCGTCGTCGGCAAAGGCAACAAGGAACGGCATCTGCCCCTCTCGTCATTCGCCACCGGCCTGCTGGAGCGCTGGCTGGCCATCCGCGGCGACGGCGCCGGCGCCCTGTTCCCGCGCCTGGAACGCAACGGCGCTCCGCGAATGAAGAACGGCAGGCCCCGCCACATGCAGCCCCAGGGCATCGCCGACATCCTGACCAAGAGAAGCCAGCAGGCGGGTACCCGCAGAGTACGGCCGCACGACATGCGCCGCACCTTCATCAGCAACGTGCTGCCGGTCGTGGACGCCATCAAGGCCGCCAAACTGGCCGGACACGCACGACCGGAGACGACCATGGCCTATGACCTGCGCCCCGCCGCCGAGCTGCGGGACGATATCGAGCGGCTGCGCGTCCCTGCTGTCCGTCCGCTGAACAGCCGTCCGGACGACCCACCACGCCGCGCGTAGCAGTCCCGGCCGGGCTGAGGGTGTGCTTCCAATGGCGCGGGCGGCCGCGGAGCAGGGCCGCCAGTTGGCGCCCTGCCGGAGCAGCAGCTCCGGATGATCCGTGACGGTGTCCGCTTCGGCCCGGTAGAAGCCCGCGAACTCCTCGACGGTGGCCCGCGTCGCGGCCGAGGCGTCGGCCAGGGGCACGGTCCGCAGCGCGGGTTCCGCATCGGCCGGCAGCGGCGCGGTATTGCCGTGGAGCGCGCTGGCTGGGAAGAACTCCGCGTCCGTGAGCACGCGGGCCAAGGTGCTGCCTCGTTCGGCGCCCATGAGGTGGTGAACGAGTTGGATCACACCGTACGTGGACAACGCGTCATAGCGAGTGCTCATGAGAACTCCGCACCCGGCGGGCACATTCGCCCGAGACCTACGGTGCCAAGAACCACGCTTAGGTGTCAGCGGGGCGGGGTGCATCAGCGTCTGATCTCATGGCCTCCTGCCGCAGGTTCGCCATGTCGTTGATCCAGGCGGGTTCGCTGCCCTGGCCGATGTGGACGTGCTGGCGACCGCAGCCTGGGTGCTCGGCGACGCCACGTCGGCATGGCCGTGGGAGACGGCCTGGACGAGGGTCGCGTTGGCGTGCCGGCGGCCGAGTTCATCGTGCGCACCGTGGTGCTCGCTCGGCGGTGGGATTTCGCGGAGACGACCGACAGCGTACTGGGGGATCCGCTTGAGCGGAGGGTGCGGATGTGCACCACTGCTCGGACAAAAGGGGATTCGGGAATCTTGGACGTAGATCACACACCGGACGCCACGCCCGGCCGCGGGGCGCTCCCGGTTCAGCTACCGGCCGGTCTCTCAAAACCAGTGCGCGTCACCCTCCTGGTGGACGGCGACCACGTCAGCTGGGAAGCCGGTAAGAGATCCGGGGGAGATCGTGGCGACAACGCGACGGTGCGGGCGATGCTTCACCAGATAGCGGGGATGGCGGTCATGATCGGCGAGGTCCACCGGGTGAGGATCGCCTGCTCGCCCCTCACTGCACAGCTCCATCTCGATCTGATTTTCGCTTCCGGCCACGATGCATGGAGGTGGAAGGGCGGCCAGGATGGCGCCGATGAGCTGCTGATCGAGGAGCTGGAGACCCTCGAGAACGCGCGCCGCAAGCAGCTGCGGCGAGGCGCGGCAGCCGCGGCCGACGTCGTGGCCCTCGTCGGCGCGGATCACATCTACGCCGACAAGATCCGGTCCCTGAGGCTGCTCGGAGTGCCGGCGGTGATCATCCAGCCCGGTCAGCAGATCTCCCACCACCTGTATCGGGAGGCCACGCAGGTTGTGCCGCTGCGGGCGCATCTGGCTCGGGAGGCGGCATGACCGCCTCCCAGCCCAGCGGGATGAGCCCGCACGACGAGCCGTGGACGCCGTTCCGACAGTTCACGACCGCCGACGGCGTGGTTCGCCTGTCACGGGCATTCCCCGTCGTGGCCTATCGGCGGCTTGCCCCGGTGCCCAAGCGCTGGGGACGCCGGCGGCGCGACCTGGCGGAGCTGCCCGCAGTGTCCGCGGGCACGCTGCTGGTCGCCCAGGTCTGCGACCGCTACGCGATCCCGCGCGATCTCCAGGACCCGGTCCTGGCAGAGGCAACGGCCGTGATGGTGGTCTCGGCGACGCCTGAGCGTATCGATCTTCGACTGTCGCGGCGGTCGTGTGACGACCGGCACATCGTCGAGGTGACCGCCTCCTACAGCTGTCTGGTCACCGACGCGGTCCGCTTGCTCGCGAACGGATACTGCAAGGCCGAGCACGTTCAGCAGGAGCTGGCCAGGCACCTGATGGATGACGTGACGTCGGTGTTGGTGCAGCGGCTCGGCGTTCACGCCGAGCCTCGTATCGTCCAGCGTCTGCTGCTCCACATTCAGGCGCGTGAGATCGACCCGGTGTGGATACCGGGGTTGTCCGCTGCGGTGTGTGCGGATCCCGCACCCGCGGTCCAGTGTCGGCCGCTTGCTCCGGCGGTCGTCAGCGAACGGCACGACCACCTCAGTGGGTTGATCAGCCGAACGTCTTGTTCGCACTGCAGGAAGGAAATGAGATGAGCACGATCGATGTCGGCCGGGGCCTGCGCTGGTTCTGCGGAACGCATGAGGAGGTTTTGGACCGCGCGCCCCACGAGCGGGGGCGCTATTCGGCCATGGGCGGCGTTGTCCTGGCGGTCGCCCTCCTCGCCATGATCTCGATGGGAGTCGGCCTCCATCAGATCACTGGCGAGTTTCACGTCTTCATGTGGTTCCTGTTGCCGGTCTGGTTCCTGTTCATTCTGTGTCTCGACCGGTGGCTCGTGGCCACCACCACGGTCCTGGACGAGCCATGTGGGAAGCGCATGATCCGGATGCTGCCGCGGCTCGCGATCTCCGTCGTGCTCGGTGTGATCGTCGCGGAACCCCTCCTGCTCGCGATTTTCCACCCCGATGTCGAAGAGAGGGTCAAGGCCACGCGGCAGGAAGAGATCGTGGCCCGGCAAAGCAGACTCTCTCGATGCAATCAGCTTCCGGGGACCGCCGGCAGTGCTGCCGCTGAGAGGGAGGAGTGCCGTGAGGTGGTCCTGGTGACGCCGGGGGAATCACCCGAGGTCGTGCAGGGCAAGCTCGACGCAGCCCAGTCGCAGGCCAAACGGCTGCAGGCCACCATCGACAGGGACGCGCGCACCTACGCGGCCTTGCAGGAGAAGGCGGCAAGCGAATGTCTCGGCGTACCGGGCCGCGGAAACACGGGTTTGCGGGGAGAGGGCCCGAATTGCCGGCAGCGGCGTGCCGAGACGGAGCGCTTCCGCGCTGACCACCGCATGGAGGAGAACCGGGAGCGCTTGTCGCGGATGAACCAGCAGGTCTCGAGCCTCACAGAAAATCTGCGCGCCGCGCAATCGCGCCGCGAGGCAGCCGTCAAGAGCGCCATCGAGGCAGACCGGAAGCGGCTTGAGGCCCGTCAGCGCGAAGGGCTTGCTGACTCCTTCGCCGCTCTTCACGACCTGGCTCAGGCCAATAGCTATACCGCGGCGGCTCAGCTCGCCCTCCGGATCTTCCTCATCATCGTGGACGCGGCGCCAGTACTGCTGAAGATCTTGGGCACGCGCACCCACTACGAGGTGATGGTCGCCCGTCGAGCGATCCAGGCGGAAGAGACCGATCGCCAGCACGTCGCCTGGGCTGAGGAGACAGCGCGGCGGGAGACCGGACTACATCACCGCTACCAACAGGCCAAGGCCGAGACCACTCACCTGACGAAGACGGCGGAACTGGCCGCACAGCGGGACCAGGTCATCGCGGACAGGGAGCAGCGCCTCATCAGGGGCGCGTTCGGTCCCCTCGACCGTCTCGATGTGGAATGGGCCGATTTTGACGCACGACGAGGAGGCGACGAGGCGTGACCGCACCCACCGCCCTGCAGGGAGGCCCAGGATTCGAGGCCTTCGCGAGCACGTGGACCATTGGCTGCGCCGGCTCAGGCGCCGACATTGAGATCCACGACGATCCAGAGGTCCTCAGCCGGCACGCGCTGCTCGCCCTGGATCATGACGGTGGCTGGTGGATCGCCGCCGACGACGCCGGCCGAGTCCGCCTGAACGGCACGCCGGTCACCACAGCGGCGCCCATCGGACAGGACAACGTCCTAGAGCTGGGCTCGACGATCATGACGATCTCACCGGACCTCCTTGAGGCGGGGACGGCAGCCCTGCCCGCCTCTGGTACCAGCCATGCGGTAACGCACACCGCGCCCGACACCGCGCGACAGAGCGCCGCCCGTCAGGGGCTTGCGGTGGACCTGGCCGGCGTGTCGGTCACCACCACGACCGGCAAGACCTTGTTGAACAACGCGTCGTTCACCGTGGAAGAAGGCCAGATCGTGGCCATCGTGGGCCCGTCCGGCGCGGGAAAGTCCAGCTTGACGGATGTGATCTTGGGTGAGAGCGCGCACCACGTGAGCGGAGAGGTACGGGTCAGCTGCCCCGGACAGGCAGGCGCTGCCTGTGCGCCGCGAGACCAGATCCGATTCGTGCCGCAGTCAGAAGCCCTTTATGACGACCTGACCGTCCAGGAAACGTTGATCGTCGCGGCGCAGATTCGCGACCGCGCGCCGATTGCTTCGCGGCCCGAACTCGTCGACGCATCGCCCACTGTTGACCAGCGCGTCGGCAAGGTCATCGCGGTTCTGGGCCTGGGTGCCTGCGCCAGCAATAAGGTCTCGCAGTTGTCTGGCGGCCAGCGGAAACGACTGTCCCTCGGGGTGGAGCTGGTGGGCCAGCCGAGGCTGCTAATCGCCGACGAACCGAGTAGCGGCCTGGATCTTGCCCTAGATGACGACATCATGCGAGCTCTGTGGCGCGCCAGTCGGGATCTTGGATGTACCGTGATCGTGATTACGCATACAACGACCCACTTGCCCGACTACACCGACAAGATCATCGCCTTGGACGGGGCTGGGCGAGTCGTGCACGACGGGCCGCCACCGGCACTCACCGACCGAGAATGGTGTCAGCGGCTGCGCGATCTCGGTGAGAAGAGTCATCGTCAGGGCGGCATCGCGAGTCCCGGGCGGCCACGAGGTGCAAGGCCGCCTTCTCAGTCGACGTGGCGCGACTGGGTGACCATGGCGGGCTTCACCATCGTGCTACAACGGCAGTGGATGCTGCTCCGGCGGCGCGGCCTCAAAACACTACTGCTGCAATGCCTGGCCACGCCCCTGCTTTTGAGCTTTGTTGCGATCATCGCCTCCGATGACGGGCTTCGTGCGGGCCCGGACGCAAGCAAAGCGATCGCCACCTTGGTGATCGGGGCTGGGCTGACCGGCTCACTGATCTCGTTCTTGGACCTGGTTCAGGAGCGCGCGGTGCTGCACAAGGATCATCGCGTCGGGGTCAGTGCGGCCAGCATCCTGGCGGCCAAATCCTTGGTCTTCAGTGCCGTGTGCGCGGTCATCGCACTCACCGTGACGCTGGTCTACGGCGGCGTGCGTCCTCTCCCGCCGGCCCAGTTCGGCATCCCGCCCATCGCGGTGCTCTTCATCGCGATCTTCGCCGCCATGTGCTCGTCTTTGACGATCGGATTGCTGATCTCAGCTTTGTCCTCGACGTTCTATCAAGCCACGCTGTTGAACACGTGGTTCATGGTGCTGCAGGTGGTGCTGCATGGTTCGATCTTCCCGCTGCCCAGCTGGCTGGAGTTGCCCACCGCGGTCCTGCCGGCCCGCCTCGGATACGCGAGCATGGCGTCTTACATGAACTTGAGCGGCGGGTACCAGGCCGACCGCGACCCCCTGTGGACGCACAGTCTCGACCATCTCGGCATGCTCCTGCTGTGGTCCATGGTCCTCTTCATCCTGTCCGCCGCTGCGGCGGCGGCCATGGCAGAACTCCGCTGGCGAGGCCGCCTGTCGCTCCCGTTCAGGCGCCGGTAGCTCGCCCTGAGGAGGCGCGCAGATGCGCTGCGATCAGGCTGCGTTTCCTCGGTGCGGGATCGGCCCGCACCAGGCCGATCCCGCACCCGTGCGGGTCCCCAGCCCGGCGGAGGGACTGGGCAGATCGTTCCTGGGCGGCAGGACACCGCGCACCGCTGCCGTGCGCATTCCTCACGGTGCATGCTGCAGACCCTGGCCGGAACATTGGAGAAACCACCGAAAGGACGTCCGAGACAGCGGGGCGTGGCGACCCAGCATCAAGACCATTTTTACCTCGGCGAGGTTGACGCTGGATCGGCGAGCTGGGTTTGGTGAATGTATGGGAAATCGCTCCAAGCGCGCGATTGACGGCACAGAGCTGCGGACCTCTTCGAGTGGCCCTGGCAAGCCGCTCATTCTCATCGTCGATGTATCAGGGGAAACTGGAACAGCAGTCCGGTGTACTAAATCGAAGCGGTTTACGCAGGGCGGTGATGACAGATGCCAATAAATCTCAGGGGTAGGCGGCAGCAGAATCCAACGTCATCGCCAGAGCTTGAAGTCTTTTCCGATCTAATCGAACCGCTGTCGAAATTGCCTGAGCGCAAAGCTGTGGCGGCCGTCGTGCACCAGTGCGACCGCGTGCTCCTCCTCAAGCGATCGATGACCAAAGACCTGCCTGGAATTGAAGAAATTCCGGGAGAGTTCCAAGATAGCGATGAGGAGCTTCGGCAGACTCTAAGCCGCGTGCTCATCGATCACATCGGATGGAGCGGGCCCGTACCTGTCGATCCGGAGTTTGCGTTTCATCACGGGTATGTGGAAGCGAGCTACTCGTGCAGGGTTCACCAGATCACCTATGCCGTCGAATACGGCGGTCACCCCATCACCCTGTCGAAACGACACTCCAACTTCCGGTGGATCCTGCCGGAAGATTTGGTCGCGTGTGAAACGACACGTGATTCACTGGAGGCGATACGGGCATGGTGGCGCGCTTGCCACAATCCGAAATTTAGGTCCCAGATGCGGTCTGGTGGGATGGGAAATGGGTAACGGCTACCTGGGTGTTAGGAACAAAAGATACACGGTTGTTTCGAGAGGGGAGCAATATCCGGAGACGGTTCCAGCTGTAGGGGACGTTATTATCCTAAAGGTCTATAAGCAAGATACGTCTGTCTACCCAAGTGGCCTGGAGGTGCTTGGCTTCGGCGTGGGAGTCTATGAGGACATAGAAATAGCAGTGCAATACGTGGAGGAAAGGGGCCCGATGTACATCTATATTCACGGAAATGTGTGTACGAGTGAAGACGAAGGGAATCCTTGTCGCGCCTCGTATATGAAAGGCAGCTATCTCCCGAAAGTACTTATCGGCGATATCGTAATAAAGGAAATGGTGTACAGTGAATATCCCTGATCGTTCAATGAAAATCCGTGTCGTCGACTAGGCGACGATATAGTTGATTGTCATTCGCGAGAGCGATGGCTCATGAAGGTTCGCCTAATCGGGCCTGAATCCTTTGCGCTGGCACATCAAGGCGGGTGCCGCCCGCGTTCTTCAGAAGGACTACCCCGTTCAACTGCATAACAGCGGCGGAGACTGGCGGCCGAGACACACCCATGACAGCGGCCAGCTCGTTCCGCGTCCGGGGTCCACGCCCACACGCAGTTGATCCGCAACCTGTCGCGCCAAGGTGTTGAGCCTCAGACCTTTAGGCAGCCACGCTCCATAGCTTACTGAAGTGGTCACCTCACCAGCATGACTATGGCTGACGGAATAGGGCACCACGCCAGCTCGTTCTGTGCCAATTTAGATCGTCCTTACCAAATAGTCAGCCAGGGTTGTGACGCTTCGCCCAGCTATCTGTTGGCCGTTGACCCAAAGCACCGCTACCAGCTACCGCAGCTGCACCCGGAGCATCAGCTGACGCACGTCACCCAGCTACTGTTTGCGCTGCAGACCCGAGCGGACCGCCCCATTCGACGCAGGAGAGCGACCGAGCCCGGGCAGAGCAGGACGAGGCCGAGCCCGAGGCGATGACGGCCGCCTCCCTCAGGGAGGCCGACCGGGAGACAGCGGTGCCGCGCGGGTCGGGCGACAGGGTCGGGCCGCACGGTCTCACGGCGCGCCCCGGCACGCTGGGCCCTTCCTGGTCTACCCGCCCGGCGATACCTACTGACCCCTCACCCAGGCGGGCCGGGGCGGGGAAAGCCCGACCAGCCTCACCGCCCCTGCCGGCCGCGCTCCCCGTCAGGCCTCTAAGCTGGGAGAAGAGGGGCAACGTTGGCCGCGGGGGAGGCCGAGTGAACGCACCAGTATGGTGGGATCCTCCGGCCGGAGAGCCGGGGCTGTCCAAAAGGGAACTGTGTCAACGATGGCTGGACCGGGACCTTCCTGCGGATCGCCCGGACCGTACAGTGAACCGCGCTGTGGTCTCCAAGCAGCTGACCACCTGCGCTAACGCGCTTTTGAAGAAGGACTCGATTCCGGCCGCGGTCGCCAATGCCCTTGGCCGCACCGGCGACCTCGGCGGAGTAACCGAGGACCTCACCGCCGCGCGCGTGAGCGCCCTCGATGAACCGCTCACCCAGTCCAACGTCCGCGCCGCCACCGCTGCGCTGATCGAATACCACGCCGGGCCACTCACGTACGCGATCTGCGGCATCGCCAAGCAGGCCCTCGACCGCGCTAAAGAGTGGCTCAATGAGCAGCACCTCAATCTCCGCAAGGATCAACGGGACAACCTCAAGGACCGCGCCGCCCTGCTGGTCCGACAACAGCTCGACCGCGACGGCGTGCTCACTGACAGGAACAAGTTGGCGGCGCTGAAAGTCAGGCCTGAGACTTGGGCTCAGTTGGTGGATCTGATCGCCCGCCAGCTGTGGACCGGTGAACTTGTCCTTCCTCCTGACGCACCGCCGGTGAAGGTGGCAGACCCGTCCGAGTCCGGCCCATCGCAGCCGGTCAGCGACCAGCATCAGGCGAAATCCCGCCAGCGGAGACAAACTTCCGAGCAACGGGAGGAGTGGCTGGTAGGTAAGGAAGGCTGGCAACGATGGGAGGAGATCGGTCACCTCGCCGACCGGATGCGGCGTCGTGGGGAACTTCCTGCGAAGGCGGAGGACGTGTTTTCCGCCAGTGTCGAGGAAGCCACTCTCTACCTGCTGAGGGAGTCAGGCCAGGGCGAGGAACCAGATGAGAAGAGGCTCCCTGGGCTCCTTGTACGCATCGTGAACCGCCGGCTCACTGATCAGCAGGCTGTCCCACTTGCCGAGTTCGATGAAGAGTTGGGATACGTGTCCTCGCCGGACCATGCCGGCCTCATCGTGACAATGGATGCGATCGCGACAGCTGCGGCAGCGGCGCCGAAGTGGCTGCCACAGGATGGGTCGTGGGAGGCTGCCCAGGCCCGGGACCTGTTGTCCGGGCTGGCATCAGGCACCGCAGACGTCGATATCACGATCGAAGCTAGGTGGTGGGCGTGTCTGGAACAGCGGTGGGGATCATCGCGCCCTGACAATGCCCGAAGTCGTAGCAAGAAAGCGGCGGTCGAGCAGACGATCAACCTGATGCGGGCCGCCCTAGCGGCCGAATATGGCCGTGGGGGATCTGCATGAGTAGTGAAGGGCAATCTCGGCGAGTGGGGACGGTGCGATGATGGCGCAGCAGCACGGTGGCCTGGTCACCGACGAGCGAGGCGAGCTGAGCTGGTGGGGCGCCCAGCCTGCCGCGGTTGCCGCCGGGATCGTCACCCCCGCGCCCGGCGTGACGGTCTCGGTCGACCTCACCGAACCGCGGCGGGTACTGGCGTGGACAGTGCCGCACCGCGACGCGCTCCAGACGCTGACGGACCTGTTCGGTGAGGAGTGGGTAAGGGGGGTCGGCGCTGCCCTCGCCTCCGGGACCACGGCTGTGCCCGCCCCGCCGCTACTGCCTGAGCCCTGGGCCAGGCTCGGCCTGGTGGCAGGCGTACAGCGGTGGATGCCCGCCCCGATCCCGGAGGCCACCGTGGGCATCGACCATGCTCTAGCCTCCCACGGCGCTGGGCTGGCCGAGCAGGCCAGCGCCGAATTCGCTGCCGGGGCAGCCAGCCTGCTGTACCGGGCCGAGCAGTTCCTGAATGGTGAGCTGCCAAGGGCCATGCGTCCCGATCTGCTTGCCGCCACCCGAACTGCCGCCCAGGTGCTCGCCGACGGGCATCCCGACGCCGCGTACCTGCACGATCTCGCCGTCGAGCTCGAAGCCGCCGTTGGCGTAAACGCTGCCTCCCGCGCCGTTGGTGAAGGTCGACTCGGAGCGGGGCCAGCGGTGCACGTTGGTGTCTCTGCTCCTGCGGCGGCGCCTGACGCCCTGGTTACGGCCTGCGTGGACCCGGCGCTGGTGCCAGCCCGAATCCTGCGCTGGGACGGGGCTGAGGCTCCGGAGCTCCTTGTCGAGACGTACACCGACCCGCTCCGGCTGCGGATCAGCGCGGTCCTGGCTGACGACACCGAGCCAGACGATCAGGAGGTCACCGAACTAGTGGCCCGCGTCCTCGATCCTAGCGAGGGCACGGTGCGCGGCTCCGGGGTCTTTCTCCCCGCAGAAGACATTCCCGACGGGCACGGCCGTCGGATCGTCGCGGACCTGCCCCTGTACGCCGGCCTTCCCGAGCGGCCCGTGGTGCAGGTCTACCAGGCTGGCCGGCGCCACCCCTTGCTGGGCGTGATCCGCGATCCCGGCTTCGTCCGTGTCGACCGGCTGATGCTCGAAGCGTGGATGCTGCACCGTCTGGCACTCGCTGCGTATGCGCTGAACGACTCCGCCTCTGAGACCTTGATGCAGGAGGCCGCACACCGAGCCCGGTGGGCCGCCGCCGCTCTGGAGGACCTGGCCGTCGCTTACGCCGTTGACGCCAGCGCGCCAGAACACGCAACCGCCGCTGAGGCATCGCTAGCTGGGCTGTGGCTCGCCGCCGGCCGCCCCACGGCCCCAGACCTGCAGGCCCGCACCGCGGCCATCAACGCCTACCTCACCGTGCTGGACGCCGCCTTGACCGGCACACCGGGTGCGGCCCAGGGTCAGGCAACCCAGCCTCTGCTCGCCGAGCTCGAGCTGCTCGCTACCCGGGAAGTTCCGACCGCCGCCGCAGTAATGATCCGCGACATCGAGGCGTGGCTCACCCAAGCCGCGCACAGGGAACACGCCACCCTTGCGCCCGAGATTGTCGAAGTGGCCCCCATCCGCCTCCCCGTGCCGATGCTCATCAGCGTTGGATATGCATCTGATGTCTTGATCAAGGCAAGGGTCGACAGGGCCGAGAACACAGCCAGGATCAGTTTCACACTCACCCCAGCACACAATGCGCAGCCGCTGATCGTGGTCATCACGGCCCCTGACGGTGCCTACTGGTCAGCTGAGGTGAACACCGTGGGCCGCGCCACCGTGGAGAACGTGCCCATCACGTCCGGGGACCTTCGGATTCGTCTTGAGTTGCGGTCTTGACCACATCCGCTGACTTACGACTCTGGTCGGCCCTGAGGCGATGGCCGTCCGGTATCCGGACGGGAAAGCCGGAGTGGACGTAGGGCGCCCAAGCAGAGGGTGGCTTCTCCAATCCAATGGCGGTCAGACAGGCTTGGCGGAAGGCCGCGAGGCTGTCACTGTCCGGCAGCTCCTCGTAGAAGGCGGCAGCGAAGCTGTGGGCATCTTCGGGCGCGACCGGGCTCAAGGCGGAAAGGTCGGCGGTGGTTTTTCGGGCGCGCAATGCCAGAGGGAAGCCATTCAGATCGCCAGCACGGTGGACAACCCCCTGGCCCAGTTCGCAGGCGTTGAGGAAAACCAAGGCGGCCCGGCACCCGGAATGCAACCAGTCCCCCGCCCTCACCACGGTCTTGTCGACCAGGCTCAGCTGGGAGTCGGAGGACCTCGGCCACGGGAAGAAGGCGCCGTGCGCGACCACATAAACCAATCCCCACTCACGCTTGGGGTCAAGAAGGCAGCTTCGTCCTTCTCCTGCGTCGGCAGGACGGACCACGTCCACCCCGATCCTTCGCAAACGTGCTTCCAATGCTTGGGCCTCACCTTCCGCGTGGATGCCCGGTTCCCACCCGCCAATGAGAGGATTCCATCCTGTTTTCCCAGGTAGAAGGGGATGGCCTGGCGCAGTTGGGCGTGATCTCTGCTGGTGAATGGCAGGGATCATGGT